>CAKZXZ010000172.1 GCA_937883775.1 uncultured Paracoccaceae bacterium
GTGGCGAGAAGATCAGCCCGCTGGAGGTTGATGAGATCCTGATGGATCACCCGGCGGTCGCGCAATGTGTGACCTTTGCGCTGCCGCACCCGAAACTGGGTGAAGAGGTGGCAGCCGCCGTTGTTCTACGCGACGGACAGGACGCAACGGAGAAAGACATTCGTGCGTTTGCCGCAGAGCGTGTTGCTGACTTCAAAGTACCGCGTAAGGTTCTGATTTTGGACGAAATCCCGAAAGGGGCGACCGGTAAGATGCAGCGGATCGGCATGGCCGAAAAGCTGGGTTTGGTGCAGGCGGCGTAAGGACTTCGGCATGAAAATCTGTGTCTTCGGCGCCGGGGCAATCGGCGGCTATATGGGCGTGAAACTGGCCGATGCGGGCGCGGATGTATCGCTTGTCGCGCGCGGCCCGCATCTGGCGGCGATGCAAGCCAATGGGTTGCGGCTGATCGAGGAGAGCGGAGAGACCAATGTGCAGGTGACGGCGTCGGATGATCCGTCTGAGCTGGGTCCGCAGGATTATGTCATCGTCACGCTGAAGGCCCATTCGGTGCCGCCTGTTGTTGACAAGATGCAGCCGCTGATTGGGCCAAACACGACGATTGTGAGCGGCGTGAACGGGGTGCCGTGGTGGTATTTCCACAAACTGGGCGGGGACCTGGAGGGGACGCGCTTGGCCTCGGTTGATCCGGGCGATGCACAGTGGACCGGTTTTGGCCCGGACAACGTGTTGGGCTGCGTGGTCTACCCGGCCGCGGAGGTGATTGAGCCCGGTGTCATAAAGCATATCGAAGGCAATCGGTTCTCTCTTGGGGAGCCGGATGGCTCAAAATCCGAGCGCGCGTTGGCGCTGTCAAAGGCGTTATCCGCCGCAGGGCTGAAAGCGCCCGTGCGCCCGCGCATTCGTGATGAAATCTGGGTCAAGCTGTGGGGGAACCTATCGTTCAACCCGATCTCGGCGCTGACCCATGCGACGCTGGATGTGCTGTGTACCGATCCCGGCACACGCGCCGTGGCGCGCGGTATGATGGTCGAAGCGCAGGTGATTGCAGAAAAGCTTGGCGTGAAATTCCCCATCGATGTAGATCGCCGTATTGATGGCGGGGCTGCCGTCGGCGCGCATCGTACATCGATGTGGCAGGATCTGGATCAAGGTCGCCCGATGGAGATTGATGCGCTTGTGGCATCGGTGCAAGAGCTGGGGCGGCTGACCGACACGCCGACGCCCACGATCGATACGGTCCTTGCGCTGATCCAGCTTCGCGCAAAATCAGCCGGGCTTTATTGAGCGCCTGTGGCGCATTCTGATTATTAATTTGCGCTCCGCGCGAGGATATTTCCAAAAAGCGAAAGGCAGGGTACACCTCTGGCTTCGCTTTTTTCAAATATCCAAAACCGTAAGCGTGGAGCGGGTAACGGGAATCGAACCCGTAACTTAAGCTTGGGAAGCTCGCGTGATACCTTTTCACCATACCCGCACCGGACTGTCTGACTAGACGGGTCCGACAGGGGCGTCAAGCGCGGCGACGGCGACGGCGTCCGCGTGCCTGATCGCCTGATTGCGTGTTAAAACTGACATCGGGCAGCGTTGTGATCTTGGCCAATTCCGGGAACGGATCTGTGGCGTGGGGGATCGCGTTGGCGTTGACGAAATGCTCTTGGAATTTCGGCTCGATGGCGGTTTCGACCTTGTCGATTTGTTTGACCAAAGTCTCGATCCGGGTCCGGGCGGATGTATTGCACAGCGCAATCCGTGCGCCGGTGCCAGCGGCGTTGCCAGCGCTGGAGACGTTTTCAAGCGGCGCGTCGGGGATCATGCCCAGAACCATTGCATGTTTGCTGGAGATGTGAGCACCGAACGCACCAGCAAGCACCACGCGGTCAACTGTGTCGACGCCCATTTCGTCCATCAAAAGCCGTGCGCCTGCGTAAAGCGCTGATTTTGCGAGCTGAATTGCACGGATGTCGCCTTGGGTCACGGTAACCAACGGGCCGCCATCGGCGGTACCGTCGTGGATGACATAGGCGTGGGTTCGTCCTTCGGGGATCGACCGGGGGGTGCCGGTTTGCTCTGGCCCCCCGATGAGGCCAGAGGGATCAAGCAGCCCGGCCATGCGCATTTCGGCGACAGCCTCGATGATGCCTGAGCCGCAGATGCCGGTGATGCCCGTCGTCGCGATTGCCGTTTCAAACCCGGTGTCGGTGGACCACAGATCAGAGCCGATGACTTTGAAACGCGGCTCTTTGGACGTGGGATCAATTTCGATCTTTTCGATGGCACCCGGGGCGGCGCGTTGGCCGCTGGAGATTTGCGCGCCTTCGAACGCGGGGCCGGTGGGGGAGCTGCAGGCGAGCACTTTCTCGGCGTTGCCCAAAAGGATTTCAGCGTTAGTGCCTACATCAACTATGAGCACCAAGTCCTTGGAATTTTGCGGTTCTTCGCTGAGCGCAACCGCTGCGGCATCCGCGCCGACATGGCCCGCGATGCACGGCATGATGAAAACGCGGGCGCGGTTGTTCATGGCTGTCAGGTCAAGCTCTTTGGCGTCGAGACTGACCGAGGACGACGTTGCAAGGGCGAAGGGGGCCTGTCCCAGCTCGACTGGGTCGATGCCCAGCAGAAGGTGATGCATGACCGGGTTGCAGACGAAGACCGTCTCGACAATGTGCTGGGCGTCGATTTGCGCTTCATCGGCGATGGCGGTTGTCAGATCGTTGATAGCCTCGCGCACGGCCGAGGTCATTTCAACATCACCGCCCGGGTTCATCATCGCATAGCTGACACGGCTCATCAAATCTTCGCCGAAGCGAATTTGCGGGTTCATGATGCCGCTGGAGGCTTTGACTTCGCCATCTGTGAGGTCACACAGATGCGCCGCGACAGTGGTCGAGCCGAGGTCGATGGCGAGGCCGTAAAGCGGGCCTTCAAAGAAACCGGGCCAGACGTCAAGGACGCGGTGTGTGGCGTCCTGATGGCCTTGGTGCAGGGCGACTGTCACGGCCCATTCGCCTTTGCGTAGGGCGGGTTGCAGCTTGCGCATCAAGGTTAAATCGGCAGTTATTTCACTGATATCCCAATGGGTTGCAAGGGCATCTTGAAGTCGTTCGAAATCGCCAGTGGGGACGTGCATGTCCGGTTCTGCCACCTCGACATAGTAAAGACGCGTCGCGGGCTCCATCGTGATGGCGCGAGCGGTGGCGGCTTTGCGGACAACTTGTTTGTGGACCTGGCTTTCAGGCGGCACGTCGATGACGATGTCGCTTTGGACGGTTGCCTGACAGCCAAGACGACGCCCGCTTTTGAGGCCACGTTTGTCGTCATAGCGCTGCTCGACCGCGTTCCAGTCTGACAGCGCGCTGTCCTGAACAGTTACGCCATGCTTGGGAAATTCGCCGTAAGAGGGCGTGATCTGACATTTGGAGCAGATGCCACGTCCGCCGCAGACGCTATCAAGATCCACGCCCAATTGCCGTGCGGCGGTCAGGATCGGTGTGCCGACAGGAAAGTGCCCCCGCTTGCCCGAGGGCGTGAAGATCACGAGGGGGTCAGCTTTCATTTCGACACCTTTTCAGTGGGTTCCGACAGGTTCCTAAAGTAATCTAAGCGCGCCGACGCCGACGGCCACCTTCGCGACCGCCGCGACCACCGGCGGGGGCTGCGGTTTTGTTCAGCTTAATCCAGTTCCCGCCCGAGGGATCATGATCGAGCAAGAAGTCGGCGGCGCGGATCGAGATGACCTCCTCCGAGGCGACGCCAACTTTTGGGGACAGACCCAAAAGCGGGGCGAGTTTTCCAAGCTCAACGCCTTCGGGAACGATAATGCCCAGATCGGCAAGACGCGCGAGGCGTTCAGTCACGATGTCTTGCGCCGGGGCGATGCCCAGAAGCGGTGCGATGGCGGTCATATCGACGTCATCGGGGGCGGTGGCGCCAAGAGCTTTCAATTCATCGAGACGGTCGCTAACCATCTTTTTGGTCTTGGGCATTGCCACCGGGTTCATGATTGCCGACGTCATGCCAGCGGCGGAGGCCATGGCGAGGAACGCGTTGTTGATGCCGTGGCGGTTGGGCAGGCCAAAACTGATATTGGAGGCGCCGCAGGTGGTGTTCACACCCAGCTCTTCGCGGAGTTTACGCACAAGTTCAAAGACCTGAACGCCAGCGGTGCCCATCGCACCGACAGGCATTACCAGCGGATCGACCACGATGTCATGGGCGGGGATACCGAAATCAGCCGCACGTTCGACAATCTTCTTGGCAACCGCAAAGCGGACCTCGGGGTCTTCGGAAATGCCGGTATCATCGTTGGAAATGGCGACAACGGGGACGTTGTATTTCTTGACCAGCGGTAGGATTTCCTCCAACCGCTCTTCCTCACCTGTCACCGAGTTCAGCAGCGGGCGGCCATTGGCCAGTTCCAAACCCTTCTCCAAGGCTCCGGGGACGGAGCTGTCGATGCACAGGGGGATATCAACGAGCCCTTGGACCAGATCGACGATCTTGCCCATCAAGGGCGGCTCGGTCTCGTTGGGGTTGGGGTTGGAGTTGTAGACAACGCCCGCATTGATATCGAGGACCTGCGCGCCGCAGGCAACCTGTTCCAGCGCGTCTTTCTCGACCGTCGAGAAATCGCCCGCCTCAAGTTCAGCAGCAAGCTTTTTGCGGCCTGTAGGATTGATCCGTTCACCGATCACGCAGAACGGCTCATCAAAGCCGATGACAACAGTTTTCGATTTAGATTCCAGTACGGTGCGGGTCATTCCTAATCCTTACGCCTGAGAGGCAGGGACGGCAGAGGCGCCGCCATTGTCGATGGCCCACTGCGCGTTCGTCTTGATCCCGCCCAGCGGGAAGAAATGCACATGGGTGATGTTGAAATCGGGGTTTGCGGCCTTGTGGGCGGCGAGATCGGTGAGAAACTCGGTCGGCTCGAACGGGAGGACCAGTTTGGTCACATCCTTGGCGCGTTTTTGCAGCACGCGCAGAGACGCGCCGACGCCGCAGGCAATTGAGAACTTGATGAGCGTTTGCAGTTTCGCGGGACCGGCGACACCGATGTGGATCGGCAGATCAATGCCTGCCTCTTTCAATGCATCGGCCCAAGCGATCACAGGCTTGGCTTCAAAGCAGAACTGCGTGGCAAGCGCCATTTTGGCATCTGTCGTTTCAGAGAATTTCTGTTTCCAGGCAAGCGCTTCTTCGACGTTCTTCATGCTACCGTCGGGGTCGATATCCTTGTTCCCTTCAGGGTGACCCGCAACATGGAGCCGCTTGAACCCGGCTTTGTCGAAAAGACCGGTTTCCAAGAGCTGCATGGAGCTGTCGAAATCACCATGGGACGCGGCGACGCCACCGGCCAGCAAGAGCGCCTGATCGACGTTTGCTTCGCCTTGATAGCGCGCAATCCAATCCGCCAGGACGGTCTTGTCTTTGATAATCCGCGCAGGAAAATGAGGCATAACATTATAGCCGTCGCGCGCGAGACGGGCGGCGGTTGCGACCATCTCGTCAATCGGGGTGCCTTCGATATGCGCAATGTAGACGCGCGTGCCTTCGGGCAACAAATCGCGGAAATCATCGATCTTTTCCGCCGTGCGCGGCATAACTTCGATCGAATAGTCCCGCAAAAACGTCTCAACCTGCGGGTTGGGCGTCTGTGCGGTGTCCTTGCGCTTGAAATTCAACAGACCCATTGCGGCCTCCCAGAAAGATGGCGGCTTATGCCCAGCCATCGTTTGCAATCAGCGTCTTGATGCGCTCTTGATCGTATTCGGCCTGCAGGCGGGCCACTTCGGCGTCCAGAACTGCGTCTGGATCGCCTTCGACAGGGTAGGGATCGGCCTTGCGCCATTCGGCCAGATACTCATCCGTTCCGGCCGCACCCGTCTTCATTGCGGCGCGGTCAATTGCCTGCTCAAACCGCTCTTCAAGCGGCTTCTTGGCACCCCGGCGCCCCTTGCCGACGATGACTTGCGCTGGAATATCGCGCCAATAGACAACGGTAACGTCTGGCATTGTGCTCTCCCTATTAAGGCCTTTCTACGGGGTCGCGCGGCGGAGACACGGCTCATTTTCGACAAAGCGCACCACACGAGCGACGCTTTTGATTTAGGACAAAGGGCGGCGCAGGGCCACCGCCGGTCATCGGAAAACGATTCATGTTCATTATGTGCGTTCTTGCGCGCGTCTCTGGGACGTCATAAGTTAAGGGCAACTCGAAATGGAGGGCGTGACGATGGCGCCCAAGCGTCCCTTAGGTGCGGGCGCTCTCCCGAAACCGGTTGAAGGCACCGCATCTTCCAAACCGGACAGGCCGCCGCTGTATGCGGCGCTTGATCTGGGCACAAATAGTTGCCGCATGTTGATTGCGCGCCCCGATGGCGAGCAGATCAAAGTGGTTGATAGCTTTTCCAAGACCGTTCAGTTGGGGGCGGGGCTTGAGGCGTCTGGGCGGCTGTCGCGGGCGTCGATGCAGCGTACCGTTCACGCGCTGCGGATTTGTAAGCACAAGCTGAAACAGCACCGTGTCAGGCGGATGCGGCTGGTGGCAACCGAAGCCTGTCGCCGGGCCGTCAACGCGCGCGAATTTATCGCGCAGGTGCGGCGTGAAACGGGCCTTGAGCTTGAGATTATCGCACCTGAGGAAGAGGCGCGGCTGGCGGTGATTTCCTGCGCGCCGCTGGTGTCGAAAAAGACCGAACAGTTGCTGGTGGTCGATATTGGCGGCGGCTCGACCGAGTTGGTGTGGATTGACCTGCGCCGTGTTAAGAAAAAGCGCCGTGCGCAGGCGATTATGCAAGTCACCGAAGGGCTCCGCCGCGGTGATGCGGGCGATGGAAATGCATCGGTGGTCGACTGGATTTCGGTGCCGTTGGGGGTCGCGACTCTACGCGATCAGTTCCATGATGTGGATGATGATGCGGGCCGGTTCGCCTTGATGAGCTGTTTCTTTGAGGAAAATCTCGCCGATTTTGCGCCTTATGCCGAAGAGCAGGTGCGCGAAGGGTTTCAGATCATCGGCACCAGTGGGACGGTCACGACCGTTGCGGCATCGCATCTGGGACTGAAACGATATGACCGCTCGAAAGTGGACGGGCTGCGCATGGATTCCGAGCAGATTCACCGGGTGATCCACGACTATCTTGCGCTGGGGCCCGTGGGGCGGCGCAATGATCCGCGTATCGGGCGGGACCGGCAGGCGTTGATTATGTCAGGCGCCGCAATCTTGCAGGCTTTGTTGCGGTCCTGGCCAACAGATCGCCTTTCGGTCGCGGATCGCGGTTTGCGCGAAGGGCTGCTATACGCACAGATGAGCGCGGATGGTGTGTTGGAAGGAAGGCCCGGCTGATGGCAAAGAAGACAAGCGGGCGCGGGCAGCGCGATTTGCGCGTGAAGGTGAAATCCGCGAGAGGGCGCAAACTGTCATCGACCCTGTGGCTTGAGCGGCAGTTGAACGATCCTTACGTCAAGCGCGCGCAGGCCGAGGGCTATCGCGGGCGCGCAGCGTTCAAGATCTTGGAATTGGACGACAAGTTCCGCTTTCTGGTGCCGGGCGCACGGGTTGTCGATCTGGGCTGTGCGCCGGGCGGGTGGTGTCAGGTGGCCGTCAAGCGGGTGAACGCGCTGGCAGAGCGGTCGGGCAAGGCGGTCGGCACAGTGCTTGGCATCGACTTGCAAGAGATCGAGGCAATTGCAGGCGCTGATTTGCACGTTCTGGACTTTCTGGAGAACGATGCCGATCAGAAGGTCAAGGATTGGCTGGGTGGGCAGGCGGATGTGGTGATGTCGGACATGGCGGCGGCCAGTTCGGGGCACAAACAGACAGATCATTTGCGCATCATGGCGCTGTGCGAAGCAGCGGCGTATTTTGCGTTTGACGTGCTGGATCCCGGCGGAACCTTTGTGGCCAAGGTTTTGGCAGGGGGCGCCGAAGGGGATCTGCAAAAGCTATTAAAGCAGAAGTTTACCAAGGTCGCGAATGTAAAACCACCTGCGTCACGCTCAAACAGTTCCGAGAAATTTGTTATAGCTCAAGGCTTTCGGGGGTGAACCTCACCCTGTCGAATGGTGCGGATACGGTTCGGGTCGCACTTGAGACGGGCCATATCTGTGATCTGACGCTGAACGGGATCACACCTTTGCACCGCGCGCCCTGGATCGACACGCCGGAGGTGCAGCGCGATACATCAATCCCGCTGGTCGAGCGCGGCCTTCAGGGTGATTTCTTTTGTGCGCCATTTGGCAAAAGCGATCTGATTGACGGTCCGATCCATGGGATGACCGCAAACTCGCCATGGGAGGTGATTGCGCAGACTGACAGCCGTGCCGTGCTGCGGTTGCCCGTTGATGTGATGGGCGCGCAGATCGAGAAAACGGTCGCACTTGAGGGCGGGGCGCTTTTTCAGACCCACCGCATTATCGGCGGCTCAGGTGGTTTGACGGTGGCACATCATCCGATGGTGCGGATGGCGCAAGGCGCTGATCTAAGTTATTCCGCCAAAGCGCTGGCCGTTACGCCGGGTCACCCGTTAGAGCCGGGACGCAACTGGTTGAGGTATCCTGCGCAAACAACTGATATAAGTAGATTTCCGGGTCGCAATGGTCTGGTAGATCTGACCCGGTATCCGGATCAACCCGGACATGAGGATTTTGTGACATTGATCGAAGCGGGTGGGGCGGCATTGGGGTGGACTGCGATTTCCCGACACGCAGAGAAGGATTTGATCGTGATCGTGAAAGACCCGCGCGTGCTGCCTGTCACCATGCTTTGGTTTTCGAATGGAGGCCGTGATTATGCGCCTTGGAACGGGCGTCACAGGGGCGTGCTTGGGATCGAAGATGGCTGTGCGGCTGGTGCAGCAGGTCACCGCGCTGCGGTTGAGCAGGGACTGGCCGCAAGGTTTGAGGTGCCGACCTGTCTGCGACTTGGCGACACCCATGTCATCGAACACGCGATCTATACGGTGCCGCTGGCGCAAAGCGTGCGGGTTACGGATATGACCGTTCAGGATCAGACGCTGGTGGCGACCTGCGCTGTTGGGCCTGACATCACGCTTGGTCAGGCACCAAATTGGTTATAAAACAACGCCCTGCCGCTGAAAGCTAATCCAGTTCCCACAAAGTGAAAAAGCCGTGACTGTCGACGGAAGACAAACCTGGCGGAGAGACAGGGATTCGAACCCTGGGTGGGCTTGCACCCACAACGGTTTTCGAGACCGCCCCGTTCGACCACTCCGGCACCTCTCCGCGAAGGGTCTGTGGCGGCGCGTTTAAAGCCCATGGTCGCGCGGTGCAACTGATTTTTGCCCCACACGGCGGATGACGTGTCACAGATTGATGAGCAGGCCTTTTGCGCATTGGCCCAAACGGTAAACGGCGCTAGCTTGCGATCCACAAAGGAGAGCCAGATGACACGCCTGATCCAGATCGTTTTTGCGGTAATGCTTTTACTGCCAGGTGCAGCGCGTGCGGATACAGACGCGCTATATGATGCGATGGGGCTTGACCGGATTGTGGATGTAATGCGCGCCGAAGGGCTGGTTTACGGCGCCGAGATGGCGACGGATTTTCTAAACGGTGTGGGCGGGCCCGACTGGGACCGCGCGGTTGACGACATCTACGACACCGGCAAGATGACCGCGACATTAAAGACCGCGTTTGGCGACGCGATGGGGGACACCGATACAGCGCCGCTGATCGCTTTTTTCAACTCCGAGGTGGGGTCTGAGATTGTGGCGCTTGAGATCAGCGCCCGTGAAGCGCTGCTGGATGACGCCGTGGACGAGGCCAGCCGCACACAGCTTGAGGCCGCTTTGGCGGATGATGATCCGCGGTTGACGCTGATCCGGTCGTATATCGACGCCAATGATCTGGTCGAATCAAATGTCGTCGGGGCGTTGAATTCGAACTATGCGTTTTATAGCGGCCTCGTCGATGGCGGTGCGTTTCCGTTTGATATGACGGAAGACCAGATCATCCGTGATGTCTGGGAACAAGAGCAAGAGATCCGGGCCGAGACCGAGGAATGGATACAGTCCTACCTCTTGATGGCGTATCAGCCGCTGAGCGACGCGCAGATCGAATCCTACATTACATTGTCGAAAACACCGGAAGGGGCCGCGCTGAACCGTGCGCTTTTCGAAAGCTTCAACACCATGTTCACCGAAATCAGCCGCGCGCTGGGATTGGCCGCGTCGATATATATGGGTGGGCAAGAGCTTTAGGCGCCGTAGCCCATCAATACGGTGACCAATGCGGCGGGGCTGTTGGCGTAAAGCGTGCGGTCCCCGCGCAGTTCAAGCTTGAGAGCCTCACGCGCTGCCATTGGCACCTGCGCTAAAGTGATCGCTTCGTCGAGATAGGCACCCTGGCCTCGGGCGATATCAGACATGATCCGGGGGTGGTTGTCCTTGACAAAGAACTCGACCGCGCCGCGACGGCGGTTATAGGCTGCGTTTTCGGCCGAGTTCTGCAACTTGTAGCCCGGCAGCATCAATTGGTTTGCCACCTCGCGCGGCTCGATTGCGCAGGCGGCGAGGGTGCACAGACAGGGCAGAGCGAGAAGACGCAAAAACATGCTTGCACGCTTGCCGCTTTGGGCTTGACTTACAACCGCAACGTGACGATAAGCGCGCATTCCGGCAGACCTTTGCTTGTCCGGTACTTATTTTAATGACGCCCAAACGGGCGCGCTGTCCGAGGTGGGGCCTGATCCGCAGGCGCCGATAACTCCGCAAGGGACCACAGGACGCGGTAAATGAAGGAAAGACGCGATGTTTGCGGTCCTCAAGACCGGTGGCAAGCAATACAAGGTGCAGGCGGGTGACGTTCTGCGTGTTGAGAAACTTGCAGCCGATGCTGGTGAAAAGATCCAGTTCAACGAAATTCTGATGGTTGGTGGCACG
>CAKZXZ010000173.1 GCA_937883775.1 uncultured Paracoccaceae bacterium
TGGGCCGAGGTCGTTTTCAGCGGTACCTGCCAGCCTTGCCAGCTGCGCGCGGGCACGTCCATTTCCTGAAGGGTCAGGGACATGAGGCCCGCGGTCACGTTCTCGCCCGAGCTGACGACTGCGTCGTATTCGCGTGCGTCAAAAAGGGGCGACGTCTCGTTTACCCAGCCGACCAGTTCGTTGGTTTTACCCGACATGGCCGAGACGATGACGATCACGTCATAGCCCTTGGCCACTTCCACGCCGACCCGCTTGGCGGCGCGTTTGATGCGGTCGAGCGTAGCGACGGATGTGCCGCCGAATTTCATCACCAGAACTGGCATTTCAGATGTCCCTTACGTTCTGGCCGGGGTCATATGGGAAGGGGCCGTGGAGGGCAAGGTTTTGCGTCGCGTGCCTTCAGCACGCGTTGCCACGCTAGACAAAGGTTTCAAGGAAACCTGTCGCACGTTAGGTGAATTGCAACGCAAATCACCGTAAGCGGGCTTTGCCCCCCGGATCCCCGGGATATTTCTAAGAAGCGAAAGCTTAGTAGGGGTGTGGGTGGCCCTCAAACGTCTCGAAGCAGCCTGTGGTCTCAAGGCTCAGCGCGTCAAAGCGTTTGATGAGACCAGCCGCAGAGGCTTCGGGTGTCGTGGGGGCAGTGCCGCCCCCCATATCGGTGGAGACCCAGCCGGGGTGATAGATGCCCACCGCAATGCCAAGATCATGCAGATCGGTAGCAAGATTGCGACCGAGGTTCAGTACTGCAGCCTTCGATGCGCGGTAGATATAGCTGCCGCCAGGCGCACGTTCCTGCGAGGCCATTTGCGAGGACATGATCGCGATCTTTGGTGTCTTGCTGCATTGTAGATGCGGCAACAAGGCCTGGACCGTCAGAAATACCCCTGTGACGTTGACTGCAAAGCTTTGCGCCCACAGATCAGCGCCGTAGCCGTCAGCCAGATTTGCGCCCTTATCGAGGTAGACGCCAGCGTTGCAGATCAACAGGTCAATCGTCTTGCTGTCGAGTGTTTTGGCCAATGCATCGACGGAGGCAGGATCTGCGACATCAAGTTGTAGCAAGCCCTCCTCAGGGTGGCGGGCGGTCCCAAGGGCGAGGTGGCCTGCATTGGTATACTGATGCAGCAACTGCGCACCGATGCCGCGGTTAGCGCCTGTAATCAGGATCGACATGGCTAATTGGCCTTTCGGTTGGGCGTGAAGGGCAACGGCAGAACCGGCACGCCATCTTCAAGAAGCTTCTTGGCCTCTTGGACGTTGGCCTCGCCGTAGATGGCGCGGTCTGGTGCAGTGCCATCGTGGATTTCACGTGCTTGCTTTGCAAAGCTTTTGCCGACGTAATCGGCGGTGTCTTCGACATGTTTGCGCATCTCTGCGATGGCCTGTTCGGCGGCATTTGCGGGCGCGGAAAGTGGTTGTTCGGATGTACGGGCCGTACTGACGCGTGGGGCCATGATGTCTTTGACCACTTGATCCGAGCCACAGATCGCGCATGCCACATGGCCTTTGGACTTGAGCGCCTCGAACGCCGTGCCAGAGGCAAACCAGCTTTCAAATCGATGGTCGTTTTCGCATTTTAACGCAAATCGGATCATAGGTCCTCACGCTCACAGGGACGGCCTTGATGTAACTGTTTTGCAAAAGCGATCAAGCGTTTCAGAGCTTGAGCAAGCGTGGATCAAAACCTTTGAGGATCGCGCGCAGTTCGGGTTCGCTGATCTTATCGGCAGCCTGTTTGAGCGGCAGCCACTTGCGGCGGCGTTCGCTTTTTTCGGGATACTCTGACAAAACGCGTTTGACCTTGAGAGGGAAAACCATCGCAAGACAAGGCAGATCGGGCGTGCCTGCCATCACCTTGTTATAAGAATAGACCCCAAGACAGATATCAAAGGCTTTACCCTTCACGCCAGCCTCTTCAAAGGCTTCCTCGGCGGCGGATTGGGCGGGGGTCATACCGTCCATTGGCCAACCCTTGGGCAGGATCCAGCGTTTTGTACCACGGCTGGTAATCAGCAGGACCTGCACCTTATCCTGCACAATCCGGAATGGCAGGGCGGCAAACTGGGTACGGACGTCGCGTTTTGCGGCGTCCCCAAGGGAAATGGGCTTTTGGGTCATGCGAAGGAGGGACATGGATTTCTTGATTACAACGTCTACTTTGATTTCTGAGAGTACTAATAGGATACGTCATTCGCGCGCGATTGCGACAGCTAACTGTGATTTCACGCAGCTTTCACACAAGAATGTGCGCCGATTGTGACTTTTTGCACCACATTTGGTTAACAGACGTTGAACGCAGAGAGGGTAATATGACAGCTCAGATCCCAGTATGGACACGGCGTACCATACTTGCCGCTTTTGCTGCCAGCATGGCCGCGCCAGCTTTTGCAGAGGCAGGCACGTTTCGGTTTCCATCCATTGATGGCGGCGAATACCGGCTTAGCGATTGGGTGGGGCGGCCTGTCTTGGTCGTCAATACCGCGTCGCTTTGTGGATTTACGTATCAATATGAAGGCTTGCAGGCCTTGCATGATCGCTATTCAGCGCAGGGGCTTGTCGTGTTGGCCGTACCATCGGGTGATTTCCGCCAAGAGCTGGGCAGCGCCGAAGAGGTCAAGGAATTTTGCGAGATGACCTTTGGGCTTGAGCTTCCGATGACCGAAATCACGTCTGTTCGTGGATCAGGCGCGCACCCATTCTACGCTTGGCTGCGAGAGCGCCATGGCTTCACGCCGCGCTGGAATTTCAACAAGGTTCTGATCGGCACAGACGGGCAGTTCGTCGAGGCCTTCGGGTCGAACGTCCGGCCCAACGCCCCCAAGCTTGTCCGCGCGATTGAGGGGCAGCTGACATCTTGAGCTTGGACGCAGGCTCTGTTCTAAGCTCTGGCACGCCGCTGTTTCTGGGATCCGAGATATATCGCGGCTCGAGCTATGGGGAGTGGCATCCTTTGCGGGTGCCGCGCGTCTCGACCGCGATGGATTTGAGCCGTGCGTTGGGGTGGCTGCCAGATGCGCAGTATATCAACTCGCCCCGCGCCAAACCCAAAGCACTGCATGTCTGGCACGAGCCAGACTATGTGGCCGCCCTTCAAGCCGCAGAAATTTCACAGGAGATTTCGGACGAGGATCGCAAACGGTTCCAATTGGGTACTGTGTCGAACCCGATTTATCCCGAAGTTTACCGACGGCCTGCGACGGCTGCAGGTGCATCGCTGTTGTCTGGTGAGTTGCTGCGGGATGGCGGGATTATCTATCATCCGGGTGGTGGCACGCATCATGGCATGCCGGGCTATGCTAACGGGTTTTGTTATCTGAACGATCCAGTGCTTGCGATCTTATCACTCAAGCACAACGGCGCGCGGCGCGTGGCCTATGTGGATATTGACGCGCATCATGCCGACGGGGTCGAGCATGGCTTTGCCGATGATCCAGACACGCTTTTGATTTCGGTGCATGAGGAAGGCCGCTGGCCGCGGACCGGTGCGCTGACCGATCGGGGGGTCGGGCAGGTCTACAACCTGCCTGTGCCGCGCGGCATGAACGACACCGAAATGGCGCTGATCCGCGAGCAACTGATCCTGCCGCTGGTGGTTGATTTCGAACCTGACGCCATTGTGCTGCAATGTGGGGCAGACGCCGTGGAAGAAGACCCGCTCTCTAAGCTAGAGCTGTCAAACAACGCCCATTGGGCGATTGTTGCGGGATTGAAGGCGCTGGGTGCGGCGCGGCTCTTGGTACTGGGTGGTGGGGGGTACAACCCTTGGAGCGTCGGCCGGCTTTGGACGGGCGTCTGGGGTGTTTTGAACGGGCATGCGCCACCTGATATCTTGCCCAGCCCGGCGCAGGATGTCCTCGAGGCGTTGCGTTGGGATGGTGCACGGCGGGGCCGGGATCGACCGGCGCATTGGAGCATGACATTGCGCGATGCACCGCGCGAAGGGGCTGTGCGTCCGCAAGTCCGTGATCGGGTGGATTGGCTGCGCGCAGATCAAGCGGCCCGACTTCTGCGCGCGGGTTAACGCCATGAAAAGACGTGCCTTTTGGAAGGTTTTTTGCTTACAGCTTTTGCAAAATGGCTTGGATCAAAGGATCAAAGCTGCCTTTTTGCGCATGATAGGCGTGTGCTGCAGCGCCCATTTTACGCAGTTTTGAAGTGTTGGGCAGCGCGATAAAAGCATCCTTGAGCGCGTTGACGTCCTGCACGATATCGGCCGCCCCGGCGGCATGGAGCGCGCGGAAATGTGGCTCGAAATTCTCGATATTTGGTCCGGTCAGCAGGGCCATGCCATGTGCCGCGGGCTCAAACGGGGTGTGTCCACCTTTTGCGACCAAAGACCCTCCGACAAAGCAAAGGGCTGCTGCGTTATACCATAAGGCCATTTCACCCATCGTGTCGGCCAGCCAGATCGCGGTGTCCGCGTCGAACGTGGCACCCGTGCTGCGTTGGGCCAGTTCCAGATCATGGCGCTTTGCAGCTTCGATTATCGCCGAAGCCCGGCGCGGATGGCGCGGTGCGACGATCAAACGAAGCTTTGGGTTCAGGCGGTAGGCTGCCGCAAATGCGTCAATGACCTGCACGTCTTCGCCGTCATGTGTGGAGGCTGCAAGAATAGTCTGTGCCCGGTCCGTTGGTGGTGCCGTGACCTCGGGGGCAGTGTAGAAAAGCTTGAGGTTAAGTTCGGGCAGTTGCTTGTCCGCAGGCAGGCCCAAAGCACAGAACCGTTCTGCCGATGCCGGGTCTTGCGGCGACAGCGCCGTGATGGCCTGGGTCATGCGGCGGGCAAGGCGTGGCAGAAAGCGCCACCGCCGGGCCGAGGTTTTCGACAGCCGTGCGCCTGCAACTAGAACTGGCAGGCCACGGTCTTGTGCGAGAAGGATCTTGTTTGGCCAGAACTCATTTTCGACGATCAGGATTGCAGCAGGGTCCAGCGCATCAATCAGGCGCGCGATGCGCCAGCGCAGATCGATGGGCGCATAGGTGACTTGTGTGCGCGGCAGATCCCATTCGCGTGCTGCTTTGACGGCGCTGGGCGTGTTTACGGTTATCAGAAGGTTCAGATCAGGGCTTTGCCCCAGCAGCGCCACAAGCAGAGGTTTGGCCGATGTGATTTCGCCATTGCTTGCGGCGTGAACCCAAAGTGTCTTGCCATCGCTCTTTGTCGGCTGTGCGGGCCAGATCGCCTCGACCGCGCCACTTGCACGCCAGATTCGGTGCGCCCAAAGCAAGGGCCCGACAAGGCTGATAAGAAGGCGGTAGATCAACATCCCTTTGCCTTAGAGGGCGCGCTTCGCAGGCTCAAGGCTGGAAATGCAGGCGGCTCTATGCCGTTTGCGGATGTATCGGCGATCACATTGGCTTGTGTTATTTGACTGCACAGTTGTTTCCATTAAGTGCAAAGTTGCAGAAAGTTGACTTGTGAGCGATCATGCCAAATGTTTTGAAAGAGACAGCTATCCGTCAGACAGCCAACCTCGGACGTTGTGGAAGGAGTGTTTGATGCTGTTGCGCGCTTTGATGATCCATCTCAGAAATGCTGCATTTGCAGGGGCGCTTGCAGTCCCCAGCCTTGCTGCGGCGGCGGACATGACCTTGGTGCTCGACAGGCAGGATGACGCGATTGAGATGTATTTCACGATCTCTGCCGAGCGGGTAGAGGATATTTTTGCCCTGCCGAAAGAGGCCTTTGAGAACGACAGCGGCACGGTTGACTTTGAGCCTTTGCGACAAGGCACGTACGATATTGGCGACACCCTTTTTGCTAATATGGACGCGCGTCTTGATGGCGATGATATTGTCTTCGAGGCGATGTCCCTGATGGTGCATCCCAAGGCAAATGCGCTGCCCCTGCAGACACCGCTAGACGGTATGATTGCGATTGCGGTTTGTACGGTCCCCGCGCCAGCAGGTCCGATCACGTTAGCGGACCTTCAGCTTTATGCGGGCTTTATCGCTTATGCTGATCGACCCAATCAAGGGATGACGTTCCAGTTGCCGAATGCGCTCGACAGCCCTTTGACCGTCGAAATCCGCGACTACACGTCCGACAAACTGAACGACGTCACCTATCAGACCCTTGTCGGCCCAAACCCGACGCTTGCCATCCAATCGCAAACTGCACCGCTGAGGGTCCAGGTGATTGCGCTGTTGATCGCCCTTGCTGCTGGAGTAGGTTTTGTCGCCGTGGCTTGGCGATATCACCGCGCGCGCAAACCGTCTGATGCTTTGACGGCGTAATCTCGCCTAACACTGCACAGCAACCGCGGCCGGTATTTCAGATCGCAGATCATTCAGGGGCACAGGCGCACCCAAAAGTGCGCTGGCATCATACCAGTCAAGCGCAAGGCAATCGTCGCGTATGACGCCGTGCAAGCCGCGTGCGTAAAACAGCCCGATCATTGCCGCAGCGGTACCATCGCCCTGATCCGCCGCCGCGCCCAGCCAGAAAAGACCTTGTTCTTGCTGCGTCAGTGTCTTGGCTGAACTGACCAGTAGCAAGCCAAGTCTGTTTTGCGATGGAACATGACCGCCACTGGCCGCTATTTCGTAAAATCGCAACGCTTTTGCAGAGCTTTCAGCGATAAGAACACCTTCTTCATAGATCACAGCAAGGCGGGCCGCCGCCATCGGATGATCTTGCTGGGCGGCGCGCTCTAGCCAGTGTAGGCCGTCGCGGATAAACGCCTCGTCCCAGCCACACAGTCCGTCTGTCAGGCCTAATCCGATGCTGAATTGGGCATCAGGATCACCGGCTTGCGCCGCATCTCGCGCATGCGCAGGGATCTCCGGGCAAATCAGATCGTTAGCGTCGTCCTGTATACGTGCGGATGCTTGCGTTGCGAGACATGCCAACACACCAACCACAAAGGATGCGAAGAGAGGGTGCATGCATATCTCCGAAACGATAGTCTTTGACCGTATTCCTGAGTATTTTAGTTTACTTTAGGGAACAAAGCGATAAAAATGTTGGTTGATAGACATATCTGACAGTCGTACTACTTCTGTCCGCAGAGGCGGTACGCCTACTAAGTTCGTTTAATAACCAATGAGGATAACATGCCTTTAACAATTCGTCGCAGAGAGCTTCTTCTTGGTGCAGGAGCAGCTGCTGGTCTTGCCACAGTCGGTATGCCAGGTATTGCGCGTGCCGAAGCTGCATCGCACACCGTGCAAATGCTGAACGTGCACCCCGAGAACAAACGCCTGCGCCAGGTTTTCTTTCCGCGCATCCAGGTGATCTCACCCGGTGATACTGTTGTTTTCGAGGCAACTGATCGTGGTCATAACAGCGCTGTCATCGACGGAATGATCCCGGAAGGTACCGAAGGTTGGGACGGCAAAATCGGCGATGAAGTGTCGGTCACGCTCGATCAGCCGGGTCTGTACGGCTACAAATGCACACCGCACGCAAGCGTTGGTATGGTCGGTCTTGTGATCGTGCGCGGTGAGGGTGCATTGGACAACCTCGAAGCAGCGCAGGACGTGCGTCAGCGCGGCAAAGCGAAAAGCGCCTGGGAAGAAATCTGGGAAGAGGTCGCCGCGATGGAAGATCTCACCAGCGAAGAGCCTGCAGCCTAAATCAGGCAATGGAATTCAGTGGAAAGGGCCAGCAAATGCTGGCCCTTTTTGCGTGAGGTGTGATCTAAACGCGCGTGTTTGGTGCGCAGGCTTTGTGCACTGTATAGGTCTGCTACCTGCGTAGGTGGACTGCTGTGTCCTGTCAGCTAGAGGGGTCTAGCTGACGACTGAAAGCTTTGGCGCACCAGTACTGCGTTGCTGCCCCTGACGCCCGCAGGAAAACCGTGTGGCAAAGCTGAGGCCAGCACGGATTACATCCGGATCCATGATCCCAAATGTCAGATCATCAACCGCACGGCGCGCATCTGCAACCTCGTCGCGCCGCATGTGATGAAGCATCGTTATGAGTTTGACCTCATCGTCCGTCACTGCATCGTCGTGATCTTTGGCCCAAGGTTGCTGCAACTCCAATTTGCCCTCGCGGCAGCGATAAACGGCGATCACAAGGTGGCCCAAGCGATGCGCAATCGGATGACCCAGTGCGTCGCCCCAGTGTTCGATCGATTTCGATGTCGCCTTTTGCCATAGGGTGGGATCCGCCGTG
The DNA here is from genome assembly GCA_937883775.1 of uncultured Paracoccaceae bacterium. GTDB lineage: Bacteria > Pseudomonadota > Alphaproteobacteria > Rhodobacterales > Rhodobacteraceae > JAHTBL01. Next base: position 8,126 of record CAKZXZ010000173.1, read on the forward strand.
CTGAGAGACGCCACAAGGCATCGTAACACCGGCAACAAATCCGCCTCGAAACTGTCGCAAATCAGTTTGGCAAATGGCCCTGACGCAGACCGATCCTTGAGACGTGTCATGCCTGTTTCCTTTTCGCGGGCGAGTGTTTCGGTGTGAGCCGTGTCACATTTGCGGGCAATGGTCCCTTCAGATCGCTTTCATCTGGTAAAGGAGAGGCTGCCGCCGCAGGAAACCGCAAGTCGGCCTGGATCGCTTGCTTGAGTTTGGGATTAAGCCCGCAGCCGTAGCGGCTTGCCATCCCATCGATGGCCAGAAGATCGCTCAGGGTCTTGCTCATCTGCAAACCCTCCAAGAAGGGCTGCATCTAAGGCAGGGCTGAAGACTTTTAATCGGGTGGGCGTGATACATCATTTAAACAGACCGACTTGGCTTTTAATTTCAGACAAAGCCGGGCTTTTGCGGATGCATGTTGCTAGGTTTGTCAAATCTGACAAAAATACTCAGTTTTTACAACCGGCCAAATTAGCGCAGCTGAAATCACGGCCAAGCGTTGCCACCAGTCGCAGCGTGTTCGCTTTGACGAATGTCGCATATCCAGGCGTCGCAAGTTCATGCAATCTGAGGGCATGATACGGCTTGCGCTTTTGCTGATAGGGTTCATCTGCCTTTTGGGGTCGGGTTACCTCTGGCTGACTGTTGATCCTTGGAAACGCGCCTCTTTGAAGGGATCTGCCGATGCGGCCGCTCTTTTCAACATTCGGAACCAGCCAGATCGCGTCGGCTTCCTGCTAAGCCAAGATCCCGCCCTTTTAAAAGCAGTGGCTTGGTCAAGGACGGGAACGGTTTTGTATCCCGGGCCGCGCACGTATTCACCAACGCGGTTTCAGCTTTCTTTCGAGGAACTGGAAGATCTGACAAATCTCACCTCACAAGACTTTGAGGCCCGTTGGTCGCCCTATGATCGTGATGGGACAGTGCTGCTTTATTGCCAGCCCACGCCTCGGATTTGTCTGCTTTATGATCGTGACGCATTGCAAAGCGCGGTACCTATCCCGCTCACTGGTGTCAGTTGGGGCATGATAGGCGCGCTGTCAGCTATGGGATTGCTAAGCTTCTTGCTGTTCTGGCGTCGCGGGCCAATCGTCAGATCTCACGATCAACTTGTCCTTCTGCCAGAACAACACAGTGCGCGCCGGGGCACCCTTGAAGTTGCTTTGACACCGCGCGATTTTCGACTGCTTGAATTCCTTCAAACGAAACAAGGCAAGGTCGTGACCAAAGATGAATTGTACGATGCAGGGTGGGGGCGCAATTTCATGCCAAACTCACGGGCCTTGGATCAGCACATTATCAACCTTCGGAAGAAGCTTGACCCCGACAAGTCCAGATCGCCTGTCATCGAAACTGTTCGTGGGGTTGGCTACCGGCTTCTAAAGTAGCGCTTTTTGCAATTTTTTTGCAGATTTCTTGCCGGAAATTCGCACACCGGTTGGCCTGATCCGTTCAAATCTACTCAGATCTGAAACCCAGAATGAGAGGCTAAACCCCGATGCGCATATATTCCCTAGCTGTCCCCGGTATCGTGATCCTAAGCGCCCTTGCTTCCCCTGCTTTTGCACAGACTGTCGGGCAATGTGGCAAGCACAAATCCAATGCCTATGGCACCCACAATCCTGAAGAGCTTACAATCTGTGGTCATATCGACCGGATGCGGCAAGGGGAGGCCCATCCGGTGTTGGGCTTCATTGGATATATCGAGTCAAAGGCTGGAAACCACGACACCGCGCGTGAGATCTTCAGTACCCTGGCCGATGCGGGCAATGTTCCGGCCATGTCCTGGATGGCCTGGATGGAGGACAATGGTCTGGGCGGACCCGAGGATGCTGCAGCAGCGGCAGAGTGGGACCGCCGGTCGATGGAAGCGGGCAGTTCGGTCGGGGCGTTCAACTATGGGCTGGATATTCTGCGCGGCCGTGGTGTCACCCACGACGAGGAACTTGGCCGCCGGATTATCCAACGTGCGGCCGAGCAGGGAGATCAGTCTGCGCAACACCTGATCGAGAATGACTTCGATCTCGACAGTGTCACGCCCGACGCTGATGAGTGGAAATATGAGAAAAAGCTCTTCTGAGCGAAAATGACAGGCTGTCAAATGACCGTTTGATGCACGGCTTCAGTTCGACCTGCTGCTAGTCGCATTCAAGTCGCGACATCTAAGAGACCCCCATAACTACGAAAAGGAAGAGATGATGCACAAACTGACACGCCGTCAGGGCCTGGTACAGATCGGCACAACCGTCGCGGCCGTTGCCTTGGGTGCCAGCGCAAGCAAGGCCGCAACCCAGGTCGCAGCTGCATTCGATCAATCGAACGTCAAGTGGAACACGCTCGATGGCATTGAGCATCTTTCGTATCATGTTCTTGACGTGGATCGGGATCTGAAAGTCGTCGATGTGCTTTTGAAATTTGCCGCCAATGAGAAGATTATTCTGCATAAGCATCACGCGGATTACAGCACATTCATCATCCAAGGCGAGTTGCGTCTGTACGACGCGAAAGGTGATTTGACCGAAATCCGCCCGACTGCGAGTTTTGTTCAGAAGCCCGGCGGTGGTGCGCCGCATACCGAAGGCGGCGGGGACGAAGACTGCATTGCCTGGTTCAGCAACAAAGGCACCGACGGTGTCATCTATGAGATTTTAGGGCCAGATGGCGAAACTCTGGCCACTTTGGGTTTGCAGGATTTTGAAGCTCTGATGCAGGCACAGGACGAACCGGTCCAGCC
>CAKZXZ010000174.1 GCA_937883775.1 uncultured Paracoccaceae bacterium
TTCCAGAAGGGCAACGACAACACCGCCGCTACGTTGCAGGAAGGCACCGGCAACCAATCGTTCATCAACCAGGGCAACGAAACGGTCAACGTTGAGTTGGCAGCGATCAATGGCGATGTGTTTGGTGGCGGTCTGCCGACGGGTGCCATCGTTTCGGGCTCTTCCGTCGGTTCGCTTGGCGCGGTCGGCAACTCGGCAGCCAGCTTGCAGCTGGGTGCAAACAACCGTTCGGCCATCGTGCAGACTGGATCTGGCAACGAAGCGGTCAACTACCAGAGCAACCGCTAAAACGACCCCTCTTTCTTCCCCAGAAAAGAGCCGGTCCGGGGCATCTTGTCCCGGACCAACCCCGTTTAAAAAGGCCACCACCATGCGGCTGCGTCCCCTTATACTGGCTGGCATCCTTGCAACCTTTGCGGCACCCGCGCTGGCGCTGAGTTGCCAAATCCGGTTCTTAACTGAAGGTGAATATGTTACTTTAGAGGCTGTTGTGAGTTCCGACAGTCCTGCCGAGGGTTCCTATGTGATGGGAGTTACTACGGTCACGGGGTCTAATTCTTCGACCTCGATGCAAGGCGGGCCCGTCGTCATCAGTCACTCTGAAGGCCCTATTTTATTGGCCAAATCCGTTCATCGGATCACAGAGCAGACCAGATTGACGGCGCAGTTAACGATTGAAGCAGACGATATGAGAACAAGTTGTAAGGCAAACACTGACTCGGTTGAGGATATTTAAGATGCAGGGACCACACAGACCCCTAAATGCCCTGACTGCCATCGCAATTTTCGCCTTGAGCAGCCCGGCGATTGCTCAAAACATTGATTTTCGTGTCGAAAATATCACACTCGAACAGACCGTTTCGACAGGTCAGGCTTTGAACCCCAACGTCTTCTCAAACTCTGATGCATCGACGCCAACCGGCTCGACAAGTGTGATCTTGCAGCGCGGTGACAACAACCAGGCGTCCTCTGGCGTGTTCAACAGTCAGGATGCAGCCACCGCAACCTTGCAGATTGGCGATCAAAACACCGCCGTTGCCGCGATCATTGACAGCCCCGGCTCGACAATTGCGCAGGTCCAGATCGGCACAAACAACACATCCTTGATCGGCATCGTCGGAGGCAGCGACAACACCGCCGCCACCGCGCAGATCGGATCAAACCAAACAGCCCGCATCGGGCTGCAAAATTCGACAGGCACAACCGTTACGTTCGGACAGGCCGGGCGCAACCACAATGGCGGCATCGTTATCAAGAATGCGCCGCGCGGCACCCGGATCCGGGTTGATTAAGCAAAGGATACTTTGATGACACGTCTTGCAGTCACGCTCATCGCTCTTTTAGGCACCGCCGCACCGCTTGCCGCGGGCGATCTGATTTACCGCCCCGTCAATCCGGCTTTCGGCGGGCCTGCAAACAATTTCGACTACCTGGTTGGCACGGCGCAGATCCAAAATCAGCATCGGCCCGAGCAAAGCAGTGGTGGCGGCGGTGGTGGGGGCGTTCCCAACATCTCGTTTCCGGATATTTCCATCGATTTGGGCGGCGCGCTTGGCTCTGCCACACCCCCAACAACAACCCCTGCAACAAGCAGCGGATCGGGCAGTTAGTTAAAGCGGTGGGGGCATCGCTTTACCGGACCTTCCAATAGAAGAGGGCCGGGTGAGATAGGGACTTAGTATTATGAAGCTTAAATTTGTTTACCTGGCTGCGGCAGCCTGTTTTTCGCTTGCCGCCTGCGACCCCAATGCCATCAACATCGTGAACAGCTACGATGATCCCACTCGAACCGAAACCACACGGATCGGAGGATCACTTGCCCTGCTGCCAGGCCCGCAGCGCAAGGTTGATATTGCGGTCTATGCCTATGATGACCAAACCGGTCAGCAAAAACCGGAAGACAATTTCTCGAGCTTTTCCAAAGCGGTAACCCAAGGTGGACAAGCCATTCTGATCGACGTTCTCAAGGATGTCTCGGGCGGGCAATGGTTCAATGTCGTCGAACGGGGCGGCTTGCAGAACCTGCTGACCGAACGCCAGCTGATCGACCAGTCCAACGCGACCTACCGGGGCACGACGCGTTCGGTCCTGCCACCGCTACGCTTTGCGGGCATTATCCTGGAAGGCGGCATCGTCAATTACGACAGCAACGTCAAAACCGGCGGTCTTGGCGCGCGGTATCTGGGTATCGGCATGTCGACGAAATACCGCCAAGACATCGTGACTGTCGCATTGCGGACCGTGTCCGTGAACTCGGGTGAGGTGCTGACCTCGGTCACAACCGAAAAGACCGTCTACTCAACCCTTGTGGATGCAGGCGTGTTCCGGTTTGTCGGCGTTGATGAACTGCTTGAAATCGAAGCAGGCACCACCGCAAACGAGCCTGTCGGGCTTGCCGTTCGGCAGGCGATGGAGCTTGCGGTCTATTCGCTGATCGTTGAAGGCGCGGCCACGGGTGTGTGGAATTTCGGTGACCGATCCGAAGGTCGTCGCCACATTCAGGCCTATCGCAGCGGTGGCGTCGTCTATGCGCGCAAAGGTGCGGCCGATGTCGAGGGCTGATCGCCGATGGGCCTGGAGTTTGATCTTTGGGCTGCTCATGACCCCTGTGTCGGGCCACGCACAAACGCTGTCCTTTCCCGAACCGATTTCGCAGACACCGTTTCAGGACTGGCTGGTCGAGTGCTTTGAAACCCCGCGCGCGGCGAACGATTGCCAGGCTTTTCAGCGTGTGACGATGAACAATGGCACAGCCATCGCGATGGTCGTGACCTTTGCGTATATCACGCCCGAACAGCTTGAGATCCAGATGGCCCTGCCCCTTGGCCTTGACATCACCCAAGGCGCACGCTTTGCCGTCGGGCCCGATTATACAACAACCGTGCCGATCAATCGCTGCACCCAGCAAGGGTGTCTGGTTGAAGGCGCCGTTGGCGTTGATCTTGCAGCCAAGTTCCAAAGTGGTCAGCAGGCCACTGTGACTGTCGTTGTGCCTGGACGTGGCGATTTTCAGGTTCCGTTTTCGCTAAATGGTCTGAACGAGGCCCTCGCCACGATCCGACCGCAGGCCCCCGAAGCCGCGCAGACAGATCCAACGGCAGATCAAATTGTGCCGCCGCAAGACACGCGTGACGCGGACACGTCGCTGGCACCGGTCACGGGCGGAAACTAAAGCGCCACAGCAGCCGGGTTCGAACCCGCACGGCCCAATTTTCTAGTGTGTATAGATCATGGAAAGCGCCCCGCCGCTGCCGCTAGACTGCGTTTAATATATAGATTTTTTCATTATTTTCCTTGTGGACCCGTCATGCGCCGCCCCGCACATACAACAGCCATGTTCCGGCGACAGATCGCGCTTTTTCAAGCGATGATCGTCTCGGCCGCCGTGTGCCTGATTGTGATCGCCGGGACTGATGCGTTTAACATCGTGCTTGATGGCCACGGCATCGTCCGGCCTCTTTTGTGGGTCATGCTGTGCCCAATGCTGCTTATCATGGCGATCTATTACCGCTTTACGCTGTCTGGCGCAGTCGCCAGCTTTGAGATCTCTGTGCTGATCCTGCTGACCTTGCTGTCGTTTCTGTGGAGCCTTGATCCCTCCAACACGATCGAGCGCGCCATCCCACTGATCGTCACCACGTGCTTTGCCTTCATGATCGCCAGCATGACGTCGCAACGCAGCCTCATCCTGCTTTTGGCCGCAACATGCTGTGTGATGATGTTCCTGAGCTTGGCCAGTATCGCGATTTTCCCTCAAGCGCGTGGCACACCGCCATGGGACACCACATGGCGCGGTATCTTTAACCACAAGAACGGCATGGGCGCGGCAAGTGCGCTATCGCTCTTTATGACATACGCTGCGATGAAACTGTCATCAGGCAACACCCGGCGGCTATTTTTGGCGGGCTTTGTGGCGTCCATCGCTTTGCTTTACGCCTCCGAGTCGCGCACCGCGCAATTTGTCGGCCTGTTTTCGTTCATCGCAATCTATCTGGCATTTTCAAATCCGCGCAAACCGCTGTCTTGGGCGTTGGGATACTGGCTCGCATTTTGCGGGTTGCTGGCGTCGGGCACCCTTCTTTTGGGCTCCAGTCTGGCCGATCCAATCTTCGCCCTGATCGACCGAAAGCCAACCCTGTCCAGCCGGATCCCCCTTTGGGAGTTGCTGTGGCCCTACATTCAGGATCGGTTCTGGCTGGGCTACGGATACTCGGCCTTCTGGTACGACAGCTCCCCCTACCCGCCCATTATAGCCAACCACCCAAGCCTGCGGTTCCAACCGTTCTATTCCCATAACGGACTGGTCGAGGTTTGGCTGCATATCGGCTTTGCGGGCGTTGCCCTGCTGACGCTGCTCTTTCTGCGGTTGGGCTACGCGTTTTATCTGTGCATGCGCTATCTGAGCAATCCGATCTGCATGGTCATACTGCTTGTGGTGGTGATTAACTTTTTGATGTTGAACATCACCGAAGGCACCGTGCTCGATCGCAAAAGCATCATCTGGATGATCTTTGTCGCTGCGGTGACAAAAACTTTCATCGTCGCGCGCTCGGTTCTTCAATCCAAGGGGACGCCTTCATGAGTATGCAATCAGATGCCCTCCCTGCGACCGTGACATTTCTGCCATTCCGGTATGCATCCAAATGCAAGCGAAACAAGCAAAATGGCCTGCCATTCGTGCTTGATAATGTGCTTGATGATTTGCTGATCCTGCTGTTGGCCTTTGTGCCGTTCAGCGCGCATCCTTTGCTCACCGGGCTGGCCATCGCTGCCTTTCACACCTCGCTCTGGATCATCTACGAGGCCGGGTATGTCGAGAATGATCGCATCTCGGCACGGGCTGAAAAGCAAGTCAAAGTGGCGGCAAACTTTCACGCAATGTCGGATGCCTATTCCGAAAAAGCCGCGTGGATCTGGGCCGCTGTGGTGGGTTATCTGGGCGCCTGCCTGACAGCCCTGATCTGGTCTGGCGACACAAGCTTTGATATCGAAACATCGCTTTGGATTGCGGCAGTATGGGCTGTTGTCCTGATCGCCCTCCGGGCAACTTATGTGCTTTACAACCGGGTCGACAAAATGACCCGTGTGATGCTGTATCTGCCGCTCCAGCTTATAAAATACGGGTTTCCAGCCCTTTTTGTTGCACTTCCCGCCGCCGGAGCGGCCGCAATTGGGGCCCAGATCAGCCGGCGCTGGATGCCTTACATCATCTACCGGTTCAGCAACAAGAAACCCGAAAAGTTTCCGGCCCGGCTGATCCGGTTGGTCACCTTCGTGTCGCTTTGGGTGCTGCTGCTGCCCAGTGCGCCGCTTGTGCAGCACCTGCTGCTGGGCGCGCTGATCGGTGGTTGGCTGCTGGTACGCAGCGCCACCCAGATCCGCCTTTTTGTAAGCAATGCACAGCCCGTTAGCAAAGACAGCTGGGTCCACCGTAAGTAAGCCGATCAGCGCGCGCCCAAACAACCCACCACAACGACGACGTTTACTCCTTTGATGCGGTGAACGCGTGCTGCGGTACCCCAAAAACTGCGATGCAGTTTAGGCGGATTATCGCTAACGAATTCTTCAGATTTTAGGCGCAAGCATGATTTCGCGGAACGCAGCGTGAGATCAGTTTTTTATTGCTTTGAGATGACAAAAAATCCTATGCGCAAAGCCTGTTAGACAGAAATCACAGGCAGAAAAGCTAAACCGCAATTTGATACATCCGTTGATTGTCCCGACAATTGGCACATTTTTTAGATAACCGCGTTCAGCCAAAAAGAAGATCGAGACACCCATGGCAGTAAAATACCTTATCGCAGGCCCGCTGCTGTTCATCGCTTTTATGGCGTTTTTCTCTTTCTTTCTAACGCTTTGGCCCGCTATTTTTGCTGCGTGGCTTTGCGCCAGTATCGGCGTGATCGGTTATATCTGGATCGCATCGCGGGCCGACAAGGCCAAAGTGCACAAGGCAAAACCCGTCGCAAGCGAAGAAGCCGCCGAGTAAGGTGAGCGCTTGATCCAAGCAGCAACAGACGCCGATTGCAACACTTTTAAGGCCAAAGTGATTCGCTTTTTCCAGCCGCTTGAATCATCTTCAAACCAGCCAAAACAGCCCGCCCAGATCGCACCTGTTTTAGCTATTGCTTGTATGAACTAGGCTCTTACCCAAACAGACTAGACGGGCGGACGCTGTGCTTGTCTGCTAAGCATTTTTTTCACGCTTTTTTTGCCTGATACGCCAGTTTTCGTATGAAAATTAGCCCCAATCACGTATAATTATTAGCAGATATAGTATAACATATGTCGTATATCGCTAAATGTTGTGATCTGATGGCAATCTATAACGATCATCCCTTTTCGGGTCCGTGGCATAAAAGTTGGATAAAGCGGTTGCTCCAAATTGAGGCAACATCGTATTTTTACAGCAGTACCGCACCAGTAATTATTTGGGGCATGACGTCTCCGGCAATTTTAAGCCGATCCGAGACAATCGTTGAATTTGCAATTGTTTGAAGGGGTCGATCTCCGATCTGACCTCAGCATTTTAAAATCGGGCGCGCAGAGCTGCCAAAGTTTAAATTTCTGATCTGCGTCAGCCTCGATAGGGGTGGAAGATGACAAAAGTAACAAATATCGAAAAGTCCGAACTGGTCCTGGGCGACCTGGACCACCATGTACCCGGCACTGATTTTGATCGCGTGATTGATCGGAATATTCGGCGGGGATACGAACAGGGCGCCGCCGCGTCCCGTCAGGTGTATATGCGGTTTGGCAAACGGCTGCTCGACATCACTATTGTCTTGTGTGGCACCGTGTTTCTGTTGCCGGTCCTCGTTCTGATTGCGTTCAAGATACGGCTCGACGGGGGGCCTATCTTTTACACGCAAACGCGCATTGGGCGGGGCGGGCAAGAGTTTCGGTTCTGGAAATTCCGCACCATGTGTCAGGATGCTGACGCGCGCTTGAAGGAACTGCTTAAGGCGGATCCCATCGCCCGCCGCGAATGGGACGAGACGCAAAAGCTAAAGCACGATCCACGCATCACGCGATTTGGCAACATCCTGCGGAAAACCTCGCTCGATGAATTGCCGCAAATGTGGAACGTCTTGCTGGGCGATATGAGCGTCGTTGGCCCACGGCCGATGATGGCCTCCCAACGCGATCTCTATCCGGGAACCGAATACTATCTGCTGCGGCCCGGGATGACCGGGTTTTGGCAAATCTCAGAGCGCAACGATGTCTCGTTCGCGTCACGGGCGCGCTATGACCGCGATTACTGGCACGACGTGTCGTTCAGCACCGATGTAAAGGTCATCTTTGATACCGTCGGTGTCGTCTACAAAGCCTCGGGGCATTAACGGCCCAACACGAAACGCACGTCCGTTGAACACTCTTTGCAAAAGGTGACTGCTGTGAAAACGACTATTCTCTGGCTCAGATCCATCGTGCTGGCAGCTCTTATGCCGGTCACGCTGGCGCATGCTGATTTCGCCCTGCAACCCGGAGATCGCGTTCGCACGGCCATCATCGGGATCGGCGATGCTTCGATCGAGGCGATGGTCGATATGAACGGCGCCATTGATTTGGGTGTTCTGGGCAGCCATGCCGCCGCCAATCTATCGATTGACGAGCTGGAACAAGCCGTTCGAAACGCGGCCGCTGGCCTGATCGTAAAACTGTATGACCGCGAGGGGGAGCTTTATATCATTCAACTGAGCGGCGACGAAATTCAGGTCATTCGGGATGGCTACCGCGCCGTTGTCGTGGGTGGAGACATTGCCACACCCGGAGAGCTGGTGTTCCGCCCTGGCCTGACCGTACGCGAAGTGGTCGCGCTGTCTGGCGGCGTCAAAAGCAACCTACTGACCGAGGATGCAACGGTTGATCCGATCCAGCTTGTGCGCTGGCGCGGCGATTTCGCCACTGCGGCCTTGCGCCATGCGACTGCGAAAGTGTTGTTGTGGCGGCTCTCAGCGCAGCTTGAAGGCAGCGGGCTTGAAACGCCCCCGCCCCTGTCCGAGGTGTCTGTCACCCCCGATGTTCTTGAACAATTGGTCAATGAACAGGTCAAGATCGCGGAAAGCGAAGCCATCAGCCATGAACGGCAGATCAGCTATTTCAAGACAGCGTTGGCCGAGTCCTATGAACGCTCTGAAATCCTGGCCCGCCAGCAAGAGCAACTTGCGTCCGCCCTTGCCTCGGACGAGGCGGAACTGGACAGACAGATCACACTGCTCGAACGCGGACTTGTCCCCGAAGCAAAGGTTGCTGATGCGCGCCGCGTGACGTCCCAGGCGGCGACGCGCCTGCTAGATGTTGCCGAAGATCTGGCCTCGTCCAATCTGGCCAGCATCCGGCTTGAACGTGATCTGCAGGCCGCCGATGAAGATCGCCAGCTTGACCGGCTGATCCAGATCGATGTGAACCAGAACACGATCAAACAGGCCGAAATTCAGATGAATGTGCTGTCACAATTCCTGGCCGGCGGGACCGAAACAACCGGTCTGGAAGACCTGATCGCCCCGATTGACTACGCTGTTTCGATCTATCGCCGCGAAAACGGTGTGCAGACCCGGATCATCGCAAGCCAGGATGCGCAAGTTCTGCCTGGCGATGTCGTGGATGTGGAAATCGTTGCATCAGAAGGCGGCACGGCGGCTCTCACCGACTAGGCGCGCGCGGGCGGCCTACCACGCATCGCTTACCTCGGCCGCTGCCGCGCAGGCGATCAGCCATTCCAGTGCGTTTGATCGCAGACCATGTTCGGCGCAGATTGCAATCTCGCTGCTTTCAAAGATCTGCGCGTAGACCGGCCACTCGGCTTGCGCTGCGGGATAGAAGGCACCTGCGGTCTTGCGAATTTCCCATTCGTGCATCTCGCCGCCCGCAACGCCAAAGACGATCTGCCCGGTGATTGTGTCAGGCCAGACCAGATCAAGGAAAAGCGGATCGGCAAAGGCGCGCGTGCCAATGCCCTGAATAAAGCTCAGGTTGGCGGGATTGCATCCCAGCGCGAACCACATGCCTTCCAGAATGGCCTTTGACTGGGCCTTACTGAAAGCACCCGTCATCGCGTAGCCCATCATCATCTGGCCCGCGCGATAGTTTGATCCCGGACCAAACCGCATCCACCCGCGACCCCACGGAAACGCGTGGGTCGTGTGCAAGCCGTAGTCACGCCCCATCCGATTGTCGTGGCCCGAATGGCCTTGCGCCCAAGCGGTGATCGCCGTCACAAGCGCGGGCTGTGTCGCAAACCCGCGCTGCCCCGCGCGCACATACTCATAGGACGCTTCTGCAAAAACCGAGGGCCGCAATGTTGCGGTTTCCTCAGGCCGGTCCGGCAGAAAGGCATTGTGATCCTCAAAGGCACGGCAGGTCTCTTCCGCGCCTTCAGCGGCATAAAGCGTTGCAGCCGCCGCTGTGCGAATGCGCTGGATCTCTTCATCTTCGCGGGTCATTGGCGCTTGTGTCACATCGGGTTTCTGAACACCGCTTTCGGCCCAGACCCAGGCAGCCCGTGCTTCGCTGACAAGGGCATCCCCCAGCACGGCGTCACCACAAACATCGCGGATCACCCGGCCCAGTTTGCCAGCACCATAGACAAACCAATAGCCCGCCCAAACTTCCGGGGCATAGGCATATGCGCCTTGCACCGGGTTCCAAGACACCGATCCCGCAATGCCACTTTTTGAGTATTCGACCCCACCGATGATACCGCCATCCGCGCGCTGGGTCCGGCGCCACAACGACAGCCCCCACAACGCTTCGTGAATAAGATCTGGCAGCACGGTTTCGCCATCGCCAACATCTTGCGCGCTTTTGCGGGCTTTCACGGCGTCATCAGCAAAGGGCAGACCGCTTTCGGGCAGGTTCAACTGCAAGCCACGAGATTTTGGGAAGACTTCAACGATGTTTGCCAGTTTAAAAACAATATCAAGATGCTGCACACGCCGGTCCCAGTCGCCGGCATCATGCCACCCGCCCCATGCATGCGGGTTCGGCTCTCCGGGTGCGGGATTTGCGAAAGGGATCTCTTCGACAATGGCCCCGTCACGCACAAGGCGGTTGGCGTCACCACGGCCATAGCCTTCGCCCGACGGCCCAAGCAGGGCAGCGCTTTGCAGAACCGTCAGTCCATCGTCGGGATGACCATTGCGCGGACGCGGAAAATCGGGGGAATGCGTCTGTGACAACGCAATCCCAGAGCGTTGCCGGAAATACCAGCGCGCGGCGTGATACAGACAGGTTTGATAAGGGGCTTGGGATATCTCGAACGGCTCCGTCGTTCCGATGTCCTCCACCTCAAGCCGATATCGACCCAGCGCATCAGCGCTTGAAAAATCTGCTTCAAAAACGCTGCACCCGTTGAAATTGACCTCGTCCAGATGCGGCTGCTGGCCAGCTTTCGCAAGCTTCAGCTGACCCAGCTGCACAGGGCTCGAAGAGCCTTCGGAGTAAAGGGCCCAACGCGTGGTTTCGCTTAGATATGCATCGGTGTTTCCAGCAAGACCGTTTAAATCCGTCCCAAACCACGACCCGACATAGATCTTTTTCGGCCCCATCGTCGCGAATCCAAGCTGGCACATATGGATCACATCCGATGGAAGACTCGCCTCGCGGTTCTGGCGCACGGTCTCATTCCACGGGGTGCGCACCGACACGCGGGCACCTGCGGTAACCGGCTGATCCAGCTCCAGCGTCACCACATGGCGCAAGCGGCTTTTCCAAATGCGCCGCCCGGTGGCTTCGGTCCGAACGGGCGACGTTCTACGATAGGAGGCCACGACATTGACAAGCATGCCATTGATGCTGACATCCCACGCGCCGGGCTTATCTGCGGGGGCTGTGCCGTCTTCATCAGCCGCAGGATCAAAAAACGGCCGCACGGTGGCTTCGTGAAATTCCGGCCAAGGGCGAAATAGTTGATCCTGAGTGCTGTGCGCGCTGCCGGTAAACATGCCCGCGATCCCGTTCAGTCTGCCAACAGAGCCAAAGTTGTTGTCGGGGCGCGGGCGCCAGGACACACGATCAGAAGCCTGCACAACCACGCGGTCGGGGGCGGTCAGCTGCCCGTCATGGACAATGATCTGAAGGTGATTTGGGCCCACAAAAGACAAGGCGCTATTATCTTCCGAGGCAACCTCTATCGCAGAGGACAACGCAGGCCAGCCGCACGAAACGCCCATCGCCGCGATGGAGACACCACCCAGAAATGACCGCCGCTTCATCATGGCGCGACCGGATCGTCAGGTCTTTTGGAGCGACGTCGCGCGCCGCCAAGACCACGTAAGAACCGACCGAAAAGATGAGGTCGCAGAACCGTATCTGGATACAAAACGACCCCAACAGCTGCCAGCATCAGCGCCGTGGCACGACTGCCATGCCGATAGTGATTGCGCACGCCGGACCAGAAATAATCAATGCGGCGGGCCCGCAGCAACAGCGGCAACCGAAAGCCGAACCGCTCCCTGAAATCCGCATTGCGGGCGATCTTCGACAGGCTTGCGACCTTGAAGCCAAGCGCCGAGCCGCGGGTTGTCATGTTGGCGCCGCTGGTCACCTGCCGGTACATCAGGACCGGTGCACCCAAAAGCACGCCAAAACGGCCCCGCAGGGCCAGCCGACACCAAAACTCCCAATCCTCGCCGTTGCGCAAATCTGTGTCATAGCCACCCACGGCGCGTGCATGGGAAGCCCGCAGCGCCAATGCGCCACCGTTCACGATGTAGTTCTTGCGCAAAAGTGCCGCGAGTTGGTCCGTTTGCGGAACAAGATCGCGATTGTCAGAACTGGGCAGGCTCTGCCCGTCTTCCGAAATCTTCAGGACACCGCCAATCACGCCAACGACGTCCTGCGTCTCAAGGATATGGAGATAGCGCGACAGCGCGTCAGGTGTCACAAGATCGTCGGCGTCAAGAAACAAAAGATAGCGTCCACGCGCTTGCGCAAGCCCCGCATTGCGCGCAGCACTGACGCCGGTTTTTGGCCCATCAATGCTGCGAAATCTGGGATCCACGGCAGCGCGATACTGCAGGATGGCACCCGTGCGATCCTGTGATCCATCGTTGACGCAGATCACCTCGAAATTATCGAAGGTCTGCGCGGCAAGGCTATCAAGCGTCGCGCCCAGAAACCGCTCCATGTTGCGCGCCGGAATAATGACCGAGAAAAGAGGCATGCGTTCTGACATTCACCCGCCCTCGCGACGGTCAAGCTGCACGGCAGCGGCACTGTATTCCTGATAGTCAAGCCGAACGAACGCCGCGAGCATGCCAGCGCCCCGGTGCAATTGCAAAAGCCCCCGCACCGCGCCTGCCTTTGAAAACGGAAGCGAGACAACGCCGCGCAAGGCACCAACAGCCATCAGCCCGGAGCCTTTGCAAAACCGCAAAAGCCGACCCCTGCCCCGCAAGAGGGCAATCCGGCTCAACGTGTTGCCTGTGCGAAAGCTGCGTTGCTTGATCCATTTCAAGGTCATGCGATGCGCGGGGATCTGATCGTGAACAACCGCATCAGGCGACGCCCAGATCGGTCCGCCAAGCGCTTGCACACGGTCATAAAATTCCTGATCTTCGCCACCGCTGCGATTGAACCGCATGTCAAATCGCAGCACATGGCGGCGCACAAAATCCGCACGGATCACCGAATTGTTCGTCGCAGCAAACGGGATCGGCCCGTCAAAGTCGAAAGGACCAGTCTCAAAAACCGACAGCGTCTCCATCCAACCAGTGGGCGGCTGCATGTAATCGGGCTGGACAGCCCCCTGCACGGCAACAGCGTCGCTGATCTCAAGCGTTCTAAGATGTGCGGCAAGCCAGCCCGGTGTGACGACCTCGTCATCATCGACAAACGCGATGAAATCAGCCGCCTCGGGCACTAGGTCAAGACAACGATTTCGCGCTGAAACGATGCCCGGCACAGGTTGCACACCGTAGATCACCTGAAACGGTGTCAGCGCTTGAAGATCCCCCAGCACATCTTTTGCCAGCGCATCGGGGCAATTGTCGACAATCACCAGGATCGGGCGGATCGTGTCACCCTTCAGGTCAATCGCGTTGATACTGTCGATCAGCGCTTTGAGCCCGTCAGGACGGCGATAGGTTGCGATGCAAATCGCGACCACGCTTTGTGGATCAGCCAAGCGCGTCATCATACCCCGCCCTTCTCAAGGTTGCCCCTGCGATCCGGTCAAAGCGAAGCGTCTTGCGTTTGGGCCACGATTGCCACCGGCGCACCGGTTTGAAGTCATCCGACTTTTCCTGCGGCTTCCACTGGTCCTGATTGCTCAGCTTCGATCTTGATGAGCCGCGCACAGGCAGCGCACGCATGTCTTCAAACGAAAAGCTGTCAGCAGGCAGGCCGGTGTGCCGCAGCAAGCGCCGCACACTTGCCTCTTCGTTGGCCTGCAGATCCTCATAGCGCACGACCACGATGTTGGGATGCTCCCGCGCACCGCCGGGCATGTATTCAAGGATCGCCTCGGTGGCCAGCTTCCATTCATAGGCCAGCTGCGAGAACGTCTTTCGGGTCAGCGAAAAGGACGAGAACGTGTTCATCGTGGAATCGACCACATCGCGCCCGTCCCGCAAACACAGCACGATCTTGGCCTGCGGGAACAGCGCTGTCGCAAGGCTCAGATTATGAACATGCGGGCTTTTGAGCAAAATACGCTTGGTGCCGATCTCGGCCTGCAAACTGCGCAACCACGCGCTCGCCATATAGGCAAGCATATCATACGAGCCGACGACCCCGCCGTTGCGCGGGAACATCGAAACAAACTCGTTGCGCAGCGCTTTGGCGCCTGACGCGGCATGCAACAGCGGAAACTCATAAAGATCCGCTGGATCAGCGCAGACATCAGGATGCATCGCCAGAATATCACGCACGTAATTCGTGCCAGACCGGGGCAGCACGCCGAACACCAGAATTTCCTCTGGATCGTCGGGGCGCACGGCTTCGGCCACGCGCTCCATCCGCGCAATCTCGGCCTGTGACAGCTCGGGCAGAAAATCGCTGCGCTCCAGATAGCGCGCGCCAAGGATCCGCCGGGCGTATTTGCCAGCATCGCGAAAGCGGATGAAGTCGAACATCCCGACCGCTTTACCCATAGACATGCTCATAACGCCCCTCCTTTGTGTTTGGCAGCGTCGTGTGAACCGCGTCGCGTCCGGTGCTCCATGGCAAGGCGTCACGCCCCAACAGCGCCGAAACATAGGCAACATCATCCTGAAAATACTGCTCCAGCTTTGCGCGCGTTTGTGGCGACATCTCGGTCACCTGACCGCGCAAATGCTGACGGTTGTAACCAATCAACTGGCGAATGCCCCACCGTCCCTTGACCCATTTGATGGCGTCAGCCAGCCCCACCGCACGGCCCGCATCGCCCGCCTGCCGCAAGATCTTTTGCAGCTTTTTAGAGCGGTAGGTGATGGATTCATTCTGTCGCTGGCCAACCGCCTGCAACGCATGCCCTGTCGAGAGGCCCAGATGCGCGCAAACGTCCCGGTAGGCCGCTGCCGGATCCGCACCGATATCCTCTGACAACAAGACCAGCACCTGCTCTTGGCCAAATGCCTCGATCCACCGCGACAGATGCCGTTTGTAGCTTGATTGCTCAAGATAGGTGGGATTTTGCGTCAGCGCTTCGGCAAAGGAAGTCGATGCCGGGATATGCCCTTTGCGGATTTCATGCAGATGGTTCGAAAAGGCCCGGTCAATCGGATCACGGAGGATCGCGATGATCTTCAAGTCGGGATTGTACACTTTGGCGCGGGCCGTCGCATCGCAACTGATGAAGTAATTCGGAGAGCACTCTCCGAACAGCACCGGCTGCGCCTGACCACCAAATCGGCGGGTATACCATGCATAGCCCTTGTCGAATTGCGCTGAAAAGAAGTTCACCTCCTTTTCGTCCGCAACGCTGACGTCAGGATGCTCTGCAAGCACATGGTGCAACCACGTTGTTGCAGCCTTCTGTGCGCCTATTCCGATAAAACCAGCTTTCATATCATCCTCTTGAACACTCACATGGGGCGTGATCCGCCCCGAAACGGCATCCGCAGCGCTAGCCTTGCGCGCGCTCGCGGGATTTGGACGTCAGCCCGTGCCACAAGACCAGACCAATCGCGTGCGGCACGGTGTAAAGATACCGGCCCAACAGCTGCTTGGGGCGGCTCATCAAACGGTGCAGCCACTCCATGCCAGAGCGCTGCATCCATTCCGGGGCACGCGCGTAATCACCGACCACAAAGTGAAAACACCCCCCACAGCTGACGATCCAGGCGCAGTTCAGATTGGCCTTTTGGTGTTCGGCAAATATCTGTTCTTTCGGCTTGCCAAGCCCGACCCAAAGAAAATCCGCGCCAGAGGCGTTGATATCCGCGACAATTGCGTCCACGTCCTCATCCGCGAAATACCCGTTGCGGCGCCCAGCAATACGAAGGCCGGGATACCGCCGGGTCAGTTCGGCAGCGCAATCGCGGTTCACGTCTTCTCCACTCCCCAGCAAATAAAAGCTAAGCCCGTTATCCGCCGCAGCTTGCGCGGCCGCATGGATCAGGTCAGTCGTCGCCGTTCTTTCAGGAACAGCAGCTTTGCCAAACAGACGCGACATCCACACGATAAACTGCCCATCCGCATGGACCAAATCCGCGCGCTCAATCGCTTGTGCAAAGGCGCGATCTTTCGCAAAAAGCGACAAGGACTGACCATTGCATGACAGCATGGTCTGCGCCGACGCCAAATCTCCGTCGCGGTTCAGCTTGGCGTCCTCCACAAGGATCGCCGCCAGATCAGCTTCACTGCTGATCGCCACAGGCACACCCGCCACGGTGGTATGGGCCACACGTTTCCTATCCATTTGAATTTCCTTGCAAAAAATAATTTTAGAAATAAGAATTTATGCAAGAATACTAACATGGTTCAGCCAGACTGAAATTAGTACAGACCTCGTAGTGCATGTCTTGAGGGTAGCCCTGAATTGGTTTTTCCAGCGCGACAATTCTGTGCAAAATGAGAGGCTGATGGGCGGTTCCACGTCAAAATCACGCTCAAGCGCGCAGATTTGTGCGAAACAAAGCAAAACGGCGCAAACTGCTAGTCAGAATCCTGAATTCGCCGAAATTTGTTTCCACTAGGACCCGAATTAGACGTGATATCAAAGGGCAGCACCGTGTTATGCTGCGGCATTGATATTTAAGACATCCACTCCCCAAGTTCTTTTTGCCGTAGGAAGACCGATAGATGACTCTATTGATGAACAAACCCGGGTCAGGTGTATTTGACCAGGATCCCGGACGCATCAGTGCCGACGCCCCTGGTGAGCGCGAGTTGCGGAAACTGCGCGATCTGTTCGCCGCCTTCCTGCGCGGGTTGCCGTTAATCGCAGGTGTCAGCGGTCTTGCCGCCATTCTGGTTGTCGGGCTGACATTCCTGAAAGATCCCAAGTTCACGTCGGTGGCCAAGGTGATGCTGGACACGCGGATCTCGGCCGATACTGAACTCAGCACCGAAGTGTCCGGCCTGCCCATTTCGCTTGCGTCGCTGGAAAGTGAGCTTGAGGTTCTGCGCTCAACCGATTTGATCGAAACGGTGGTCGAACAGCTCTCGCTGACAAGCGATCCCGAGTTTTCGACCCTTTATGACTCGACTGTTGCCGAAGACCCCATCGTTGTGAACGCCTTGCGGGAAGAGACCATCAAGCGCGTAAAAGATTCCACCGCGATCGAACAGGTCGGCGATGCTTCTGCGGTTTACGCGATCGAGGTAAAAACCCAGTCGCCACAGAAATCCGCAGACATCGCCAATGCGCTGGCCGTTGCCTATCTTGATGTGCAGCGGCAGACGAAGATGCGCACATTGGCACAGTCACAAGGCTGGCTAACAACGCGGATCACAAACCTGCAGCGCGATATCGAAGCGCTCAGTTCCAAGCTTGAAACCCATTCGATCAATCAGCCGTTTTCAAACGACGAATACGCGACGATCCGCGCGCGCCGCATCACGCATGAACGGGCATTGACCAGTCTTGAAGATCAACTGGCCGAGCTTGAAAATCAGGCCGCGCTTTTTGAAACCGCCACCATCACAGGTGATCTTGATGGCCAGCGCGAGGTACTTCTTGCCGCGGGTCTTGCTCCGGCAACTCCGATTGCGGCGCCCTTGGACGAGGCTGCGATCCTTGATCTTACGACGGCCTTCAACGAGCGGCGAGAGGCCCTGTCCCAGCAAACCGCAGAGCTGTCGGAAACGATCAGCACGTTGACTGCTCAGCAAACCCAACAGGTCCAGCACGAAGCCCAGGCCAGACGGATCGAAAACGACATCCTTGTCGTCGAAGCGATCTATCAGGATTTCGTGTCCCAACTGTCGCGGCGCAGTGAAAAGGACGCATTTCTGGACGCCGATGCCCAGATCATCGAAAGTGCGCGGCCCGCGTCCAGCAAATCGGAACCGCGGCGCGTGTCGTCTGGCATTCTTGGCCTGCTCGTGGCGGGCGTCTTGGCGACCCTTTTCGTTCTGCTGCGCGAATTGCTGCAGACGCGGCTGCGCTCACCTTTCGAGTATGAAGACGCCGCCGGTCTGCGTCTGGCCGCAGCCCTTCCTGAGCTTGATGCCTTGCCCGGCCCTGCGGATCTGGCAACGACAGACAGCACGGCACTGCGGCACGGCTTGCTGAATTTCGGCCACAAGCTCAAAGCGCGCCTTGATCTGATGCGCCCCGCCTATGGCGCGGCAGAGCGTGTCGATAGACAGCGCACAGCGGTCAGCCGGAACGGGCAGAACGGCGATATGGCTGTCGTTATCGGCGGGATTTCCACCGACTCGGAAACCGGCCAGACCACGGCGCTGCTCGCCTTGGCACATGCCTTTGCCAAGTCCGGCGAGACGGTTCTTTATGTCGATTGCGACGTGGCCCACTCGCCCTTTGACGCACCGATCGAAATCACGTCCCAGCTGCAAAAAAAGCTGCTCAAAAGCCAGCGCACGGTCGAAAACCTGATTGTGAAAAGCGACGCGCCGAACCTGTCGATCCTGCCAGCCTTGGTGCGCACCGATGAAGGCGATCAGGCTCGGCTTGATGGGACGCTGCTGTTTGATCCAGCTTTTGGGCGTATGCTGCAAAACCTGGGTCATAAATACGACCGCATTCTGCTCGACATCCCGCCACCGACCGAAGTGGAAGGCGCTGCGATCCTGCTGAAGGATGCCCATCACATCATCGCCTTCGCCCGCTGGAACCATGCGAAGCGCGAAAGCGTGTCTGCGATGAACTGGGCTCTTGAAGAAGTCGGACGCTCTGCCGATGAAATCGTTGCGACCCGCGTTGATCTGAAACACTTCAACCAACTCGGCTCTTCGCAACCCGCCTATGGCATGCGCCCTCTTCGGACATCGGCGTCCTGACGATGTCCCCCCGCGACGGCATCGCAGCACCCATGTCCAAAGGCTTTCTTGAGGTCGATCCGCACGATATCGCGATCCATCTTGCAGCGGCGGAAGGCTCTGTGCTGCTGCTGGATTTCGACGACACACTCTGGCTGCGCAACAGCACGGTCGAGTTCCTGAAATCGACACGTCCGGCCATTTTGATGTCCGCTTTACGGCGACTTTTCAAGCCCGCAAAAAGGGCACGATACAGCAGCGACGCGGTGCATGACCGCAATTGGCGGCTGGTCTTTTCGGTCGTCGCGCTGAGCCCTTGGACCTTATGGCGCTGGCGCAAAACAGCACCGCACAAAGCGGCACGCCACATGAACCCTGCGCTTCTGACAGCAATGCGGAAAGCGCCGCCCAAGCGGATCATTGTGGTCTCGTTTGGATATAGCGCAGTGATCCGGCCCTTGCTGGATGCCGCCGGCCTTGGACATGTCGAACTCATCGCGGCCCCCCTCTGGGATGGCGCCAGATGGAGCAAGCGCGGCAAGCGTCAGATCATGGAAGACGCCGTGCCTGCCGATCAGCTGGATATCGCAACATTTGTCACCGATGATCTGATGGACGAGGACCTGCTCAAGCGCGTCGGCACCGGCGTGCTGTGCAAATGGCACGCACCACGCAGACACCCCCGGTAAACGCCCCTTGCAAATTGTCCGCGTCCGCCAGACCCTAGGGCAATGACCAACACGACCCCTCCTGCCCGTTTGCGCCTTCGTGTTCATTTTGGCCCCACCATGTTGGGGCCCGGCAAGGCAGACCTGCTGGAACTGATCGATCAAACCGGATCGATCTCGGCAGCGGGGCGCGCGATGAAGATGAGCTACAAACGCGCCTGGACCCTCGTAGACGAGATGAACAACGCCTATACCGCGCCCCTGGTCATCAGCGCGCGGGGCGGCCCGGAAGGAGGCGGTGCGCATCTAAGCGAAACGGGACATAAGGTGCTTGGCATCTACCGCGCCATGATGGCCCAGGTCGAGGCAACGACCGCGCCTGATATCCGCGCGCTCGCGGACTTGCTTGCACCCAAATAACCCTTGCGTCCAACAGGCTGAAAAGCGATATTTCCTGCTGAACCTAACGGTCTGATCCCGATGCGCTTGATTGCCTGTCTTACCGCACTTTTCTGGCTTTGCGCTCTGCCCGCCTGGGCCGAGCGTGTGACCGTCTTTGCCGCTTCCAGCCTGACATCTGTTCTGACCGAAATCGCCGAGGACTTCGAAGCCAGAACCGGGCATGACGTCACCCTTTCGGTCGCAGGCAGCGCAACACTCGCGCGGCAGATCCTGTCAGGGGCACCCGCCGATATCTTTCTGTCTGCCAACCCCGACTGGATGGATGCCGTCAGCGCCGAAATCGTGCCCGGCACCCGCAACGACTTGCTTGGCAACCAGCTGGTGCTGATCGCGCCTGCGAGGGCGGAACCTGTGACCCTGACAGCGGCTGCGCTTGGCGACCGGCTTCGGAACGGGCCGCTTGCCATGGCGCTTGTCGATGCGGTTCCGGCAGGGACATATGGCAAGGCCGCGCTGAGGCATCTGGGCCTTTGGGAACCGCTTGCTGCTCAGGTCGCCCAAACCGATAACGTGCGCGCAGCGCTGGCACTGGTCGCACTCGGGGAAGCCCCGCTTGGCATTGTCTATGCAACCGATGCTTTGGTCGAACCGCGTGTGCGCGTCCTCGCCACATTCGATCCGGCCAGCCATCCCCCCATCCGCTATCCGGTCGCAGCGCTCACAGACCGATCTGTCAGCCGGGCGTTTCTGGCCCACCTGGCAGCTGCGCGCGCTGTCTTCAAGCAACACGGTTTCGAGGTCCTCCCATGACCCCCCTCGAATGGGAGGTGGTCAGCCTGTCGCTGAAGGTTTCGCTTTGGGCAACAGCGCTCAGCCTGCCCTTTGGCATCCTCGTTGCGCTGATGCTGGCGCGCGGGCAGTTTCCGGGCAAGCAGCTGCTCAATGGCATCGTTCACCTGCCCTTGATCCTGCCGCCTGTAGTCACCGGATATCTGCTGCTGTTGACCTTCGGACGCCGCACACCCGTCGGGGCTTGGCTTGAGGAAACATTTGGTCTTGTCCTGGCCTTTCGCTGGACAGGTGCCGCCCTGGCCGCTGCGATCATGGCCTTCCCGCTGATGGTGCGGGCGATCCGGCTCGCGATCGAAGCAGTCGATCCCCGGATCGAAGACGCCGCAGCCACGCTTGGGGCCTCGCGGCTTATGGTGTTTGCGACCATCACCTTGCCGCTGACGCTGCCCGGCATCATCGCGGGCGCAATACTGGGCTTTGCCAAGGCCATGGGCGAGTTTGGCGCCACGATCACCTTTGTCTCCAACATACCCGGAGAGACGCAAACCCTCCCATCCGCTATCTATACCGCCTTGCAAGTTCCCGGCGGTGAAGCCTCGGTTCTGCGTTTGGTGATCTTGTCGATCATCCTGGCGATGGGTGCGCTTTTGGTGTCAGAATGGCTGGCGCGCCGCGTCGGTCGAAGGATGCGTGGCTCATGAGCCTTTCAGTCCGTCTCACCCACCGCTTTCCCGGTTTCGTGCTTGATACTGCATTCGAAGCGCCCGATGGCGTCACTGCGCTCTTCGGCAAATCCGGATCAGGCAAAACCACCGTAGTGAACGCTGTGGCGGGCCTTTTGAACCCGGACGCTGGCGCTGTGACCGTGAACGGGCGCACCTTGCTGGATACCGAAAACAGGCTGAACGTGCCGACCCCAAAGCGCCGCGTCGGCTATGTCTTTCAAGATGCCCGCTTGTTCCCGCATATGAATGTCGCTCGCAACCTCGGCTACGGTCGATGGTGGGGCGGCCCCCCCGATCAGGCCGAGATGACGCGCGTCACGCAAATGCTAGGCATCGACCACTTGCTGCACCGCGCGCCACTGACCCTTTCGGGCGGCGAGACCCAGCGCGTCGCCATCGGGCGCGCGTTGCTGGCCCGCCCCGATGTCTTGCTTTTGGACGAACCGCTCGCCGCACTTGATGCCACCCGCAAGGCCGAGATCCTCCCCTATCTGGAACGCCTGCGCAGCGACGCAAAGCTGCCGATCCTTTATGTCAGCCACGCCGTCGCCGAAGTGGCCCGCCTTGCCACCACTGTCATCGTTCTCGAAGACGGCAAGGTTGTGCGCACAGGCGCCGCGACCGACGTCCTGTCCGATCCGGCCACAGTGTCAAAGCTGGGCGTGCGCGAGGCTGGAGCGGTGCTGCAAGCGCGCGTGCTGCACCACCATGACGACGGGCTTAGCGAACTGCAAACCTCGGCAGGACGGCTGTTTCTGCCGCGCGTTCAAGTCGAAATCGGGACAACCTTGCGCGTTCGTATTCCTGCACAGGACGTTATCCTGTCACGGGCCCGGCCCAAGGGCCTGTCTGCCCTCAACATCCTACCCGGAACCGTCACATCCTTGCGTCAGGGCGATGGTCCGGGCGTGCTGGTGCAACTGGCCTCTGGAACGGATCAAGTGCTTGCACGCGTCACCCGCCGGTCTGCCCAAGCCTTGGATCTGGTCGAAGGGGCCGCCTGTTTTGCAGTCGTGAAAACCGTGTCCGTCGCCCGTGCCGATATCGGCTCAGATCATGCGGCGGACCAACGCGGCGACGTTTGACAGCGCAAACAGGACGGCCGCCACACAGACGATCGTCGGGCCGGTCGGTGTGTCCAGATGGAACGCCGTCCAAAGCCCCAACAATGCCGCCGCTGCTCCTAGCGTTGCTGCCATGACCGCCATCGCTTCGGGCGTGCGCGCAAACGGGCGGGCAGTTGCTGCGGGGATCACCAAAAGCGCTCCGATCAGCAAAACGCCCACAACCTTGATCGCAACGGCCACCACCAGCGCCAGCGCAACTGTCAGGATGACCTGTTCGCGCTTGGGATCAATCCCGCTCGCATAGGCCAGATCCGGGTTCAATGTCGACGTCAGCAACGCAGACCACCGCCACGCCGTAAGCGCCAGAACCAGCGCAGCACCGCCCCAGATCACGGCCAGATCCATCCGGCTGACCGCCAGCACATCGCCAAACAGATACGCCATCAGATCAATCCGCACGCCTTGCAGAAACGACACGGCAACAAGGCCAAAGGCCAGCGCTGAATGCGCCAGCACACCTAACAACGTGTCCACCGCATAGCCTTTTCCCGAAAGGCCGGACACCGCAAAAGCCATCAACAGCGCGACCACAACGACACCGGCAAAGACGGACGTAGACAACGCAAGCGCAAGCGCAACACCAAGGATCGCGGCATGGGCTGTGGCGTCTCCGAAATAAGCCATGCGACGCCAGACAACGAAGCACCCTAAAGGGGCCGTTGCCAGCGCAACGCCAACCCCTGCCAAGGCAGCACGGACCAGAAAATCATCAAGCATCAGTGCGTATGCTCATGATTGTGGTCGTGGTCGTGGGAATGCGTATGCTCATGCCGGTAAAGCGCAAGCGCACCCTGGGTACCGGTGCCAAAGAGCGCACGGTAGGCCGGTGCTTCGGCCACAATCTCGGGGCGGCCTTCGCAACAGACATGACCGTTGAGGCAAATCACTCGGTCCGACGCGCTCATCACCACGTGCAATTCGTGACTGACCATCAGCACACCACATCCAAGCCGTTTGCGCACATCCTCGATCTGTCGATAAAAAGCCGCTGATCCGGGCTGGTCCAGCCCTTGGGTCGCTTCATCAAGGATCAAAAGATGCGGATCGCCCAGCAGCGCACGCGCCAGCAAAACCCGCTGAAACTGCCCCCCGGACAGATCTGTCATCGCGCGCCGGCTTAGCCCTGCAACACCCGCCACCTCAAGCGCGCTTTCGATCTTGGCGCGCGGCACGCGGGTCGGCAGCGCCATGAAACGATGCACCGGCATCGGCAAGGTGGTATCAATCGCAAGGCTCTGCGGGACATATCCGATCCGCAAGCCGTCCCGCAGCCAGACCTGTCCGTGATTGGGTTTCACGGCGCCGATGATGCTGCGCAGCATTGTTGACTTGCCTGACCCGTTGGGTCCGACAATGGTCACGATCTCACCGGGGTCCATCGCGAAATTAACGTCGTTCAGCACTGTGTTCCCGCCCAGACGGACGGTCAAATGATCCACTGAAATCAGGCTCATGCCGCTGTCTGTCCTCGGCAGGTTTCGCACAGACCCTCTGCCTCAAGAACCGCGCGCTCAATCGTAAAGCCAGCCGCTGCCGCAGCCTTTGACAAGCGCCCGGTCCCGGCCTCAAGATGCGCCTCGGCCACCTGATTGCAGCCGGTACAGATCAGAAAAGCCGGTGTGTGATCGCCCCCGATATCCGAGCATGCGATGAATTTGTTCAACCGCTCGATCTTATGGGCAAAGCCATGTTTCGTAAGAAAATCCAGCGCGCGATAGGCGACTGGCGGTTGCGATCCCAACCCTTCGCTGCGCAGCACTTCCAGAATATCATAAGCCCCCAGGGCACGATGCCGCTCAAGCAGGATTTCCAGCACCCGGCGACGCACCTCGGTCAGTTGCAACCCTTGAGCCGTGCAGGTCTTTGCCGCCGCAGAAACGCCGGTCTTGATGCAACTGTCATGGTTGTGGGGGTGAAAACCGATGGCGGACATGAAACGCTCCTGCGTAAAGCAGATCTGTTATACTATAACAGCTTTGCTATGCAAGCCTGCCAGACCTTGGCTATGCCCAAAGCCCACCCCCGCAGCGGCGCGTCTCGTCTTAGGCAGATGCTGCCTGATCGGGGATGTCCCCACGCTGCTCCAGCCAATCGGCAAGACCTGCGCATAGCGCATGCGCGGTCTCTTGGGTGATGCGGTTGAACTGCACATTGCCCGGATAGGCCACCTTCAAAAAGATGACTTCCGGATCTTCAACATAAACCAAAGACAGCTCTTCGCTGATCCGGTGCAGACCCCGAACATCGTGATTGGGCAGGACCATCCGGTCCATCATACGCGGTTTCTCTAAAGGAGGGATGTTGCTCATAAAGGCTTATTTAAGGGTTTTGCCAGACAGTGCCAGCGCAGGCTTCAACACCGGCGACCCTCCGCCCATCAAAGCGGACGGATCGGCACAAGGCACAGGAATTGACAAAGAAACCCCATCAGCCCGGCTTGGCCGAACTCCAAAACGCACGCGATCGCGGGCGGGGGCTGATGCTCTATGGCTTTGTGTTCAGCATCTTCGTGAACCTTCTATTGCTCACCGGGCCGCTCTTTATGTTGCAGGTCTACGACCGTGTGCTTGCCTCGCACTCCGAAGAAACGCTGGTCGCGCTCTTTATGCTCGTCGCTTTGCTTTATGCGCTGATGGGTGTGCTGGATTATGCGCGGGGGCGCGTTCTGGCACGGCTCGGGGCGCGGTTTCAGGACCGCCTCGATCTGCGGGTTTTTGATGCACAAATCAAACGGGCCGTACTACCAGCCGAGCGGGGCAAGCCGGTGGCGGGCCTGCGTGATCTGGATGCGATCCAGTCGCTGTTGTCCTCTCCGGGGATGCTCGCTTTTCTGGATATCCCCTGGACGCCCCTCTTTCTTGCGGCAATCTTTGTGTTTCATCCGATGCTAGGCTGGTTGGGGCTGGCCGGAGCGGCTGTACTGATTGCGCTGACGCTTTTGAACCAACGCCTGACACATCGGGCGACAGCCGAAGCGCATGAGACCCAAGCCCAAGCGCACGCAATCGCCGAAGATGCCCGCCAGGCCAGCGACATCCTGCGGGCGCAAGGCATGCAGGCCCATATGGCGGACCGGTGGGCACACCTTCGCAAAACCGCATTGGCGCAAACCATTATCGCTGCCGATTGGGGCGGGTTTTTTTCCGCGACCACGAAGGCGTTTCGCCTGTTTTTGCAATCTGCGATGCTGGCGCTTGGCGCTTGGCTGGTGTTGCAAAACCAGATGACCGCCGGTGCGATGATCGCCGCCTCGATCCTGCTGGGGCGCGGTTTGGCACCGATCGAACAGTCGCTCGCGCATTGGCCGTCGCTGCAACGCGCACGCGCCGCGTGGCTGCGCCTATCGCTTTATCTTCAAGCCGTTCCGATTGACGCAAAACGCACCCCCTTGCCCAGTCCCAAAGCCCGGCTTGAGGTACACCGCCTTGTCGCGGTGCCGCCAGGGGGAACCGCTCCCAATCTGCGCATGCTCAACTTTTGCCTTGAACCGGGCCACGCGCTGGGGATCATCGGCCCTTCTGGGTCCGGCAAGTCCAGCCTTGCGAAAGTGCTCACAGGGATTTGGCCGCCCACCACCGGCGAAGTGCGCCTTGATGGCGCAACTCTCGATCAATATGGGCCCGCGGCCCTTGGCCAACATATCGGATACCTGCCGCAAACCGTGACGTTGTTTTCCGGCACCATTGCCGAAAACATCGCCCGGATGGAGCCCGACGCAGACCCCAACGCCATCATCCAGGCCGCCCAGACAGCGCAAGCCCATGATCTGATTACCAGACTGCCGCAAGGCTATGACACGCTTATCGACGGCAGCGACACACAGCTGTCCGGCGGTCAGCGCCAGCGGATCGGGCTCGCGCGCGCCTTCTACCGCGCACCCGCCGTGATGATCCTGGATGAGCCGAACTCAGCCTTGGACGCAGCAGGATCAGACGCCCTGAACGCCGCAGTACGTTGCTGCAAATCCGTAGGCCGTGCGGTCATCATCATGACTCATAGACCCCTCGCGATCAGTGAGTGCGATCACCTTATGGTTCTCGACCAAGGCAGGATCACAGCCTTTGGTCCACGAGATGAGATCCTGCGCGCAAAGCTACAAAATGCAGGCGATGTTCGGCTGGCCCTTGCCAAAGGCGCAGCGCAATGACCGCCCCGTGGTCCGCTCGCCGTCCGATCCTAATCGGGCTGGCTGCCCTTTTGGCCCTGATCGGCGGGCTTGGGCTGTGGTCCGTCACCGCCCGCATTGCTGGCGCCGTCATTGTCCCCGGCACAGTCGAGGTACGCAACAATCGCCAGGTCGTCCAGCACCCCGAAGGCGGCGTTGTAGGTGCCATTCTCGCCCGCGATGGCGCTTTGGTGCAGGCGGGCGAAATCGTGCTGCGCCTTGATGATCGCCTGCTGCGCTCGGAACTTGCGATTGTCGATGCACAATATGTCGAAGTCCTTGCGCGGACCGCCCGGCTTCAGGCCGAACGGGATGAAGCCCACCACATCACCTTTCCGAAAAACCTGCTGGATCAAGCGGCCGAGCAGGTCACCGTGCGCGATCAGATCGCCGGGCAAGAGCGGCTCTTTCAGGCGCGCCACACATCGCGTGACCAGCAGATCAGGCAACTGCGCGAACAGGCACGCCAGATCATCAATCAGATCCGGGGCACCCATGCGCAACTGAACGCGCTTACGGCCCAGCAAACCCTGATCGCTGCCGAAATCGTCAGCCAACGCAGCCTTTTAGAACGCGGCCTTGCGCAAGCCAGCCGCCTGTCTGCGCTGCAACGCGAAGACGCCCGCCTGCGCGGGGAAATCGGCCAGCTTGACGCCACCATCGCCCGGCATCGCGGCGAAATCGCTGGCCTCAAGCTGCAAGAACTCAGCCTCGCCATCACCCACCGCGAAGACGCGATCACGCGCTTGCGCGATTTGCAAAGCCACAAGACAGAGCTTGCCGAACGTCGCCTTGCCCTGCTTGACCGTCTGTCGCGGATGGATGTGCGCAGCCCGGTTTCTGGCCGGGTTCTAGACAGTCAGGTCTTTGCCTTACGCGCCGTTGTGCAGCCCGCCGCACCGATCCTTTACGTCGTCCCTGAAGGGCAGCCGTTGGTTATCAACGCCCGCATCGCACCCATTCATATCGACCAGATCAAGATCGGCCAAAAGGCCGTCTTGCACCTCAGCGCGCTCGATCAAAGTCGCACGCCGAAGATCACCGGTCATATCAGCGCCCTGTCCGCAGACGCACTTGTCGATCCGACCACTGCAGAGCGATATTTTGCAGCCCAGATCACCCCTCTGCCTCAGGATCTGATCCAGTTGGGCACGCGCACTCTTGTCCCCGGCATGCCCGTCATCGCCTTTCTCAAAACCGACGAGCGGACGCCGTTGGCGTATCTGACCAAACCGCTGACCGACTATTTCACCAAAGCTTTCCGCGAGTAGGGCGGGCCGCTCTTGACAGGCGACAGGCCGCCGACCCACATGCGCGCACACACTCCGTAGAAAGAGACTGGCATGACCGACACAGACCCCACCCCCCTTCCGATGTTCTACAAAAACCCCGAGGCGCTGTCTAAAACGGCCCATGCAGATCTCGCAATGCAGACCAGCAACGATTATCGCTTTGCCGCCGCAGCCAACGCGATCCCACTGATGGCCACCGAAATGCCGCAGGCCATGCGCTCCTATCCCATCGTTTTCGCAGGCGACGACAACATGCCACTCGCCCTTACCGGGCTGCAACAAGGCGAGAACGTGTTCGTGGACACGGACGGGCATTGGGCGCCGGGCCACTATATCCCAGCCTATGTGCGCCGCTACCCGTTCGTGCTGGCAGGCGACGCAAGCGACGCGCGTCTCACGCTTTGCATCGACCGCGCCGCCAGCTCTGTTACCACAACGGCTAAAGCTGCACAGGCCAGTCCGCTGTTCAAAGACGGCGAGCCCACCGATCTGACACAAAACGCGATCAAGTTCTGTGAAGAGTATCAGACCATGTTCAACCAGACCAAGACCATGGTCCACCTGATTGACACGCATGGGCTGCTCGCCGAACAAACCTCGAAAATCACCCTGCCTGATGGCGAAAGCCACACGATCGGGGGTTTCATGGGGATTGATGAGGGCAAGCTGAACGCCCTTGAAGACACCGCATTCCTGGCCTTGCGCAAATCCGGCGCCCTTGGGGCGATCTATTGCCAGCTAGGCTCGACCAATTCATGGCAGGCCCTGCTGAACCAGCGCGGATGATCCAAAACACGGCTCCAAGGTGCTTTGCGACTGGACAGCGCGGGCTGCAGACGGCATCCCCATAAAGCACTGTAAAGGACTGCGCCCATGCCCACCGCTCTTGTCACCGGTTCCGCCGGGTTCATCGGCTCCACTATTGCCCGCCGCCTGCTGGACGAGGGCTGGACAGTGGTCGGGCTCGACAGCCACAACGATTACTACGACCCCAAGCTAAAAGAACGGCGCGAGGCGAACCTGAACCAGACCGAAGGCTTCACGCCGATCCATGGTAAGCTCGAAGACCCTGGCCTGCTGATGGATCTCTTCGACAAACACCGCCCCGAGATTGTCGTGCATCTCGCCGCCCAAGCCGGTGTGCGCTACTCCATCGAAAACCCAAGGGCGTATGTCGAGGCAAACCTCGTCGGCACGTTCGAACTGCTGGAAGCCGCCCGCGCCTTCCCGCCCCGCCACATGCTGCTCGCCTCCACCTCCTCGGTCTACGGCGCCAACACGGAAATGCCCTACGGCGAAACCCACAAGGTCGACACCCAGATGAGCTTCTACGCAGCCACGAAAAAGGCGAACGAAGCGATGGCCCATTCTTATGCCCATCTCTACGACCTGCCGATCACCATGTTCCGCTTCTTCACCGTCTACGGCCCTTGGGGCCGCCCCGACATGGCGCCCTACCTCTTCACCTCCGCCGTCTTCGAAGGCCGCCCGATCAAGGTCTTCAACCACGGCGACATGATGCGCGACTTCACCTATATTGATGA
>CAKZXZ010000175.1 GCA_937883775.1 uncultured Paracoccaceae bacterium
GTATAGCGTGAAGCACTTGCCCGGCTCATCGTGCTTGAGCTGGACGAAGACCGGCTTGATGAACTTCCAGAGCTGCTACTGCTGCGACCACCGCCGCCGCAAAACGCATCAAGGCCCGAGACGGGATTAACCAGCGCCTGACCACTTCCCACTGTCAGTGTTGCAAGTGGTTTGCCGATATCGCGTTCAATCGCAGCCTCAAGGCCTGCCCCAATCGACTGTTTCGGCAGGATCACCTCACCGTCGGTGACATGGATCAACTGATGGGTTTGAACGCGCTTCGTCATAATACCGGACCTCAAAATCAATTTCGCAATCACAGATTGCACTATGACCGGCCCAGACGCCCTGTAAAGTCAAAGAAGCTTCTTGAAGACGCCGCCAACCCGCTCATAGCGGAATCTCGCGTATAGGGCATCCAATCTGCCTAGATTCTTGCCAGTCGAGACTGCCAGACAAACTTCGGTCGCATTTTTGGAGCGGGCCCAGACTTCGACAGCTTGCACCATCCTGCGGGCAAGCGCGAAGGATCGGTGTTGCGGAAAAATATAGAAAAGCTGGTCGCTTACGATAAGTGCGTCAGAAAAGATGTAGGGATCGGCGCGCGCAAATAATGCGCCTTGCAGCACGCCATTGGCTTTGTGCACAAAGATCTGCTGGTGCGCCCGATCCGCCAGGGCGGCGCGGATGTGACCCTCGAACCGGTCCAGTTGCAGTGGCACGCGGGCAAACAGGGTTTCCGCATGCATCGCGGCACCAAGCGCCAGCAAAGAAGGGATGTCTGCTTCTTGTGCAAGACTTAACCCATCGTGTTGGGCCAACGCGGGGGGTGGTGTCCCTCGCTCGACAAGGCGATCTTCGAGCGGGCCAAGATGACGTTCCAACGCCGCGCGAGTGCCGTCGGACAACGCAGATAGCGGCACAACCAAATCACCGGTTTCCGCTTGAACCAGGTATCGGTCTGCCGCGTGATCGGGGCCGTTCTGACCCAACAGGTTTGCTTCGCGCCCGTCAAGGGCGCTCTCGATATTCGAGGCGTCTGACGGATTTTTGCCGTGGATTAGGCTGGTCCGCCTCCGCATCAGTTTGGCTCCTTGAGGCTTTCATCCAAAGCGCGGTGGAACGGGTCTGTGACATATGACAAGACGGTACGCTTGCCGATGCGGACTTCAGCGGTGGCAGTGATCCCCGGCACCATCTGAAAGCCGTCAGGCAGGTTGCGCAGATTATTTTCGCTGATCGCGACGCGCGCCCGGTAATAGACTTCGGTCTGGTTGCCGACGTCGCGTTGAAACGCGTCCGGGCTCAGCGATGTCAACGTCCCTTCAAGCGTGCCATGGCGCTGGAACGGGAAAGGATCCAGCTTGATCCGTACCGGTTGGCCGACGACCACCCAACCGATGTCGCGGGCGCTGAGTTCAAGTTCAAGGTCAAGACCCTTATCAAGCGGGACCATCGTAAAAAGAACTTCGGCGCTTTCCACAACCGAGCCCACGGACTTTTTCGTGACATCCTGCACGATCCCATCCGCTTCGGCATAAAACGCATCGAAATCGGACACGCGTTGCGCCTTTTCCAGCTCGAACTCAAGCTGGCGCACTTCATCCGCAATCGCGAGCTGCCGATCCCTCAATTCGCGGTCCCATTTTGAGAGGTATTGCTGTCGCTCTGCCTCAACCACGATCTCTTGCCGCCCATAGCGTTCCTGCTCGCGCACCTTTTCGATCAACGCGGCCTCGAACTGGATGACTGCCGCCCGGGCTTCGGACTGGCGTAGTTTTGATCCGCTATTTGCGGCCACCAATTGTGTCGCGTTGGCAAGCTTGACCTGTGCAAGATCCAGCTGTGCGCTGATCTGCGTTTCCTTGGCCGCTGCCACGCCAGCTTGGCTTTGCAGTTCTGCGATGCGTGCGTCAAACCCATCCAGAAACGCCTGTTTCTCGGCACGTCTATCTAACAGAAGGGCCTGCTGCGCTGCCATGTGGGGGTCACCCTCGGCGGGCGGCAATTCCGTGCCAGCGCGTTCAGCCATGATGCGCGCGGCCTCTGCCCTTAGGACGGCGATGCGCGATTGCAGCTGGCTGCGATCTGCGGTGTTGAGCGTCGGATCCAGCGCTGCGATCAGATCACCTTTGCGAACATAATCCCCAGGCCGTGCATTCAGCTCAAGAATGATGGACGACTGAAACGGCTGCATCACAACCGTGCGCGCCTGGCTGATAAGCTTGCCCCGCGCGTTGACGGTTCGGTCGATTTGCGCCCAAGATGCCCAGATCAAGGCAAACATCAGCAGTCCGAGGATCAGAAAAAGCGCGATATG
>CAKZXZ010000176.1 GCA_937883775.1 uncultured Paracoccaceae bacterium
TCCGCCAGCTTGGCAATCGCGCGCGGCACCGTCGCCGAAAAGAGCAGCGTCTGACGCTCCTCAGGTGCCTCCCCCAAAATGAACTCAAGATCCTCCCTGAACCCCAGATCCAGCATCTCGTCCGCTTCATCCAGCACCACCGCGCGCACGCCGCTCAGATCAATCGACCCGCGCATAATGTGATCGCGCAACCGCCCCGGCGTCGCCACCACCATATGCGCCCCGCGCTCCAACGCGCGCCGCTCGTCACGCATGTCCATGCCGCCCACGCAAGACGCCATGACAACACCCGCTTCCGCATAAAGCCACGCCAGCTCGCGCTTAACCTGCATCGCCAATTCGCGTGTCGGTGCCACGACCAAAGCCAACGGCGCGCCCGCCGCCTCAAACCGCTCGCCCTCCAACACGGTCGGCGCAATCGCCAGACCAAAGCCCACCGTCTTGCCCGACCCCGTCTGGGCCGAGACAAGCATATCCGCGCCTTCCAACTCAGGCTTGGTCACAGCCTCCTGAACCGGGGTCAAAGATGTGTAATCACGCGCCGCCAGCGCATCCGAGAGTGCTTGTTTCAAAGGGGAGGTCACTTTTTGTCAGATCAAGGTCCCGCCTCTAAAGACAAGCGCCCCCCTTGTATAGGGGCCTCTTGCCGCGCCCCCCTTCACCTTTGCCCAAATATCCGCGCCGCAGGCAGGCCTATT
This sequence comes from uncultured Paracoccaceae bacterium, assembly GCA_937883775.1. GTDB lineage: Bacteria > Pseudomonadota > Alphaproteobacteria > Rhodobacterales > Rhodobacteraceae > JAHTBL01. Next base: position 699 of record CAKZXZ010000176.1, read on the forward strand.
CTTCGCCTGGCAGCGTCAGCCCCGCATGGCGCGCATAAACCTTGGCCACCGCCGCGTCATCCTCCAGCCCGTGCCCCATGCCAGACGCCGCCACATATTGCTGCAACGCCGCCGCCGTGATCGGCACGCCGAATTTCGCGTTTTTCGCGATATCCAAGACGATCCCCAGATCTTTCAGCCAGATATCCACCGTCGAATGGGGCGTGTAATCACCCTCAACAATATGCGGCCCCCGGTTCTCCAGCATCCAACTGGTGCCCCCGCAATTCGGCACAATCTCCATAAATTTCTCAGGCGTAATGCCTTGCGACATCCCAAAGGTCATCGCCTCTGCCATGGTCACGATATTCACACCCGCCAGCACCTGATGCACGGCTTTCATGGCCGACCCGGCCCCGATCTCGGACCCCATGTTATAGACGTTGGACGCCGTCGCCTCCAAAGCAGGCCCCGCCGCAGCAAACGCCTCATCCGAGCCAGCAGCCATAATCGTCAGATCGCCATCCGCCGCGCGCAACGACCCGCCCGAAATCGGCGCATCCAGATAAAGAACGCCATGCTCTGCACAGCGCGCCGCCATGCCTCGCGCAAACTCCGGCGGCACCGTCGCACATGCGATGACAACCGCGCCCTTGGCCATCTTCGGCACCAGCGCGTCGTCCCCGAACAAAACGCTCTCGGTCTGCGCCGCGTTCAGCACCACAACCATCGCCGCGCCAATCGTCGGCGCCACCTCTGCCAGCGCGCCCGGCTGCCCGCCCTCGCCTTGAAACCGCGCCACCGCGTCGGCGTTCACGTCGAACCCATGCACGATCAGCCCAGCCTTCAACGCCGAAGCTGCCATGCCATACCCCATTGATCCCAAACCGATTGCCGCGATGCGCATGCGTTTTTTCTCCCAAAGATGTCCCGCGAACCCTAGGCCGTCCACGCACCCCTGTCCAACCCACATCGGCACATTCTGTCGCATCCCATCGCGGCGTTGGGCTTCCTACCTTAATCCCATGAAACACCTCATCCTGGCCGCCCTTCTCGCCCCCGCCACAGCGCTCGCCCATGGCTTTAGCGCAGATAAGCTCATCATCGCGCATCCCATGGCGTTCGAGACGACCCCGACCGCCCAAACCGCAGGCGGCTACATGGTCATCATGAACAATGGCGAGACCGCAGATCGCCTGCTGGCCGTTAAAGCGGATTTTCCGAAGGTCACGCTCCACAGCACGGTTGAGCAGGACGGCATCGCCCGCATGCGCGAACTGGACGCCATCGACATCCCGCCCATGGCGCAAACGCCCCTGCAACCGGGTGGCCTGCACATCATGTTCTACGGTCTAAACGGAGATCCCTTCGAGGTCGGCGAAGAAATCCCCGCCACCCTGATTTTCGAGCAAGCCGGTGAAGTCCCCGTCACCTTCCACGTTGAACCCCGCGGCGCAGACGCCGTCGATCACTCCAACCACGGCGTTACAAATTGATCGACCGCCTCGATCACCTCGTCCTGACGGTCGCCTCAATCGACGCCACCTGCGCCTTCTACGAAACCATCCTCGGCATGCAGACCGTGACCTTCGGTGAGGGCCGCAAAGCGCTCACCTTCGGGTCGCAAAAGATCAACCTGCATGAAGCCGGGCAAGAGTTCGAACCCAAAGCCCAGGCCCCTACCAAAGGCAGCGCTGATCTATGTTTCCTGCTGTCCGGACAGCTCGACGATATGGAGGCCCATCTGAAAGAACACGGTGTCACAATCGAAGAAGGCCCCGTCCCCCGCACCGGCGCCACCGGCCCGATCACATCCCTCTACATCCGCGACCCCGACGCCAACCTGATCGAGCTCTCCACGCCCCGGACTTGATCCGGGGCCCCGAAGCCCCAAAGCTCCCGCTTAAAACAACATACAATCCGCCCCCGGCGGCAACGGCTCCGCCCCCTCCGGCAAGGTCGGCGTATATTCAAACGTCACAATCTGCGCGCCACCATCAAACGCCACAAACAACTGATTGGACCCCGGCCGGATCGCAATCCCCTCCGGATCGGTCCCATACTCAAGCAAACTCGCCTGCGCCAAAAGCTCCCCCTCAGCGGTGAATTCATAGAGGCTGTTAGAGCCTTCCCAGTCATCCACAATCAGCAAATGCCCCGTGCGCGGATCAATCGCGATCCCCTGCGCCTCGGTCAAAGGCGGATCAAGGTCCATCGTATCAATTCGCGCGATCATCGCGCCACTGCGGTCAAACCACGTCAACCGCTCCGGATCATCCTCCACCGTCAGGATCTGCCCCTCTGCATTCACGGCAACCCCTTCGGTATCCGCCGCCCCGCCATCCAACTGGAACGGCTCCGCCAACGGCGCGCCATCCTTGCTCAACCGCTGCATTTTGCCGAACCCGTCGCCCACCAGCAGATGATCGTCCTCAATCGTGATCGCCTTGATGCGAAACAGATCGCTCGTGATCCGCCGCAGCTCATCTCCCTGCAGCGTCATCAAAACCGCCTCCGGCCCCTCATTGGCGATCCAAAGCCCGCAAAATGTCGGATCATATTCAAGGCTCGCAGGCCGGTTCAGCTCATACCGCCCGGTCTCGACCAGCCCCAAAGCAGCCGCCGAAAGCGGCGTCAGAACGCATGTCAGAAAAGCAGCCCTACCAAACATCGTCGCCCCCGCGCGTTGTCTCTGTCACAAGACTGCACCCCACAGACCACAGGTCAACGAAAACCGGCTTGCGCTCCTCTCAATTTGTTATGTTATAACATAGCAAATCGACCGAAGGACTCGCTTAAATTGCCCCGAAACCGCGGAACCACCAGCCTCAAATGCAAACGCCGCACCGCCAACCCGATGCGCGAGTATGACCACCTGCCCGCCGAATTACGCACATGGCTCTCCCAAGCCGTGCTGCCCTGGCGCGCAGGCTCTGTAAAACGCAGCTTCGAAAAAGCCCTCGCGAAAACCGGAGACCCCGCCCGCGCCCTGCATGAGCTTGACGAGCTTCAGGCCCGCCTTGTCGCCAAAGACGCGGCGAAAGTCTGGGGCACAAGCTACCCGCTCAGCCTGCGCTAGCCGCAACACCCGCTTTTGCACGTGCTTTGCGACGCGGGCACCAGATCGTCCTCAATCAGTGGCAACTCCCCCGCCAAGGCCTCAACCGGGATCTGCAACGCCGCCGCCAACCGCGCCGCCGTCTCCGCACCAAGCCCCCCGCGTGCGGGCGAGGCCCCTTCCAGCCGCGCCACCTGCCGCTCTGTCAGCCCGGTCATTTTCGCAAGCCGCGAGCGGCTGACCTTGCGCGCCTTGCGCACCGTCTTCAACCGCTCTGAAGAAATCGCCATATCGGTCATCCGTGTCTCCAAAACCAATCCATCGATGCGCCCTATCTAGTCCAACGAGACGGGTAAGACCATCACGCCCGAAGCCGCACGCCCTCCGGATCAAACGGCGGCTCAGCCAAGACCACGCCCCGATGCGGACGGCCCAGGATCATCACATCGACCTCAGCCCCCGGAGCCACAGCTTTCACAAACCCCAGCGCCAGTGATTTGCCGACCGTATACCCATAGGCCCCGCTGCTCACCCGCCCCACAGGCGTCCCATCGGGCAAAAAAATCGGCTCGCCGCCCGACGCATCCGCGTCCTCGACATCCAGCACCTCGATGATCGATAAGCGCTCGCGCGGCGCGTTCTCCGCCAGTTCGGCATAGGCCTCTTTATTCAAGAAATCCTTGCCCATCTTAATCAGCGGCGCCAGTCCCACTTCCTGAGGCCAATACTCCGGCGAATACTCGCGGCTCCACGAGCCATAACCCTTCTCAACCCGCAAACTCATCAGCGCACGGGACCCAACCGGACCCGCACCAACCTCACGGCCCGCCTCCAGCAAAGCCTCGTAAAGCCGCACTTGATCTTCGGTGGCGCAATGCAATTCCCAGCCCAGATCGCCCGTGAACGACACCCTGAGCGCCACAAGATCAACGCCCGCCAGCGTGATCTTCTGCGACCGCATGAACGGAAAATCCTCCGTCGCCAGTGACGTATTCGTCAGCCGCTGCAACATCGCACGGCTTTCGGGGCCAGCCACGTTGAACCCGCACATCGCCTCGGTTTTGCTTTCAAAAACAACGCTCTCAGGACGTTCCACCGCATTGAAGAACCGCAGGTGATACCGCTCCGCCATGCCCGAGCCGATCACAAGGAACTCCTCCTCGCCCAGCTTCGTCGCGGTGAAATCGCCCGCGATCCCGCCGCGCTTCCCGATCAGCGGCGTCAGGCAAGACCGCCCCACCGCCTTGGGCATGTTGTTGGCAAACAGACTGTTCAGCCAATCGCTCGCCCCTTCGCCCGTCACGGAATACTTCGCGAAGTTCGAAATATCGATGATCCCTGCCTTCTCCCGCAGCATCCGGCATTCCGCGCCCACCGGTTCCCACCAGTTCTGCCGCGTAAAGCCGTTCGTATCGGCCACCCCCGGCTGGTCGGCAAACCAAAGCGGATGCTCCCACCCGTAGTTCAGCCCGAACACAGCACCCATCGCTTGCTGCATCTCATAAACCGGCCGCACCCGCGCCGGCCGCCCCGCAGATCGTTCCTCATTCGGGAAGTGGATCGAGAAGCGGTTCGCATACTGATCCCCCACCCGCGCCTTGGTGAACTTGCGATCCGCCCACGCGCCAAACCGCGCCATATCCCACGGGAACATATCCAGATGCGCCTCGCCGGTGACGATCCATTCCGCCGTCAAAGACCCCAGCCCACCGGATTGAGAGAAGCCCGGAATGATCCCGTTGCAGCAGAAGTACCCTTTCAATTCCGGCACTGGCCCGAACAACGCATTGCTATCCGGCGACCAGATCATCGGCCCATTAATCACCCGCTTGATCCCCGCCTCGCCCACGGCGGGCACACGATCAATCGCGCGCATCATATTGTCCTCGAT
>CAKZXZ010000177.1 GCA_937883775.1 uncultured Paracoccaceae bacterium
ATGAACTTGTGGACGACGCAAGATTGGGCGTCTTTTCCTTCGACCAGCAAGAGCAGGATGCTACTCTCAGCACCGACGATTATCTGGAGGAGATCGCGATGTCGGGCGTATTTGACGAAGACCTGTTCAAGATTGGTTTGGAGCGACGCAAAGCCACTTTGGGCGAAGACTATGTCAGCGCTGCGATGGACGGCGCCGATGCGTTTACGCGCGCCTTTCAAGAGGGGCAGACCGCCTGGGCGTGGGGATTTGGCTGGGGCGACGACGCCATCGACGCCAAGACCCGCAGCATGATGAACCTTGCGATGCTGGGCGCTTTGGGCCGGATGCACGAGTTTGAGATTCACTGTCGTGGCGCATTGACCAATGGTGTCAGCAAAGAGCAGATCCGCGCGATTTGTCATGTCGTGGCCATCTATGCTGGCGTGCCAATGGCGCATGACTGCTTCCGTTCAGCGCGCAAAGTGCTGCAAGAAGCTAACGTCTTATAAGCGACAGGCCGATCCCGCCCAGCACCAGCGCGGTGGCGATCGCAAAACGAAGTGTAAGCTCTTCCGACAAAAAGAGCATGCCGCCCCCGAGCGCGATAATCGGGACGGTCAGCTGGGCAATCGCCGCTGTAGTTGCCGCGATACGGGGCAGAACACCATACCAAAGCGCATACCCCAGACCTGAGGTGAGCGCGCCCGCAATTGTGGCCAGTGCCGCACCGGCAAGGTTGACCTCATCGCGCAGAACCAATGCGATCAGCAGCACGGGCGGGGTGGCGTAAAGAAAGTTCATCGCCGTGTCCTGCAACGGGTCAGCGGCCCCGCGACCCACCAACGAATAAAGCCCCCACCCCAGCGCGCCCAGCGTCATCAACGCAACACCCGAAAGGGCGGGTGCCTGCGCGCCGCTGGGCCACATCAGATAGACCAGCCCCGCAAAGGCGATGAGCGCGCCCGCCCAGCGCTGCAGCGAGATCGGCTCGCGGGCGATGAGGGCGCCTGCAAACATGGTCACCTGCACCCCGCCAAACAGGATCAGCGCGCCGACCCCCGCGTCCAGTGTGACATAAGCAAACGAGAACCCGATCACGTAAATCAAAAGGCTGCCCGCCCCCGCTGGCCGCAACGACCAGTCGGCAGGCCTGCTGCGCATGGCGACAAGTGCAGCAAGGGCAAGCGCGCCCGAAAGCATGCGGATCCCGGCGAAACTAGCAGGCCCCATACCTGCATCAACCAAGGCCAAGCGGTTGAGAACCGAGTTCGAGGCAAAGGCGATCATCACCAGACAGACGAGAAGGAACAGGCGCATCCGTTGCGCTTATCGTCTTGCTTCACCTTTGTCCAAGTATCCTCGCCGAAGGCATGTCGGGCGGGGGATCAATAAGCAAAAGGGCCGCAGTGAATGCGGCCCCTTCTTAACCTTAAGCGACTTCCCCTTTGGGTATTTTGCCTGTGGCAAAACCCTATCGGGAAACGCCGATCCTGAAAGGATCGACTGGCTTACATCATGCCGCCCATGCCGCCCATGTCGGGCATGCCGCCACCGGCACCGCCTGCGCCTTCTTTGGCGGGCTTGTCGGCAACCATGGCTTCCGTGGTGATAAGCAGACCCGCGATGGAAGCTGCGTCCTCAAGCGCGGTGCGGACGACCTTTGCGGGGTCAATCACACCAAACTTGAACAGATCACCATATTCTTCGGTCTGTGCGTTAAAGCCAAAGGCCGTGTCGTCGCTTTCGCGGACCTTGCCGGCAACAACTGCACCGTCGACGCCCGAGTTCTCGGCGATCTGGCGCAGCGGCGCTTCGATGGCCTTGCGAACGATGGTGATGCCTGCGTTCTGATCGGGGTTTGCACCCGTCAGACCGTCAAGCGCTTTGCCGCCCTGAACCAGCGCAACACCACCACCAACGACAACACCTTCCTGCACCGCAGCGCGGGTTGCGTTCAGTGCGTCATCGACACGGTCTTTACGCTCTTTCACTTCCACTTCGGTCATGCCGCCAACGCGGATAACGGCAACACCGCCAGCCAGCTTGGCCACACGCTCTTGCAGTTTTTCGCGGTCGTAGTCCGAGGTTGTTTCCTCGATCTGCTGACGGATCTGGCCGACGCGTGCTTCGATCTCGGCCTTTTCACCATTACCGTCGACGATGGTTGTCTCGTCTTTGGTGATGGTGATCTTCTTGGCCGAACCCAGCATGTCCATCGTGACGGATTCCAGCTTCATGCCCAGATCTTCGGAGATGACCTGACCACCGGTGAGGATCGCGATGTCCTGCAGCATGGCTTTGCGGCGATCGCCGAAGCCCGGTGCTTTGACAGCTGCGATTTTAAGACCGCCGCGCAGTTTGTTGACGACGAGCGTGGCCAGAGCCTCACCTTCGACATCCTCTGCAATGATAAGAAGCGGCTTTTGCGACTGGATCACCGACTCGAGCAGCGGAACCATCGGCTGCAGCGACGAGAGCTTCTTCTCGTGCAGCAGGATCATGCAGTCCTCAAGGTCTGCAATCATCTTGTCGGGGTTGGTCACGAAGTACGGCGACAGGTAACCACGGTCGAACTGCATGCCTTCGACGACGTCGGTCTCGGTCTCGAGGCCTTTGTTCTCTTCGACGGTGATGACGCCTTCGTTGCCGACCTTTTGCATCGCATCCGCGATCTGGCGGCCGATTTCAGCTTCGCCATTGGCAGAGATCGTGCCGACCTGCGCAACTTCGTCGCTGTCTTTGACTTCGCGGGCTGCGCCCTTGATGGCCTCAACCACTTTCGAGGTTGCCATGTCGATGCCACGCTTGAGATCCATCGGGTTCATGCCAGCGGCAACCGATTTCATGCCTTCGCGGACGATGGCTTGTGCCAGAACCGTCGCAGTCGTGGTGCCGTCACCGGCCTCATCATTGGTGCGGCTAGCCACTTCCTTGACCATCTGCGCGCCCATGTTTTCGAACTTGTCCTCAAGCTCGATCTCTTTGGCGACAGACACACCGTCTTTGGTGATGCGCGGTGCGCCGAAGGATTTGTCGAGAACGACGTTGCGGCCTTTGGGGCCCAGTGTCACCTTGACGGCGTCTGCCAGAATGTTGACGCCACGCAGCATGCGGTCGCGGGCGTCGGTATCGAATTTGACGTCTTTAGCAGCCATTTTTAGCGCTCCTGAATGTCAGATAGTTGCGTTGGATAAGATGCGAGATCAGGCGATGATGCCCAGGATGTCGCTTTCTTTCATCATCAACAGCTCTTCGCCGTCGACGGTCACTTCGGTGCCGGACCACTTGCCGAACAGGATCTTGTCACCCTCTTTGACAGCCATGTCGATCAGCTCACCGCTGTCTTTGCGGGCGCCTTCACCACAAGCAATCACTTCGCCCTCGGCAGGCTTTTCTTTCGCGCTTTCGGGGATAATCAGTCCACCGGAAGTTTTCTCATCGCTTTCCGTGCGGCGTACCAGCACGCGGTCATGAAGCGGTTTCAATGCCATCTTTGCAGCTCCTTGGCTCAAAGTTTCTCCCAATGTTATCACTCAACTCGTTCGAGTGATAACGCAGCGGAAATAATCAAGCCGCGACATGCTGTCAACAGGCTGCATCTGCAAAATTTGAGATGTCTTGCGATGCGGCGGTGCGCCGCTTAGCCTTCCGCAACTCATCCCGAAAGGATCCCCATGCTGCGTCTTGTCTTTTGCCTTGCCCTGATCTGTCTTGGAGGGCCTGCCTTTGCGCGCTGCGACGGCGCATCCGTGCTTGACCGGCTGAGCGATGCCGATCGCATGGAACTGGATGCCAGCATCGCCGCAACGCCGTATCCGGAAGGGCTGTTTTGGCAAGCGACAAAGGGCGGCAAGACCCTTCATCTGATCGGAACAATGCACGTCTATGACCCCCGGCTTGAACCGATCCTGGCACAGATCGCGCCGCTGATCCCCGATGCGGATCTGATCTTGCTGGAAACCACCAAGGCGGCCGAGGCACAGCTGCAAGCCGATCTGGCCTCCAAGCCAGACCTGCTGTTCATTACCGAAGGCCCGACCTTGCCTGATCTGTTGCCCGAAGCTGTGTGGCAAACGCTTGCCGATCAGGCACGTGCACGGCAAATCCCCGCCTTCATGGCCGCGAAATTCCAGCCCTGGTATCTGGCGCTGATGCTTGGCGTGCCGCCTTGCGCGATGGAGGGGATGGTCACCGGTCAGCGCGGGCTGGACCATATGATTATGAACCGTGCCGAAACGGCAGACACACCCACACAGGCGCTTGAGCCCTATGATACGCTTTTCACACTTTTCGGCAGTGAAAGCATGGACGCCCAGATCGAGATGCTACAGGCCACCATTGCCATGAACCGCGAGGCCGACGCCCTGTTTGCAACGCTGCTTGATCTTTATTTCACGCAGCAACATGTCAAAGCCTGGCAATTCTCGCGACTGGCCGCGCGCGATATGCCCGGCGCACAGCTAGACGAGATCGACATCATGTTCGCGGAAATGGAAGAGGTCCTACTCACCCGTCGCAACCTCAAATGGATGCCGGTGATCGCCGAGGCCGTGAACGCGCATGACACCCTTCTTATCGGCATGGGGGCTGCACATCTGGGCGGCGAGACCGGCGTTCTGAACCTTCTGGCGCAAGAGGGCTATACGCTTACTCAACTGCCCTTGTGATCTTTCGCTTTTTCCAAATATCCCCGCCGGAGGCGCTTTCCGAACGCAAGGTCGCACCCCTTTGACAGGGCCGTGACAAGGCGCGCGCAGCCGTTTAAACCACGCCCAAATTGCCCACATCTGCAGGACAGCGTCATGAGCACACTCATTTTCGGTCACAAATCCCCCGACACCGACAGCACCGGGTCGCCCCTGATCTGGGCATGGTATCTGAACCATATCAAAAACCATGAAGCAGAGGCCGTCTTGCTGGGGGAGCCCAACACAGAAGCGGCGTTCATGCTCAAGCACTGGAACCTGCCCAAGCCGCGGATCATCGATGATGTCGAAGACGATCAGGCCGCAATCATCGTGGACACCAACAACCCGGCAGAGCTGCCCGCCAACATCAACAACGCGGACGTGCAAGCGATCATCGACCACCACAAGCTGGTTGGTGGTCTGGAAACCAAAGGCCCCATTGATATCACGGTCCGCCCCGTCGCCTGTACGGCCACGATCATGTACGAGCTGATCGGCAAGGACGTCGCGCAGATGCCAAAGGATATCAAAGGGGCGATGTTGTCGTGCATCCTGTCCGACACACTCGCATTCCGCTCTCCGACCACAACGCAGGCCGACGAAGCACTGGCCCACGGCCTTGCCAAAGAGCTTGACGTTGACCTGCATGAATATGCAGACGCGCTTTTCGCGGCAAAGTCCGACGTTTCGGCGTTCTCGGACGCGGAACTGCTGCGGATGGATTCCAAGGAATACGCGGTCGAGGGCACCAAATTCCGGGTGTCCGTTCTGGAAACCACCAAGCCCGCGATCATCCTTGATCGCAAAGCCTCCCTGATGGAGAGCATGACGACCGTTGCCTCTGAAGACGGTGTCGATCAAGTTCTGCTGTTCGTGGTGGACATCCTGAAAGAAGAAGCCACGATGCTGGTTCCCAACGATCTGACCAAGACGGTTGCCGAGAAGTCCTTTGACGCGTCCGTCTCTGGCGATCACGTGGTACTTCCCGGTGTAATGTCGCGCAAAAAGCAAATCATCCCAAACCTCAAACTCTGAACGCCAAATCAGTAGAAAAGAATAAAGGGCGTCTCAAAGAGGCGCCCTTTTCATTTGGATAAAAGCCGCGCATGAAGCGTTACGCTTGAAACCAGAGGCCCCCCATGACCCAGATCATTTCGTCCCTGTCCGACATCTCAGACCGCTATGACGCGCTTTTCGTGGATCTGTGGGGGTGTTTGCACAATGGCCTGACGCCCTTCCCGTCAGCAGTCAAAGCCATGCAAGACTATCGGGAGAGAGGCGGCACCGTGGTTTTGGTCACAAACTCCCCGCGGCCACGTCTGGCCGTTGAAGCACAGTTGGCTGAAATCGGGGTTGCGCGCGATGCCTGGGATACGATTGCGACCTCTGGGGACAGCGCGCGCGCCGCGATGTTTCGCGGCGTTGTCGGACAAAAGGTCTACGTCATGGGTCAGGAACATGACGCGCCGTTCTTTGATGAAATCTCGGTGGTGACAGACCCGGTCAACATCACCAGGACCCCGCTGGATCAGGCAGACGGTATCGTCTGTCTTGGCCCCGAAGACCCTTATGCCGATCCAGACGTCAACCGCCCTGATTTTCTTTATGCCAAACAAAAGGGTCTCAAACTGCTCTGCGCGAACCCCGACATTGTGGTGGACCGTGGCGACAAGCGTGAATGGTGCGCGGGCGCATTAGCCAAGCTTTACACCGAAATGGGCGGTGAAAGCCTTTACTTCGGCAAGCCGCATCCGCCGATCTATGATCTGGCCCGTCGACGTCTGTCCGCTTTGGGAAAAGACGTGCCCGATGCCAACATCCTCGCCATCGGGGACGGTGTGCTGACAGACATCAAAGGGGCCATGGGAGAAGATATCGATTCTCTATTTATTTCCGGAGGACTCGCTGCCGCCGAAACCAAAACGTCGCATGATCCTGACCCGGATGCGCTAAGCGCTTATATTCAAAAGGAAATGTCCAATCCAACCTTTACAATAGGTCATCTTCGCTGACCCTCTATTTCCTTGCTTTTCTGCATTTGCAAAGTAATTAAGTTACCAAATCTTAGTTGCATTGGTATATATGTTACCAAGTCATTCGTAGGAGAGACTCATGTTGGATAACCAACCGCGCGGCACAATCTGCATTGAAGACCTCGAAATCGGGATGGTCCGTTATCTCCGCAAAGAGGTGACAGATCGCGACATCGAGCTTTTTGCAGAGGTGTCGACCGATCATAATCCTGTGCATATGGACGATGCCTACGCGATGGACACCATCTTTGAGGGTCGCATTGCGCATGGGATGCTGACCGCCGGGTTGATCTCTGCGGTAATTGGCGAACAATTACCGGGCCACGGCACGGTGTATCTGGGTCAATCGCTTAAATTCATGGCGCCTGTGCGCCCCGGTGACATGGTTTATGCAGAGGTAAAAGTCCTCGAGATTGACTATGCCCGCCGCCGGGTCCAGCTTGAAACGCATTGTGCCGTTGGTGATACGGTCGTGTTGAAAGGCGAAGCGACAGTTCTGGCACCGTCGCGCAAGTTCGACTGACCGCTTGCGCCGCGCGGGCTGCGGCGCTACCTCCCTGCCCATGCGGATTATCCGGGACACCCAGTTTGTAGACCCTTCAGATCGCGGCGCGAGCGCCGCGATTGGCAATTTTGATGGCGTCCATCTGGGGCATCAGGCCGTCATCGACATCGCGCGCACTGCCGGTCAAGCGATCAAAGCGCCGCTTGGCGTCATGACGTTTGAGCCCCATCCACGCGAGTTTTTCGCCAAAGACGCCCCCGCCTTTCGCCTGATGAATGCCGAAGCCAAGGCTAACCGGCTTGAAAAGCTTGGCGTCGAGCGGCTGTACGAGATCAGCTTCAACGCCCGCCTTGCCGCTCTCACAGCGCGCGAATTTGCCCAAGCCATTATCGTTGATGCACTGGGGCTGAAACACATCGTCGTGGGACGCGACTTTTGTTTTGGCAAAGGCCGTAGCGGGACATCCGGCATGCTTGCAGATTTTGGCGCCGAAATGGGCTTTGGCGTGACAGTCGCTGATTTGGTGCAAGGCGTTCAAGGCAACGTCTCGTCCACGAATATCCGCGAGGCCCTGTCTGATGGGCGCCCCGGAGATGCAGCAAAAATGCTTGGACACTACCACCGGATCGAAGGCGAAGTGATCCGCGGCGATCAGCGCGGGCGGCATCTGGGGTATCCGACTGCAAACATGTCCATCCTGGGGCTACACCCGCCGAAATTCGGCGTCTACGCTGTGCGTGTCGATGTTCTAAGCGGCCCACATCAAGGCAGCTATATCGGTGCAAGCTCTATTGGAGTGCGCCCGATGTTTGGCGAAAATGTCCCGAACTGCGAGACGTTCCTGTTTGATTTCAAAGGGGATCTTTACGGATCCCATCTGTCAGTTGCCTTGGTCGATTTCCTGCGGCCCGAGATGAAATTTGATGGCATCGACGCATTGGTGACCCAGATGGGTGCCGATTGCGCCCGCGCCCGTGCGATCCTCGCATGAGCTTTCAAGACCCGATCCACCGCGACGGCCTACGTCATAGGTTTTGGGAACGGGTGCCGCTTCAGAAGATGTCGCCCAGCGAATGGGAAGCCCTGTGCGATGGATGCGGGAAATGCTGCCTGAACAAGCTCGAAGATGAAGAGACGCAAGAGGTCGCACTGACCCGCGTGGCCTGCCGTCTGCTGGACGATCAGACCTGTCGCTGCGCGCAGTATGACATTCGCCTGCAATTTGTGCCCGAATGTGTGCAGCTGTCGCCCAAGACCCTGCCAGATATCGCTTATTGGATGCCCGAGACCTGCGCCTACCGGCTGCTGCATGAAGGCAAGCCACTTTATGATTGGCATCCGTTGATTTCCGGCGATCCGCAGACCGTGCATGACGCGGGCGTGTCGGTTCAGGGCTGGACGGTGCCTGAATTCGAGGTGCCGGAAGAGGAGTGGGAAGACCACATCATTGACGAGCCAACGGGCCACGGTCAGGCCGCCTTCGGCGAGGATATTTGAAAAAAGCGAAAGCGCAGGCAGCGCCTAAACGGCAGTTGTGATGTGCGCCTGGAAGCGGTTGATGTGCGCCGCAAAGACGGCAGCATGGGTCAGTGGGCCCATATGACCGACGCCATTGATCGTGTGGGATGTTGCATTTGGCAAGCGACGCGCGAGCGTTGCGTTGATGGCTGCGGTTACTGGATTTGAACGGCTTCCCCGCAGCAAAAGCGTTGGCGTTTCCAGCGCCTCAAGGCGTCCCGGCGTGAGCTGACCGGCGTTGTCTTCATTGATCGCAGGTGCCCCGGCAAGGATCAAATGGATCCGATCGGTGAGCGCGCGCTGCTGACTGTCAGGCAAGCTCTCCCACGGTGCGCCGGTGCCCCAGATATCAGTGAACAGCCGTGCGGCCCTGGGGCGATCTTCGGCCTCCATCGCGGCGACGAAGGGCGCAAAAGCGACCTCGTGTGCGGCATGTTCGGGCGTGCCCTGCGCAGCGGCGAAAAAAACCGGTTCAATCAAAGTGAGAGAGCGAAGGCTGGCCGGATGCTCTAACGCGAGGCGCAAGGCAACCGTTGCACCGAAAGAATGGCCCATGACGTGCATCGGCGCATCGCAGAAGCTGTGCGCGATCGAGGTGGTTTGCGCCTGATAATCAGTGACCCCGTCCCATTTCGCGCTGCGTCCGTGACCCGGCATATCAAACGCGATAGCGTTCAACCCGGCCTTGGCGACCAGCGGGGCCCATGCGCCTTGATGCGCAAGTGAACAGTGGATCAGCAACGTATCAGGTGCAGTGCCGTATTGCGCCCAGTAAACCGACAGGCCCGCGCGATGATCGCGTGGCATGTTAAAGTGCGCCGCCCAGATACGCGTCCAGATCATCAATCCGGTCCTGCCCCCAAAAGCGCTGATCGGTGTCGGTGATATAGAACGGCGCACCGAATGCCCCGGCGGCGACGGCATCTTCAAGATTGCGCGTGTAAATCTCGGCGCCTTGCAGCAAGCCGCTATCGGCAAGGGACGGATCAAAGCCCGCCGCGCTGAGGCAATCCTTGATGACATCGTCCTGCGCGATGTCCTGTTCACCCGCCCAGCAGGCCGATGTCAGGCCATGCACCAGTTTGCCCAGATCACCGCCACCGGCCTCTTGCGCGGCGATAATGGCGTAGGCAGAGGGCGCCATGTTTGTCGGCCAATGCGCGGGCTTGATGTTGAGCGGAAGCCCGGTCTTTTTCGACTGGCGCGCCATTTCCTGAAGCCGCCATTCCTGCCGGTTCGGATGGCGATCCTTGGGCGGCGTGCCACCCGTGCGCGCGAACAATTGCATGATGTCGAGCGGTTTGTAGGTGATTGTGGCGCCATGCTTTGCCGCGACCTCCTCCAGCCGCTGGCCTGCGAGGTAGGTGTAGGGCGAAATTGTTGCGAAATAGTAGTCGATATGGGCCATTTGAGCCTCCTGCGCATGGCAAATCTTTGCGGCAGCCTAGACCCATGGTAGGGGGTGTCAACGTCACGATTCTGTCACAGAACGAAAGCCCCGGGGGACCCTTCCATATGCCTAGTATCGTTGAGCCGAAACTGATTTCCGGCAACGCAAATCGTCCCTTGTCCAAGGCTGTTGCCCGCCGAATGTCGATGCATCGCGGGGTGAATGTGGAGTTGGTGGAGGCCCGGGTCGAGCGGTTCAATGACCAGGAAATCTTTGTCGAGGTGTTCGAGAATGTGCGCGGCGAGGATATGTTCATCATCCAGCCCACATCGAATCCGGCTAACGATAACCTGATGGAGTTGTTGATTATGTCCGATGCGCTGAAGCGTTCCTCAGCGTCGCGCATCACGGCTGTGATCCCGTATTTCGGCTATGCCCGTCAGGACCGCCGGACCAAGGCGCGCACGCCAATCTCGGCCAAGCTGGTGGCGAATATGATTGTGGAATCCGGTATCGAGCGGGTTTTGACGATGGACCTGCACGCGGCGCAGATCCAGGGTTTCTTCGATATTCCAGTAGATAACCTTTATGCAGCGCCGATTTTCGCGCTCGATATCAAGTCGACCTTCGGATCTATGGAAGATGTCATGGTGATCTCTCCGGATGTTGGCGGCGTTGCGCGCGCCCGGGAGCTGGCGCAGCGCATTGGCGCACCGCTGGCCATTGTAGACAAACGCCGTGAGAAGGCTGGCGAAGTTGCTGAGATGACAGTGATCGGGGATGTGAGCGGCAAGCGCTGTATCATCGTTGATGACATTTGCGACACCGCAGGCACGTTGTGCAAAGCTGCCGAGGTGCTGACAGAGGCGGGCGCAACCGAGGTGCACAGCTACATCACGCATGGCGTCCTGTCCGGCCCCGCAGTCGAGCGGGTGAGCAAATCGGTCATGAAATCGCTTGTGATTACAGATTCGATTGAGCCGACTGAGGCGGTGAAGGGCTGCAAGAACATCCGCATTGTCCCAACCGCTCCGATGTTCGCGCAAGCCATCCTGAACATCTGGAATGGCACCAGCGTGTCGTCCTTGTTCGAGACAAACACGCTCGGCCCGATCTACGAAGGCCTTTACCAAGGTTAATCGTTATCGGTGAGGCCGGCGCCCGCCCCTTTTTCGCGCGAGGCGTCGCTTGCAGGGACATAGGTGCGGGCTGCAAGTTCTTGGAGGCGGTCCCACAGGGCATCGTCGATCATCTTCCGCCGGGGGAGCGGCTTGGCGCTTTTTGCCGGTTCTTGCGCAACGACATGACCCGCTTTGAGAATGACAACGCGTTGCGCGCGGTAGCTGGCTGACGCGACAAGAGCGCGGGCCGCGCGGCTGTCGGCAATCTCGGCCTTGCCGTCGCAAAGTGCGGCATCAATCGCTTCGATCACTTGTGTCACGCGCCCACTTTCCATCTCGCGCAGAAGCTGGGCAAGGGTCTCGTTCAGCTCGTCCGCTGCGAGGAAAAAGGGGGCGGCGGCCGCGATATCTTCGGCAACGCCCAAGGAAAGGCTAAGCCCGCGCCCTGCTTTCAGAAGACTGCCCTGCAGCTCTGCAACAGATGGGATCATGCGGGTAGGCTCGCCAGCCACCAATCGTCCGGTGCGTCCAGTTCATCAGCCAAAGGGGCGCCCTGGACCAAGGCAATACGCGTCCAAAGCGTTGATTTTGGGTCGAATTTCGCAGCTCCAAAGAATGAAAGCTTGCAGCGTAGCATGTCAATCGGATGGGTCTTGTCCGAGATCAGGTTTTCTTGAATTTCAGCGTATGGGTGGCGCTTTAACGTCTGGATCCGCCGCACGGCACAACGATGTTCAGGATGCGCGCGAAGAAAGTCGCCGACAGTGCCGTCGGTCTCGCTGAGATCGCGGGCCATTGCCTGGACCTGCCGTGCAATGTCCAGCGGGGTTTCCAGTTCAGCGCCGGCTTCGGTGTGCCGGTCCCCTAGACGGGGTTCAAGTTTTTCTTCGGACACATACCAGAATTGCGCCTGCTCGGGTGGCGCTGTGAAGTCATACTTCAGCATCCAAGAGGCGTCATTCGCAAGCAAAGTGCGGAGTGCATCGAGGGGCATCAATGGATCAAGCATGGCCCCAAAAGGGTCCACCATACATTCAGTGAGCCCATCAATCAGATCGCCAAACGGCTCAAGCACCATCGCGACCAACAATTCCTGCGTATCGACGCTAAGGGTTTCCGACCACCCGATCAGCGCATCGATCGGGCGGTTAGATGTTAACATCTCGGGCGTCATGTGCCCTGCAACCGTTAACCATTGCGCGCGCATCACGTCGATCCGGGCTTGGTGAATGGGATCGGGCACCTGCCATTCGGCAAGATGCTGTGCGACCCGTTCCAGAAGCGCATAAAGCGCCATGATCTGGGCTTGATCCAACGCTTCGATCGCACGGACGCGTGCCAGCGCTGTCTCACGCACAACCACCCAATTGTTGAGCAAAACCGGATGGCTCACCAGAAAGGGTGCCATGCCAAGACCGGTTGCGTTGCCGATGCCCAGATGACGCTTGAGGTCGCGATCAATGCGCGCGCCGCCGACATGTTCGGCCAGATCATGGGTGAACCCGCGGATCAGCCAGACGGTCAGCATCTCGGCCATGAACGGTCCGGAAAGTCCCGGACGCTCTTCGATCACGGCGCGGTCTGCAATGCCGAATTTACCATTGCCATAAACGGCTGTGGTCCGCATCAGATAGCCGATGTTTCGGATCATCTCAGGGTCTGGCTGATCCCCGCCCCGAAGCCGTTCAACGACATGATTAAAAAGGCGCACGGATTTGTTGGCGCGGCTCAGAACCAGATCGCGTTCGGTGAAACGCCCGGCTTCCTGAAGCGGTGCGTTGGCAATAATGCGTTTGATTTCAGCATCATCGGGGATGCCGTCGTAAAGGACATATGCGGTATCCCAGGCTTCCGCGATCACCCGGTCCGAGCGTTGATCGGCGGGCAGATCGGTCGAGATCGCAACCAATGAATAAGACCGGCCACCCAAAGGAACGGTATAAACCGCGTGGCCATAGCCTTCGGCCGAGATAGACCAGACCGGGCGCGTCACACGGGCGCGCTCAGCGCCCAGGCGGCGCAATAAAGTCCGCAGGAATGACAGCCGTGTCGGAAAGCTGGCTCCCATCCGGGCCAATCGCATCACTTGTGTAGGTGGGCGCAGGGCAACCTGTGGGATATCTGCGAAGTCTCTCATGCCGGGCCGAAGCTTTCTTCATAGAAACGCAACCAGTTGGCGCCCACAATACCGTCCGTTTCCTGATCGGAGAAGCCTGCCGCATGCAGGCCCTCGCGGATATTGCCGAAATCGCGATTGTCCCTGAACCAATCGGGCATCGACGGAAAACCAGCATTGTCGGCAGAGCCTTCACCGTAATCAATTTCTTTGCTCCACCGCCCGACGCGCATCCATTCGACAACACTGTCCGGTTGATCCTGACAAAGATCGGTGCCGATACCCAGATGCTGCGCACCGTAGCGCGATGCGGCTTCGGCGATCATGGTGCAGAAGCTTTCCAACGTGCAGGCCCCGCCCTCTTTGAGATGATGCGGATAGACCGAAAACCCCAGCATGCCGCCGCGGTTTGTGAGCGCGGAAAGCACCTCGTCGGACTTGTTGCGCCGCGCAGCATGCCACCAGGCGGGATTGGCATGGGTGATCGCAATGGGACGGCTCGAGTGGTCAATCGCTTCGAGCGTCGAGCGGTCGGCAGAATGGCTCATATCGACCACAAGCCCGACGCGGTTCATCTCGGCCACCGCTTGCTTGCCGAACCGGGTCAGCCCGGTGTCGACATCCTCGTAACAGCCGGTCGCCAGCAGCGACTGGTTGTTGTAGGTTAGCTGCATAAAGCGCACGCCCAGCTGGTGGCAAATCTCGATCAGGCCGATATCGTCTTCAATCGGGCTAGGGTTCTGAAACCCAAAGAAAATCGCAGTGCGCCCTGTCTTTTGTGCCAAGCGCACATCGTCGGCTGTGGTGCCTTTGAAGATCAGCCCGGGCAAGCGTTCAAACCAGCGATTCCACGCCTCGAGTTGAAGGACCATTTCACGAAAGCTTTCGTGATAAGCGATCGTCACATGGACGGCATCAACGCCGCCCTCCCGCATCTGGCGAAAGATCTTTTCCGACCAGTTGGCGTATTGCAAATTATCAATCAAAGGCGCTTTCATAATGTCACCTTGCGGCGCTTTGCGCACAGGTTCCAGCATAAAACCGACGCAATCCTTCGGTTTGAGACCCGCAAGGGATCGCCGAGCCGGACGCCCGCTTTGGGCAAAGCTTAGCGCAAAAGACAGCGCCCGAAGCAACGTCATGGAACTGTTGCGGGACTTTGGTTTTGTAGCATATATGAAAGCTCGTTTTGATCCTTTGATCGCTGATCGCGCGCCATGGTTGTTTTATGAGCGCACCCACGCGCACCTTGCGCGGGGCGCTTTGACCAGACTGCTGAGCTATGGCAAAACTCTGCGCCTGGCGTCGGAATTTGAAGCCGAGGCGACCGCGTCTATTATGGGGCGCCTGGGGCGCTTGCTGGCGCGGGACGTCGATGTGACGGGTCTTGCAAACATCCCGCGCAATGGCCCCGCTTTGATTGTGGCCAATCATCCGACAGGCATCGCCGACGGGATCATCCTGCATCATCTGATTGCGTCTATCCGGCCCGATCTATTTTTCTATGCCAATGGCGATATCCTCAAGGTTTTGCCGCAGATGGACGACATGATCGTACCTGTCGAATGGAAGCCCGAACGGCGATCCTTGAAGAAAACACGGCTGACGATGTCGCTGACCCGAACCGCCGTCGAGGAAGGCCGGCTTGGCGTGATCTTTCCTTCGGGCCGTTTGGCAAAGCGACGCGGGCTCAAGCTGCATGAGCGCCCCTGGATGCCCTCTGCCGCGATGATTGCGCGTAAATTCGAGCTTCCAGTGATCCCGATTAATATCCGCGCGCGCAACTCGGTGCTGTTTTACCTGTTTGATCTGATCCATCCGACGTTGCGTGATATCACCCTGTTTCACGAAACACTGAACAAACATCGCCAGCCGTTTCGCTTAACCATCGGAGAGCCGGTCTCGGGCGCAGGATTGCCCGCACATTCGGAAGACGGCATCGCGGTTTTGCGTCGGGCAACGCTGGCCCTTGGCGGTGCACATGCCCCAGCCGTTTCATTGGTCGACAGCAGCCGCAGGCCTGCCTGGGTTTGACTTTGCTCTGGAAAACGCAGCCCGCCCGCGTTACCCAACGCCAAGCGTCCCCTTAGCTCAGCTGGATAGAGCAGCCGACTTCTAATCGGCAGGCCGAGGGTTCGAATCCTTCAGGGGACGCCAACGATACGTTGTTCACGTGTGCTATGCGCAGACCGAGATCGCCAGAAGCCTCTGGCGTGATTGCTAATGGGTCCACGCACCACGACGGTTGGTCGCGAAGTTATCGCCATACCCGCCGGGCCGGATATTGGCTTTGCGCTTTTTCGGCTCTTGAACAATCGCTTCGATACCGTTGTCCTTTGCATAATCCAAAGCAGCCTCTTTGGTGTCGAAGCGTAGTTTTACCTGGGATTGCGTATCATCTGACGATGTCCAGCCCATCAAAGGATCCACCTCGCGCTTTGAAGCGGGCGCGTATTCCAGTACCCAGTGGTGGGTCTTGGCCGTCCCTGATGACATGGCCGTTTTGGCTGGTTGGTAAATCCGTGCACGCATCGCTGCAGTCCTTTTGGCTGACGCTAGATTATCCACAAAAATATCTCGCGTCACAAGATCGGAAAGCGGTGAATTGTCGGGAGAATTGAAGAAGATTGGCTGCCGACCGATCCACGAGGGAGCGAGGGGTGGGTGGGTGTGTGTCCCGGTCGGCAACCAATTCTGCTGCTTGCCCTTATTTTGTAACAATTTGGCTGAATTCCTGGCAATAAAAAAAACCGCAGGTGGATTAGCGCCTAAAAATGTTACAGTATAGACCCAGTCTAAGCTATTGATATATAACACTTAAGATTAATTTCTGACACAGTGCGACAAAAAGGTGGAGATAAATGATCTGCCGCGTGACGCTGTGGGTTGAAGAAGAACAAAAACGGATCAAATTATAGGTTTCGTAAAGGAATCGCCATGAATACTCCTGTTCTGCACAGCCCCGCACCTGACGTTCGCGATCGCCCCAAGCTGGAAGGCGGCATTGCCTTTCGGATGGAGACGGAATTCAACGCAGCCGGTGACCAGCCAACTGCCATCGAAGAGCTCGCGACAGGCGTAAATGATGGCGAACGGGATCAGGTCCTTTTGGGGGCCACGGGCACCGGGAAGACCTTCACGATGGCCAAGGTGATCGAAGAAACCCAGCGCCCCGCGATCATTCTAGCGCCGAACAAGACGCTGGCCGCCCAGCTTTATGGGGAGTTCAAGGGCTTTTTTCCCGATAACGCGGTCGAGTACTTTGTAAGCTACTACGATTACTATCAGCCCGAGGCGTATGTCGCGCGCTCGGACACCTATATCGAGAAAGAGAGCCAGATTAACGAGCAGATCGACCGGATGCGCCATTCGGCCACCCGCGCGCTGCTGGAGCGCGACGATGTGATTATCGTCGCCTCGGTCTCGTGCATCTACGGCATCGGGTCGGTCGAGACCTATGGCGCGATGACCCAGGATTTGGCTGCGGGCAAGCTGTGTGACCAGCGCCAGATCATGGCCGATCTGATCGCGCAGCAATATCGCCGCAACGATCAGGCCTTTCAACGCGGCTCTTTCCGGGTACGGGGCGACAGTCTTGAAGTGTGGCCCGCGCATTTGGACGACCGCGCATGGAAACTGTCGTTCTTTGGCGAAGAACTTGAAGGGATCACTGAATTTGATCCGCTGACGGGGCAAAAGACCGACACGTTCGACAAGATCCGGATCTACGCCAACAGCCACTACGTGACGCCAAAACCGACGATGCAGCAGGCCGTGGTGAACATCAAAAAAGAGCTGAACACGCGGCTGGATCAGTTGGTGAACGAAGGTAAGCTTCTAGAAGCGCAACGCCTTGAGCAGCGCACCAACTTTGACATCGAAATGCTTGAAGCCACAGGCGTTTGCAACGGGATCGAGAACTATTCGCGCTACCTGACAGGCCGTGCGCCCGGTGAGCCGCCCCCCACCCTGTTCGAGTTTATTCCCGATCATGCGATTGTTTTCGCAGACGAATCTCATGTGTCGGTGCCACAAATCGGTGGCATGTATAAAGGCGACTATCGGCGTAAATTCACATTGGCCGAACATGGTTTCCGGCTGCCGTCCTGCATGGATAACCGTCCTTTGAAATTCGAGGAGTGGGATGCCATGCGTCCTCAATCGATCTTTGTGTCGGCGACCCCCGCCGCATGGGAGATCGAGCAATCTGGCGGTGTCTTTACCGAACAGGTCATCCGCCCCACCGGCCTTCTGGATCCCGAGGTTGAGATTAGGCCCGTTGAGACGCAAGTTGACGATTTACTTGATGAAATTCGAAAGGTCTCGGCAGACGGCTACCGCACGCTTGTGACAACGCTGACCAAGCGAATGGCCGAAGATCTGACCGAATACATGCATGAACAAGGCATCAAGGTGCGCTATATGCATTCGGATATCGACACGATTGAACGGATCGAGATCCTGCGCGATCTGCGGCTTGGCGCCTTTGATGTGCTGATCGGCATTAACCTTCTGCGCGAGGGCCTGGACATTCCGGAATGCGGTTTGGTGGCCATTCTGGACGCCGATAAAGAAGGATTTTTGCGTTCCGAGACGTCGCTTGTGCAAACGATTGGCCGCGCCGCGCGAAATGCAGAGGGCCGGGTCATCATGTATGCCGATAAAATCACCGGCAGTATGGAGCGTGCATTGGGCGAAACCAACCGCCGCCGCGCCAAACAGATCGCCTATAATGAAGAGCACGGGATTACGCCGGAAACGGTCAAAAAGAACGTCGAAGACGTCCTTGCTGGGCTTTACAAAGGCGATGTCGACATGAACCGGGTGACCGCAAAGGTCGATGCGCCCATCGCTGGTGGCAACCTGCAAGCGCATCTTGACGGTCTACGCGATCAAATGCGCAAAGCCGCCGAGAACCTTGAATTTGAAGAAGCGGCCCGCCTGCGCGACGAGGTGAAGCGTTTGGAGACTGTCGATCTGACAGTGTCTGACGACCCCATGGCCCGGCAATATGCTGTCGAGAAAGCGGTTGATGACGCTCAGAAAGCTGCAGGTCGTTCAACCGCGGGCCGCCCGGGCCAACGCGGTGGTGTTAAAAGGCGCAAGAAACGGTCATAGGGCGGGAACCCAGCGCGCCCTGGACATCTTAAAAATCGAAGATTTCGCCCAGCAAAGACGCAGGGCCTTTTTTCTTGCGATAACGGCGATCATCATCATCGCGATACCCGCGATCCCGACGATCCCCACCGCGGTAATCATCATCATAGCTTTGGCGTCCCGCAGGCGGCGGCGGGGGTGTTGGCGCCGCCGAGCGTTCAATGATCTTGTCCAATTCGCCCCGATCCAGCCAGACCCCACGGCATTGCGGACAATAGTCAATCTCGACTCCGCTGCGATCGGTCATCACCAGTTGCGTTCCGTCAATCGGACACTGCATTGCGCACTCCCTTGATTTGTTGCCTTTTGGATATGGAGATTGTTCGCCGCAAAACAAGCAAGTGGCGCAGAAAGCCGCCCCTCTTTCAAATTGTTGCCGCAATTGCGCAGCACCCTGTGCCGGACTTGATTGAAATAGGGGATGGACGAATGCGTATGAAGCTTTCTTTGGCTGACACGGTTGCCTTGCTGCTTGGGCTTTTCGGATACTATGCCGTCGCGACAATCATGGTCGTAAAATGCGAATGCGGCGGCTCAGACTATGCAATGGCTGCCGGGCTTTTCAGCGTAAGCAGCGTATTTCTTTTGCCCGCCATACACGGAAGACTGACAGCCTTGACACACCGCTGGACCGTGCGCGCGCCATTTTTGGCGCTGAGCATTGTTTGGGTTTTTCTGAGCTACAGCACTTTGGACCGGTTTAGCGGCATGGACCTCCCCCTGCCCGGCTGGTCTATCCTGTCCGAGCACAGCCTTGTTGTAGGGGGCGTTATCATGGGTCTGATTGTGTTCAACTATGTGATCCCCGGTGCAGCCTATAGCCACAACCACAGCACGTCCGTTGAGGGTGACATAGCTGCAGCTGAAGTTGTCACCCAGACTGACGCAACCGTTTAACGGCATCAGATCTAAATTTGGGACATGGCGCTGTCACCCGGAAACGAAATTGTTTCAAAACGGCCTGCTTCATGAGGGCGGCAGCGTTGTAACCATAGGCTTTGTACCGACAGCCGTTTCAGGCTGAACAGCCAACAGCACGTGCTTTAAACGCCCCGTTGAAAGCGTATCTGGCTAGCGGATCACATGCACCGCACATTGGGCGTGACGCACGACACGTGCGGCTGTCGAACCCAGAAAGTAATCCTGCAGCCCGGGTCTGTGCGACGCAATCACGATGCAATCGGCATGCTTCTTCTCGGCCTGCTCAAGAATAGTGCGCCCTGAATGACCCGTCACCACGAGAACCTCAACATCTTCAGCGCGGCCCGCCGCGTCTTTGAGACTTTCCTCGATATCCAGATGTGCCTGCGCGATCTGTGCCTCCGACAAATACTCGGTCGCATATTTCGGGAGCGCTTCGACAACGTGCAACGCGGTAATTTTACCCCCTTCAGAGCGGATCGCGCGGGCGATCTCCAAGGCCTGATTTGTATCGCGATCATGATCGAAGGCGATGGGCACGAGGATGTTGGAATAAGGCATTATGAAAGCTCCCGCATGTGTATGTGACCACATTGGCATGACAGCACAGGCCCGACTTTGATTTAAGTCACGCTACCAGACAAGTTAACCAGTCTTAACCACACGTTTACCATTTTCCCGGACATCTGGTCAGATGCGTCTGTTGGTTTTGCTTCTAATGTTGATCTCCCCATCGCTCAGCTTTGCAGGGGCCTGGCCGCGTGAAAAAGGAGGCGTTTTTCTATCGTTTTCCACAACGACGCGTCCCAGTCCGCAAACCCACGCGACCCAGATCCCTGAACTCGCACATAGCGCAGAAAACAGCCTTTACGCCGAGTATGGTCTGAGCAAGCGTGTCACGCTAGGGTTTGATGGCATGATGACCGACAAGGTCTCTTATGGTCAGGCGCTGATCTTTGCACGTGTGGCCTTGGGTCGGCTCGAAGCGCAGAACCGCTTCGCCGCCAGTTTTGCCGTCGGCACCTTTATCGACACGGTGATCGACGTCGACCATCTGGAAGCCGAACAAACCACACTGACCCGTCTAGGCTTGCACTACGGACGCGGGCTGAACACTGGCTGGGTAGGGGCAGATATCTTTGCCACGCAAGAGAAGTCAGGAACCAGCCTCAAGTTAGACGCGACTTGGGGGCTGAAGCCGTGGGAGCGCTGGATGTTCATCGCTCAACTGCAAGCCGGCCAACCAGCCGAGGGCGACAGCTATACCAACTTTGCGCCGTCAGTCGTCTGGAAAATGAACAAACGTATGCGCATTGAGGTCGGCCTTGTTCAACCGCTCGGCGGCGATGGCGAGGCTGCGTTGAAACTCGGCAGTTGGACGGAGTTTTGACAACCCACAAGCAGCCCCATTTGCATGATAACGACACCTGCTGACAGGATCAGTCTGGACGACGCACAGAAGACCTTGCATCGCGTTTACCGTCCGCTACCGTCTATGGCAGCAACAAGGACAGCCGATGCCTGAAATCAATCCGATCCGAGAGACGACCGATGAAGCCCGCGCTTTGGCCAAAAGCCTGGTCACAAACGCCCGCTTTGGTGCCATCGGTGTGGTCGATCCCGAAACCAACATGCCGATGGTCAGCCGGATCGCGGTCGGTCAGGCGCCGGATGGTACACCGTTGACGCTTATCAGCGATCTGTCTTTACATACCAAGGCCTTGAAAGTGGATCCAAGATGCTCGCTCTTGGTCGGCGAGCCCGAGCAAAAGGGTGATCCGCTTACCCATCCCCGGCTGACCCTACAATGTCAGGCACGTTTTATCGCGCACAAAGACCCCGCATATCAGGACATGCGTGACCATTACCTGACCACGCATCCCAAGGCGAAGCTTTACATCGACTTCGCCGACTTTTCCTTCGCGCTTTTTGACGTCGAAGACGCGCATCTGAACGGGGGCTTCGGCAAAGCCTTTTACCTGACCCCCGCAGATTTATCCTAGACCGGCGTATCGCACCTTACTGTCACATGGACCTCCCCACGGCAGGCGTTTTCCCAAGTCAGCTTGATCTGGTCCTTATTCACACCTTGCTGCAAGCGCGCATAAGGAAAAGACCACTCCGTCCCGCTTGCGCCGCTCTCGACACGCCCATCAGGCACGACGCCCTGAATACTCTTCGCACGACCGCCAAATGGCAAATACGGCGCACAATCAATGACCCAAGTGGCCGCGTCGGAACCTTCTGCGTGCCGAATTGTGACCGGGTTATAGACAGCATTCGTCACCCCATTGAACGTGTTGCCCGAAAAGGTGATGTTTCGGAAACGCGTCTTATCAAGATCGGCAAAGGTCGTATCAACGCCTTCCGCACGCTGAACACTGCCCCCAACGGACCCGAAAGTGTTACCGGTCACACTCAAACCATGCAGGAAATGCCCCGTACCATAAGGTTTAACCACCAGCCATTTAAACCAATTCGCAGTATTGCTTGCGAGGAAGATGTTAGCCGTCAAAGTCAGGGCGCTAAAGCCAAAACCCGACGTGTAATCAGGCGTCGCGTCATGTTCGTTCGTCCATTCGATGAAACAGTTATCAACATAGTTGCCGGTAATCGTTGTCCGGGCGTGTGGGTTGGTCAGCACAATGCCCGCACGTCGGATACCGTCGGTCGACGTGCCACCCTGAAAAAAGTGGTTTCCCGAAATCATGTGATTGAAACCGTTCAGCACTGCAAAGTGACCGAATAGAACCACACGGTTGTTGCGCAACTTGTTGTCATTGGAGTTTGAATTCAGAGCAATGGTCGTGCGATCCTCAACCAGCGACCCCTGCTCGTTCGACAGGAACTGGCAATGGTCAATCAGCATGCCCTGATCGCCACCACCCGTTGAGGTAATCCCACGATCTTTCGGGCGGTTAATCGTGCATTCATTCAATCGGAAAATTGATCCTTCCTTGGGCAGCATGATCGCAGAGCAGCGCCCACTGCATTGAAATTCAACGCTTTCAAACCCAAATCGGCTGAGCGAAGAAAATCCGCTCATATCGAACAGATATTTGAACCGCTTAAAGGTGAAAGTCTGCACGCCCTGCGCATCATAAAGCGGGTTGGAGAGGGTAATCGTCTGTGCCCCGACATCGACCGCACGGACGTAAACCTCACGACCAACACCAGTTCCTTCCACCAAAGACCCATGCGGAATGTTCGCGACATTCACAACATTGGTAAGCTTGGTCGGATTGCTCGCCGAATAACTGGCTTGCGAAGTTACAACATCCGTGTCCCAAGCAGTGGTATCCGCGGCCTCAAGCTGGCCATTACGCACATCACGACGGATCGCATAGCTTGTCTTGTTGTCAACGACATCCTGCAGATCGATTGGGCCGTCCACAGCGATACGGCGACCGTTCAAGTCAAAGCTCTCATGACCCGCAGAGTTAAGAAGCGCTTGCAGGCCCTTCTTAAAGCCCAGCAAATCGTCCCCAAAAGCGTCGCCATAGGTCGACAGATCAAAGTCTTGCCGCAACTGAAAACGGATGTTCTTGGGCATCGTCACAGTACCCTCGAACTTGATCTGGCTCTCGATCGTAACGTGATTGCCGATATAGTAAATGCCTGCAGGCACCAACACCCGGCGACCGTTTGAATCTGCATCTGCTGCCTCAAACGCAGCGCTGTCATCGGTCGTGCCATCTCCCTTTGCGCCATAGTCGCGCACATCGACCACATCGATCATGTCGCGCAGAAAGGCACCTGTGATGTCTTCGATCTTGAGATCATCAATTCGAACGACACCGCCATTGGGCCCCGTCAGATCAATGCCGAAATGGCCGTAAATCGGCTCGGCACCCCAAATCAGATCCACGCCGTTGCGATCCCCCGTGCCCACAATCGCCGAGATCTCGTAAATCTCGCCATAATTCGTCATTGCGACATTTGCGGCAGATGCGGGCACGCTGGCCACATGGCTGCCTCCGGCAGCGCCTGCCCAGCCGGCAATTCGAACCGATGGCAGATTACCACTGACACACTTGACCCGTGCGGTAATGCGCAGATAACAGCCCGGCAGAATAGGCGTTTCACCCATGTAACGCAGTTTGGTTGTTGTGGTGGTTTTCTGAAGCTCCAGACAGCCGCTGAAATCTTGATCTGCGGGGACAAAAGCTGCATTTGCAGCGCTGGCATAGGTGTTGGACCCGGGCGTTCCATCGCCGCTCGACCAGACATTCAGACCGTTTTCAAAAGCGGGCGGCGTCAGCACCAGCCCATCGGTAATCGCTTTGTTCATGAAGACCCCTTTTCACCGCATCGGGTGGTTGCTCGATCCCGCGCATCCAAACGATCCGCAGTCGGGCAACAGGGGTATCAAATAGGCGTTAAACGGTGCCTACAGCACCGCACGCTCAAGCACCCAGATCAGGCTGGGGCAAAAGCTGAACCCCATTAATCTGCCACGCGCCATTCACCTGAATCATCTGATATTCAAGCATATGAAGACCACCATTCTGATCGGTAATCATCACCTTCTGAAAAAGACGACCACCTTTCTCGTCAAGCTCAAGATACCGTACAGAGTTTGGACGCCAGACCATGGGATATCCGCGTTGGACCATCACACCGAAATTCTCTGGCGTACGGAACATGCCTTGGATCATCGGGCTCGCATATGAAAATGCAGCACCAAAGTCGTCGGCTTTGAAAGCCTCAATCTGATCCTGAATGGTGTTCTGGATCGCGGTGTCGCGCGCATCTTGCGCATGGCCCCAACCGGCCAGCCCAAAGGCAAAAATTGCGGAAAAAAAAAGTCGATTCATGCGCCCTCTCCCTGCTTATGGTAAAAGGACGGTAGGTGGGGGCGCCGTCAGGTCAACTCGCCCGCCAACCCCTTTTCGATCAGTGCGATGGTTTCTTCGATACCGTAAAGCGCAATGAAACCCCCGAAACGCGGCCCTTGGGAAGCACCCAGAAGCACTTCATAAAGCGCCTTGAACCAATCGCGAAGCGGATCAAACCGCTCTCGACCACATGCAAAAACAAGCCCTTGCAACTCTTCTGCATCGACCGGGCCCTCCCAGTCGCGCAGACCCTGCGCTAACTCTTCCAACGCCTCGCGTTCCAGATCCGTCGGCGCGCGATAGGTCTTTTCGGGTTTCACAAAATCATTGTAATAACGCACGGCAAAACCTGCCGCCGCATCAAGATCCGGATGCGTTTCAGCTCGCGCATCGGGCGCATAGCGCTGAATAAAGCCCCATAACTGCTCCTTTTCTTCAGCGGCGGAAACAGAGGCCAAATTCAGCAACATCGAAAACGGCACAACCATGTTAGACGCTGGCACATTGTGCCCATGAATATGAAACACCGGATTGCCCAGCTGTTGCTTTAACTCCTGACCCGGATATCCACGCAATTGCTGGTGATACTCGTCCACCGCCTTGGGGATCACATCGAAATACAGCCGCTTGGCCGTCTTTGGCTTCTGATACATGAAATACTGCAAGCTTTCGGGCGCTGCATAAGTCAGCCACTCTTCCATCGATAGGCCATTGCCCTTCGACTTCGAAATTTTCTGCCCTTGCTCATCGTTAAAGAGCTCATAAGACAGACTTTCCGGTGCAGGCTTGCCCAACGCGCGACAAATCTTGCTCGATTGCGTGACGCTATCAATCAGATCCTTGCCGGACATCTCGTAATCCACACCCAGCGCGGCCCAACGCATCGCCCAATCAGGCTTCCACTGCATCTTCACATTGCCGCCCGTCACAGGGATCTCAACGTGCTCGCCATCGGGTTCCGCGTAAACAATCGTCCCCTTGGCGACATTGCGCTCCAGCGTCGGAACCTGCAGCACATGGCCAGTCTTTGGGCTGATCGGCAAAAAGCAAGAATAAGTCGCACGCCGCTCTTCTCCCAAAGTCGGCAGCATGATTTCCTGAATTTTATCAAAGCGCTCCAAAGCAACCAGCAGCATCTCATCAAACCGGCCCGATGTATAATACTCGGTCGAAGAGGCGAATTCGTACTCAAACCCAAAACTGTCCAAAAACTCATTCAGACGCGCGTTGTTATGTTGGGCAAACCCCTCATAAAGGCCAAACGGGTCGCGCACCTTTGTAAGTGGAAGATTAAGATCTTCCTTCAATTCTTGCTGCATCGGCACGTTGCCCGGCACTTTGCGAAAGCCGTCCAAGTCGTCGGAAAAGCAGATTAGTTTGGTTGGGATGTCCGACAAAATCTCGAACGCGCGCCGCACCATTGTCGTGCGCGCAACCTCGCCAAAGGTCCCGATATGCGGCAATCCAGACGGCCCATAGCCTGTCTGAAACAACACATAGCCCTTCTCAGGGTCTTTCTTCGCATAGCGTTTAAGAACCCGGCGCGCCTCTTCAAAGGGCCACGCCTTTGATTGCATTGCTTCTTCGCGCAAATTCGACATCTCGGATCACTTTCGCTGACACGCGGCCCCAGCCGCCGTTTCTCGGCACACTCCCTATTGCTGGCCTGCGCAGAGGTCAATAAAGTCCGATCAACCGCAACAGGAGTTTCCCTTGCCCGATCTTCCACACCCTTTGACCGCACAAGACAGTCTTGCCGCTGTGATGATTGCAATCTCAGCGTCTGACGAGAATATCCGCACATCCGAGCTGGTCAAAATCACAAACTCAATCAATAACTTGCCCGTTTTTGCCGGGTATGACGCTGACCGTCTTCAAACCATCGGGCAAACAGTTTTTGATCTTTTTGAGCAAGAAGACGGCCTTGATGCGCTCTTTGGATTGATCCGCGATGTGCTACCACCGCATCTGAACGAAACGGCTTATGCGCTGGCCTGCGATGTGGCTGCAGCTGACGGCAAACTGGCAGAGACGGAACTACGTTTGCTTGAAGAAATCCGATATGAACTGAACATTGACCGTTTGCATGCTGCCGCGATCGAACGCGGCTCACGTGCACGGCACATGACGCTTTAAGCGCCGTAAAGCTGTCCCCAACGCCGCAACAAGGACTGTTGCAGGCGTTTGGCCCGTCCATTGTATGTGCGCGCTCCACGCGGGCGGTCGCCATTTGCGTTCGCCGTCTTCTTGCGCAATGGCACATCCGCGCAGAAAATGGCAAAAGCCAATTCTGTCCCATCAGGTGCCCGCTGATAGCCCGCCAACGACGAAACGAAATTCAACGTTCCGGTTTTGGCGCGTACCTTATTTGGATCGCTTTTGACGACCTCGTAGCTGGCGTTGCGCATTGGAATATCCTTCAGCAAGCCCGCCAAGCGTCCCTGAGGTCCAAGCGCGACCAACGCTTTAACCATATCCCCGGCAGTGATCCGTGATGCATCCCCCAAACCGGAATGGTCGACCAGTTCAGCGCGCGCACCAAAGCGTTGTTGCGCCCATCGGTTCATCTCCGATGCAGATGCACGAAGCCCCGACACTTGCCCCCTCCGCTTGATCGTCGCCGTGAGGCCCACAACCTCAGCTGTGATATTTGTCGAATACTTCAGCATATCGCGCACAATGATCCGCAATGGCGGGCTGTCGCGCTGCACAAGCACTGTCCCAGACGGGGCTCGTGTTCCAGCCTGCGCAGCGGGCAGCACAATCCCGTGGCTGCGCGCCAGCGTCCGAAAAACATCCCCGACATAAAGCTCTGGCTTTCGAACCGGCAGCCATCGCGAACCGCCATTGCCCAACGCACGGCTTGCAACCCGCCAGCGATCCACACCACCTCCATCGCGATAGTCAAAGATCGGGCTAGACCTGTCCGCCACACTGATTTGCGCCATCGCAACCTGCGGCCGATATCGTTTGGCCCGCGCATCCATCGTTAGGTTCCAGTCACCGCTCGCACGTTTCCACTGAAAATGGACACGGTTAAAGTTCAGGACAGCCCCACTGATCGTCGGGTTATAGCCGAAATGGTCTTGCTGGTTCTTGTCGATCTCATCGACCCGAGGCAGCGCTCCACCGTAAACGAGGAATTTGCCACGCACCTCGCGAAGACCGCGTTCTTTCAATTGGGCTGCCATATCACCAAGATGATCGGTGCTAAGCACCGGATCGCCTCCGCAAGCGAGGATCAGATCACCACTTAAAACGCCGCCTGACATTGTGCCACGCGCGAAAATGCGCGTTTTGAAGGTGTACTCAGCTCCGAGCGTTTCAAGCGCATAAGCTCCGGTCATCGCCTTTGCGACACTGGCGGGGGGCAGACTGGCCGACGCGCCGACACTTTCCAACACCAGCCCGGTTTTGGCATCGGCCACAACAAAACCCACGGCCCCGGACAAGCCAGCTTCTGCGATGATCCGCTCGGTGCCTTTCGGTCTACGAACAACTTGCGTGCCGCCTCTGACCTGTGGCCGGTCAGAACGGGCCGGCGCCTCTGCCACCGCTGGCACTGCCGCACTCGACAATAAGGCGGCGACAAAACCGCGACGTGAAAAAAGCATCCCCATTCGGATAGTTAAGCCCAGCAGCGCACCTCGCTCAACCGTCCATTTGCGCTTTCACACCGCAAATCCGCGTGATAGCGCCCCAATCATGCGCAAACCGATCGCCCTGATGTTTATCGCCATGTCGTTCATCCCGATGGGGGACACCGCAGGCAAGCTGTTGGTCGCGCAAGACGGCGTCGCACCGATTTATGTGGCCTGGACCCGTTTTGTCGTCGGCGCCATCCTTGTGTTGCCATTCATACCCGCAGGGACATGGCCGCTTTTCAAAGATTGGCGCGTTTGGTTTCGCGCACTTTTATTGACAGGCGGGATCACGTCGATCCTGACCGCATTGCAAACCGAACCTATTGCGAACGTCTTTGGCGCCTTCTTCATTGGGCCAATCCTCAGCTTCTTTCTTTCAAGCATCCTCCTACGCGAGCCGATCACCCCCTTACAGACGCTTTTGTTGCTTCTGGGCTTCGCAGGGGTGCTGCTTGTCGTCAAACCAGGCTTTGGCATGACACCGGGCCTCGGCTTTGGGGTGCTCGCGGGATGCTTTTACGGAGCATTTCTGACAGCCTCAAAATGGCTTGCAGAAACCGCGCGGCCTCGCGCGCTCCTCTTTACGCAACTGGGTATCAGCGCAGCCGTCACTCTGCCTTTTGGCCTGCAAGCGGTTCCTCCGATGACCAGCGAAATCGCTGCGCTTACTTTTGCCTCAGGTCTGTGTTCCATGCTCGGTAATTTGATCCTGATCTTGGCCTACCGCCTGGCGCCCAGCACCACGCTGGCTCCGTTTGTGTACTTTCAGCTGATCGCTGCAACGTCGCTTGGATGGCTGGTTTTCCAAGACTTGCCCGATACCCTGACGCTGGCTGGCCTCGCTTTGCTGATCGGATCGGGCTTTGCATCACTGATCCGTCGACGGACCTAGCCCCAGTGACCTTTCGCCCGGATTGCGCTGGACGATAAATTCACCATCGGCACGTTGATAAAGCACCAGGCAGGCGCTTCGGCTCGCGCCAAAAGCTGCGATGCCCGACCCGAGATCCGCGCCTTCTCAAAAACCTGGGCCGCTTTAGACGTACGCGCCGTCAGACGATCACCCGGTCGCGCCAATACGCCAACAGGAACCGTGCGCATGATCCAACGCCACTGCTGCCAGCGATGAAATTGAGCCAGATTGTCCGCACCCATCAGCCAAACAAACCGCACACCTGGGTAAACAAGCCGCAAGGCTACCAACGTCTCCGCAGTGAAGTGTGTACCGGCCCGTGCTTCAAAATCTGTGATCTGCAGGCGCGGATGATCGATCACAGCATGACATGCTGCAATTCGGTCTTCCATCGGCGCAGGGCCATGTAATTTCAAAGGGTTGCCAGGCGAGACAAGCCACCAGACTTGGTCCAGCCCAAAGCGTCGCAAGGCTTGACGTGTGATATTTGCATGACCTGCATGTGGCGGATCAAAGGACCCTCCCAGCAGCCCCACCGTCTGCCCTGCCCGCGCCATCGGCAAGCCTTCGCGCATCTCAATTCCCTTTCGCGCGACATCCCGCCAGTTACCCAAACGGTGTGCCTTTTGCTGCTGGGCAAGCCAAAAGCTGCCGCCTAGCGTAGGTATATGGTTTGGACGGTCCACTACCTGAACGCAAGAGCCGCGCTGGATCCCGTCCTGCCGCAGATCAATCGCACACTGGTCGCGACCGAAGAACGCTTGGCGAAGGTTGTGACCCTGCCGCGCCTCGATCTAGTTGTCCAAGCCACGCCGGGTTTTGGCATTCCACAACTTGGCCACGTTGGGCATGCGCCACGTGCGGGCGTCATCATGCTGAGCTTTGATCCGGAAAATCCCAACATGCGGCGCAATCTCGACGGGCCTTTGTCACGCATGATTGCCCATGAAATACACCACGCCTTGCGGTGGGACGCTGCCCATTATGGACGCACTTTAGGCGAAGCTCTGGTCAGCGAGGGCTTGGCGGGTCAGTTCGTTCGCGAAGTATACGGCACCGAACCCGAACCGTGGGAATGCGCCATCGACGACAGTCTTATCCCAACGCTTGCAGGTGCGGCCCTACGCGAATGGGCAGACCCGGAATATGACCACGCCCGCTGGTTCTTTGGCTCAGGGCACTTGCCCAATTGGGCCGGTTATTCCCTTGGCTACGCGATGGCGCATCTGTGGCTCGCAGGGACACAAGGCGCACGCGCTTCTACCGCCGCCGACATACCAGCAGACGCGCTTTTACCCGCGCTGACAGCCCTTGCCCGTGAAGAGCAAATGATGCGCCCTGTCTTCCGCCGCCGCTCCACCTGATTGCCCTTACCGGGACGCCCCGCTATCTAAAGCCGAACAGCGACACGCGAGCGGAGAATTTCCCATGGCAGCCTATCAATATGTCTACCACATGGACGGCGTCTCAAAGACCTATCCCGGTGGCAAAAAATGCTTTGAAAACATCCGCCTGAGCTTCCTGCCCGGCGTGAAAATCGGTGTTGTCGGCGTCAACGGCGCCGGTAAATCAACACTGCTGCGTATCATGGCTGGCATCGACAAAGACTTCTCGGGCGAGGCTTGGGCAGCCGAAGGCGCCAAAGTGGGCTACCTCCCGCAAGAGCCCGAACTGGACGCAAGTCTCGATGTGCGCGGCAACGTGATGCTCGGCGTGAAAGCCAAGAAAGACATCCTCGATCGCTACAACGAACTGGCCATGAACTACTCCGACGAGACCGCCGAGGAGATGGCCAAGCTGCAAGACGAGATTGACGCCCAGAATCTCTGGGACCTCGACGCGCAAATCGACGTCTCGATGGAAGCGCTCCGCTGCCCCGCTGACGATGCCGACGTCACCAAGCTTTCGGGCGGTGAGAAACGCCGCGTCGCACTGTGCAAACTGCTACTAGAACAGCCCGAAATGCTGCTGCTCGACGAGCCGACTAACCACCTCGATGCCGAAACCATCGCGTGGCTGCAACAGCACCTCATTGATTACAAAGGCACAATCCTGATCGTCACCCACGACCGCTATTTCCTCGACGACATCACTGGCTGGATCTTGGAACTGGATCGCGGCTCCGGAGTGCCCTGGGAAGGCAACTACTCCTCGTGGCTCGAACAGAAAGCCAAACGCCTTGAGCAGGAAGCGCGCGAGGACAAATCCAAGCAGAAAACACTGGAGCGCGAGCTGGAATGGATGCGCCAATCCCCAAAAGCGCGCCAAGCCAAATCCAAGGCCCGCATCAACGCCTATAATGATCTGGCCAACCAGTCCGAGCGCGAAAAGCTCGGCCGCGCCCAGATCATCATCCCCAACGGCCCCCGCCTTGGCGGCAAAGTGATCGAGGTGAACGGCCTCAAGAAAGCCATGGGCGACAAGCTGCTCGTCGAAGATCTCACCTTCGCCCTGCCCCCCGGCGGCATTGTCGGCGTGATCGGCCCCAACGGTGCGGGTAAAACCACCCTCTTTCGGATGATGACAGGGCAAGAACAGCCCGATGACGGCTCGCTGGAATACGGCGACACCGTGCAGCTGTCCTATGTCGATCAAACCCGCGACGCCCTTCCCGAGGATAAAACCGTGTGGGAGGTGATCTCGGACGGCAATGACATCATTCAGTTGGGCGACGCCGAAATGAACTCCCGCGCCTATTGCTCCGCGTTCAACTTCAAAGGCGGCGATCAGCAGAAAAAGGTCGGCTTGCTCTCGGGTGGCGAACGCAACCGCGTCCACATGGCCAAGCTCCTCCGCTCGGGCGGCAACGTGCTACTGCTTGACGAACCGACCAACGATCTCGACGTCGAAACCCTCCGCGCGCTCGAAGACGCGCTTGTCGACTTCGCCGGCTGCGCCGTCGTCATCTCCCACGACCGCTTCTTCCTCGACCGCATCTGCACCCATATTCTGGCTTTCGAAGGCGAGGCGCATGTCGAATGGTTCGAAGGCAACTTCGAGGACTACGAGGAAGACAAGAAACGTCGCCTCGGAGCCGACGCTCTGGAACCGAAGCGGATCAAGCATAAGAAATTTGTGCGGTAGATCGGAGACAATCCCGAATTTCAGCAGGTGGTTTTGAATCCATCTGCCGATTTCGCCCCGGCTCAAAACGTATGTTCAGCTGCCATACCCGAGCCATACCACTACCATACGCAAACATACGGCGCGGCTTTCATATTTATTTCACTTGCTTTTCAAGGTGCCACACCCCATGTGACTCTCGCGACCGTTACCGTTATTCGACCACCTGCTCCTACACGGCCAGTCAGTTGAAACGCATGACCAAGCC
The DNA here is from genome assembly GCA_937883775.1 of uncultured Paracoccaceae bacterium. Lineage (GTDB taxonomy): Bacteria > Pseudomonadota > Alphaproteobacteria > Rhodobacterales > Rhodobacteraceae > JAHTBL01. The sequence goes on from CAKZXZ010000177.1 coordinate 32,158, forward strand.
GACCTGCCACATCCTGTGGGCAGTTAATTTAAGGAGACAGACGGATGGCTAATGGCACCGTTAAATGGTTCAACACCACAAAAGGCTATGGCTTTATTGCCCCCGACGATGGCGGCAAAGACGTTTTCGTTCACATTTCCGCTGTTGAGCGGGCTGGTCTGACCGGCCTCGCCGACAACCAAAAAGTGACTTTCGACGTTGAAGAAGGCCGCAATGGCCGCGAAGCTGCGTCGAACCTCGCACTCGCCTAAGACATTCTGGGCGGCGCCATTGATGGGGCCGCCCAACCTATTGATCGCGCTCAGTTAATAAGCGGATCAACCAAGGCCTGCACTTCCGGGCCAATCGCTTCTACAATCACTTCAACACCAGCTGCGTTCGGATGAACCCCATCCGGTTGCATGTATTGCAACAACTCTGCCGGATCGTCTCGGGCGGTGCCAAACCCCGCAAAAAAGCTCTCAAGATAACGCGCACCGAACTCCGCCGCCAGTTCTGGATAGATCACATCGAACGCCTGTTTATACTCGGGGCCGTAGTTGCTGGGCGCTTCCATACCGATCAATAGAACCGGAACATCCTTGGCGGCCGCAACCTCGAGAATACCACGCAAATTTGCGCGACTTACCGTCGGATCAAGGCCCCGCAATAGGTCATTTCCGCCAAGTGCTACGACCAAAGCACCAATATCCGGCGTTAACGTCCACTCGATGCGCGATAATCCGCCTTGCGTGGTATCCCCTGAAACACCTGCGTTCACGACAGTTGCATCAACTCCATTGTCAGTCAGCCAAGATTGCAATTGGGGCACAAATCCATCTTGCTCCATCAAGCCGAACCCTTGGGTCAGACTGTCGCCCAAGGCAGCGATACGAAGCGGCTCTGCAGTCGCGACGCTTGCGGAAACCACTAAAATAAATGCGATCAGGTTGCGCGTCCAAGCGCGCGCCCCATATCCCAAAGCAACCAACATCAGCAGGCGTCCTCTCATGTCCGAACCCGTTCTCTCTCTTCAAGATGCGCGCCTGTCGCTTGATGGCAATGCCGGGCGCGTCGATATTCTACATGGGATCACGCTTGATGTGATTAAAGGCGAAACCTTGGGGCTTGTGGGGCCGTCCGGCTCGGGCAAGTCTTCGCTGCTCATGCTTATGGGCGGATTAGAGACTGCGACAAGCGGCACCGTCACCGCGCTTGGGCAGGATCTGACGCAAATGAATGAAGACGCACTCGCACGTTTTCGCCGCGCGCATATGGGCGTTGTCTTCCAGTCTTTCCACCTGATCCCGACGATGACCGCACTGGAGAACGTCGCAGTGCCCCTTGAGCTTTCCGGGCACAAAGATGCCTTTGAGAGGGCCGAGGCTGAATTGCAGACAGTCGGCCTTTCGCACCGCGTCGATCATTACCCCAGCCAGATGTCAGGCGGCGAACAACAGCGCGTCGCACTTGCACGCGCCTCTGCGCCGCGTCCCGATATCCTCTTGGCGGACGAGCCAACGGGCAATCTGGATGGACCAAATGGGGCGGCGATCATCGACATGCTCTTTGGCCTGCGCGACCGCCATGGCGCAACGCTGGTCCTGGTAACCCATGCCCCCGATCTCGCGGCACGCTGTGATCGCACCGTGCATTTGCGCGACGGGCGGGTTGACGACACACCCGCTCAGAAAGCCGCCGAATGAGCTTAGCGATCGCAGCACGTTTTGCCCGTCGCGAACTGCGCGGCGGACTGCGGGGTTTCCGTATTTTCCTTGCCTGTCTCGCCCTCGGCGTGGCCGCGATCGCTGCGGTCGGCTCTGTGCGCGCGTCAATTCAGGCGGGTCTGGAGCGTGAAGGCGCTGCCTTGCTTGGCGGCGACGCCGAGATGGAGTTCACCTACCGCTTTGCGACCGTCGACGAACGCGCTTGGATGGAAGACCAATCGCTTGCCATCTCCGAGGTGACTGATTTCAGATCCATGGCCGTCGTTGACGGCGAGAATGGCCCCGAGCGCGGTCTGACCCAGATCAAATCAGTCGATGCCGCTTATCCACTTGTGGGAGAGGTCGTTCTCGATCCGCCAATACCATTACCCGATGCACTTGCTGGCAGCGATAGCTTGCCTGGTGCCGTCATGGAACGTGTCCTGAAAGACCGTCTGGGCCTTGAGGCAGGCGATACATTTCGTCTTGGCACGCAAGAGTTCATACTGTCGGCAGCGCTGGTAACCGAACCAGACAGTGCCGCGGGCGGCTTTGCTCTTGGGCCACGCACCATTGTACGCACCGATGATCTGGCAAACTCCAGCCTGCTGGGCGCGGGCACGCTGTTTTCAACGAAGTACCGTCTTGATCTACCGGATGCCGCGCCGCTGGAAGCCCTGGAGAATGAGGCAGAAACGCTTTTTGAGACAAGTGGCCTACGTTGGACAGACGCACGCAATGGCGCACCAGGCGTGCAGCAATTCGTTGACCGCCTTGGCGCTTTTCTTGTGCTTGTGGGCTTGTCTGGCCTGGCGGTTGGCGGAGTTGGCGTTTCGGCCGCTGTGCGCGCCTACCTGTCGGGCAAGACGGGCGTCATCGCGACGCTCAAAACCCTTGGTGCGGATCGACGCACAATCTTTCAGACATACTTCCTGCAAATCGGTGTTCTGACAATCCTTGGTATTCTGTTGGGCCTAATCCTTGGTGCAGGCCTGCCCCTGCTGATGTCACCTGTTATCGAGGCGCGGTTGCCCATCCCGGCAGTCTTTGCAATCCACCCCGCGCCTTTGATCGAAGCTGCGATCTACGGAACCCTCGCTGCGCTCATATTTACACTGTGGCCACTTGCCCGCACCGATGACATCCGAGCAGCCACCCTGTTTCGCGACGCCTTGGGCAGCGGAAAGCTGCTGCCATCCTGGCCTTACCTTGTGACCATCGCGCTTTTACTCGCTGCGCTGATCTGGATTGCGATCTGGTTTTCTGATGCGATGACCCTGACACTTGCAACTGCCGGCGGCATCGTCGGCGTCCTTCTCGTTCTGACCCTCGCCGCGATGGGCATCAGGGCCTTGTCACGGCGCGCAACCAAGCTGAAATCAACACGTGGTCGCACGGCGTTGCGCTTGGCCCTCGGCTCCATCGGCGGACCTCGGGAAGAGGCGACATCCGTTGTGCTGTCCCTTGGTCTTGGGCTCTCTGTCCTTGCCGCTGTCGGGCAAATAGATGGCAATCTGCGCAACGCCATCGCGGGGGATCTGCCTGAGGTAGCCCCAAGCTATTTCTTTGTCGACATCCAGAACGATCAACTGCCCGAATTCCGCGCACGTCTGGACGCGAACGACGCTGTCAGCCGCGTTGACAGTGCCCCGATGCTGCGTGGCATCATCACCCGCATCAATGACCGTCCTGCACGGGACGTGGCTGGCAGCCACTGGGTCCTGGATGGCGACCGCGGTGTGACCTACACGGACGCTCAACCGGACAACACGACACTCACAGAAGGCGAATGGTGGCCCGAAGACTATACGGGCCCACCACTCATCAGTTTTGCTGCCGAAGAAGCAGAAGAGATGGGGCTGAGCCTTGGTGACAGCATGACGATTAACATTCTGGGCCGCGACATAACCGGCACGCTTGCATCGTTCCGCGAGGTTGATTTCTCAACCGCCGGAATCGGGTTTATCCTGTCGATGAACCCCAGCGCACTGGCGGGTGCACCCCATACCCACATCGCGACTGTGTATGCAGAAGAAGACGCCGAAGCAGGCATCCTGCGCGAGCTGGCAAACACGTTTCCGAACATCACCGCCGTGCGCGTACGCGATGCGATTGACAGGGTCTCAGACGTGCTTGCAGGACTGGCTGCAGCAACATCATACGGCGCATCCGCGACCCTGCTGACCGGCTTTCTGGTCCTGATCGGCGCCGCCGCCGCAGGCGAGCGCGCCCGCACGTACGAAGCCGCGATCCTCAAGACGATCGGCGCGCCGCGTGGGCGCATTTTGTCCAGCTTTGCCTTACGGGCCGCCCTTCTTGGTGCGGGCGCAGGCATCGTTGCCATCGCAGCAGGCATCACAGCGGGCTGGGCCGTCACTACATTCGTCATGGAAACATCGTTTATCGTGATCTGGCCGAACGCTTTGGCCATCGTCATCGGGGGTGTTCTGGCGACGCTTCTGGCCGGTCTCGCCTTTGCCTGGCGCCCTCTTTCCGCCCGACCCGCGCAAATACTGCGCGCGCGCGAATGATCCATCATCCGCATTTCTTCGGCTACGGATCGCTGGTGAATACCGCAACACACAGCTATCCCGGTATTCAGCACGCAACCTTGCAGGGATGGCGGCGCGTCTGGCGCCATACGACCCACCGCATGGCGGCCTTTCTAACCGTGCGCCCGGATGCAACTACAACGCTAGAGGGCCTGATTGCCGCGGTGCCCGATGCAGATTGGCACACCCTGGACGCCCGCGAATACGCCTATGACCGCCATAAGGTAACGCCTCAAATCACAGCCGCGACTATACCAAGCGAGACCGCAGTTTATGCGATCCCCGACAGTGCACACATCGCGCCCTCCGCAACCCATCCGATCCTGCTGAGCTATCTGGACGTGGTCGTGCAAGGCTATCTGCACAGGTTTGGCGAAGACGGTGTCGCACGGTTTTTTGAGACCACCGATGGTTGGCATACCCCCATACTGAATGACCGCATGACACCGCGCTATCCGCGCGCGCAGACGCTGACAAAGAACGAAACCGCGCTGGTCGATCACTTCATCGCCGTAAATTCAACAAGCTCAGGAGCCGTGCTTGACGCGCAAACGGATCGCGATCCTTAGGGGCGCGCCCCTCGCGAATAACCTTGCGCGCCAAAAAGAAAGCGACAGTCCCAAAAACAACCCCGCCCAGCGCCTGTCCGATCAGCACCCCTGGCGCGCCAAACGCCCAGGCGCACAAAGCGACCAGTGGCATTGTGCCAAGCGTATGCCGCCCCCAATTTACCCATGTCGAATAGAACGGATGCCCCAGATTGTTAAATGCCGCATTCGCCACAAAAAGCACGCCGTTGAAGAAAAACAAAAGCGCCAGCGGACCGCAGAAAAGGAAGACCAGATCTTTGGTAACACCCTCCGCATCAAAAAGCGCCGCAATCGGTCCGCGCAATCCAAAAAGCGCCAAGGCAATGCCAATGACGACCAATGCCGTGAAAGCCAGCCCTGCAAAAAACGCGCCTTCGACACGGGCATTATCCTTGGCCCCAAAATTCTGCCCGATGATCGGACCAATCGCGCCCGATAAGGCGAAAATCACTGCAAAAGAAACAGGCGTCAACCGACCCACAATCGCCATACCCGCAACGGCTGCTTCGCCGTATTCCGCCATCGCGCGCGTCACATAGGCCTGCCCAACGGGTGTAGCGAGTTGGGTCAGGATGGCAGGGAAAGCAATCGTAAGTGTGGGGGGCAAGTCCTCTATCAGGCAACTGAAGGTTGGTAACTTCAGCCCACCATAATACTTGATGATTGGCAGCAAAGCCGTCGCGGCAATCGCGACCCGCGCACAAACCGATGCAAGTGCAGCACCAGTCAGTTCAAGATCGAAACCAAAGATCAAGATCGGGTCGAGTATCGCGTTTACAACGCCTGCATAAATCGTTGCCATCATGGCCCGCTTGGCATCCCCATGAGCCCGCAGAATTGCGCCTCCCATCATGCCGATCATCAGCAAAGGCAGTGACGGCACAATGATCTGCAAGTAATGCACCGTCAGGTCCAGCGTATTTCCCGTCGCACCCAAAAGCTCTGCAAAGAACCGCAGGTTTAGCCAGACAAGCCCCGCAAAAATCGCCGAGAAGACAACGCCATAGATCAATGAGGTCGATGTGCGTCGCGCTGCAAGTCCCTCATCGCCTTCACCTAAGGCCCGCGCCACCAAAGCGCCCGCCGCAATCGCCAGCCCAATGCTGAAGGACGTTGTGAAAAACAAGATTGCGCCCGCATATCCCACGGCCGCTGCCAGCTCGGCTTTGCCCAACATCGAGATGAAAACCATATCGACGAAGTCGACCAGAAAAACGGCCATCAGCCCAACCGACGCGGTCAATGACATAACCGAGACATGCTTAAACAGACTGCCCGTCAGAAACTTTGCGGGCGCCTGCGCCATGAGATCAGCCCTTTGCCCGCACGCGCTGCAAAAGCGGCATCACCGAGGCCATGTCAGGCCCATTGCGCCGACCGGTCACCGCAAGCCGCAACGGCATGAAAAGCCCCTTGCCTTTGCGCCCCGTCGCCTCTTTGACGGCTGCGGTCCACTCACTCCAGGTCGTGTCGGTGTACGGAGCGTCAGGCAATAAGGTCATTGCCTGTGCAACAAAATCCTCGTCCCCCTCTTCAATCAAGGGGTCAGCCCCATCACGAAACAACGTCCACCATTCAGCCAGATCAGCGCGTGTGGTGATGTTGTCCTTTGCAACGGCCCAGAACTGTCCAGCCATCTCATGCGGCACGCCGAGCGCTTCAATATCCGCAGCAACCGCTTCCAGCGGCAGCGTCTGAAGGTGATGGGACGTCAGCGGAAGAAGATCGTTTTCGTCAAATTTGGTCGGCGCAGACCCAAAATGGGCGATATCAAACCCATCAATCAACTCCTCCATCGAACCGCGCAGCTCGACGGGTTGGCTGGACCCAAGCCGCGCCATCAGCGACAGCAATGCCATTGGCTCCACGCCCCGCGCGCGTAGGTCCCGTAGCGACAGGGTGCCAAGCCGTTTCGACAATGCCTCGCCTTGCGGACCTGTTAAAAGCGAGTGATGCGCAAACTCAGGCACTGTCCCACCAATCGACTCAATCATCTGGATTTGCGTGGCTGTGTTCGTCACATGATCCGACCCGCGGACCACATGGGTGACGCCCATATCCGTATCATCCACGATCGAGGCCAGTGTATATAGCACTTGCCCATCGCCACGGATCAAAACCGGATCACTGACACTGGCTGCATCAATCGAGATGTCGCCAAGAATACCATCGGTCCAATTAATCCGCTCCTGATCCAGCTTGTAGCGCCAAACACCGCTGCCCCGCTCGGCGCGCAATGCGTCTTTCTCTGCGTCAGACAACGCCAAAGCCGCGCGGTCATAGACGGGTGGCTTGCCCATGTTGAGCTGTTTCTTGCGCTTCAGATCCAGCTCGGTTGGTGTCTCAAACGCCTCGTAGAACTTGCCCATCTCGCGCAGGGCAGTCGCCGTAGAAGCATAACGCCCCAACCTATCCGACTGCCGCTCGATCCGGTCCCAGGTGAGACCCAGCCACTCAAGGTCTTCCTTGATCGCATCAACATATTCTTCCTTTGAGCGCTCAGGATCTGTGTCGTCGATGCGCAGAATGAAAGTGCCGCCAGCCTTACGCGCGATCAGATAGTTGAACAGCGCCGTGCGCAGATTGCCGATATGGATATAGCCCGTGGGCGATGGGGCGAAACGAGTGACGGTCATGCAAGCTCTCCTGTTGGTCTGTGGCTTCCCACAGCACAGCCATTTTGTCTAGCGCTGCACCATGCTCACATCTGTGTCAGATACTGGGATTTCCACCGCTTCGGGCTATTATATGTAATGCAAAAAAGGAGCTTCGAGATGTCTTTCACCCGCCGCCAAGCTTTGACCGCCACCGCTGCCCTGCCCGCCGCAACGCTGGCCCCAACCCTTTTGCGCGCCGATGGGCATAGCGCTACGATGACGCTGTCGCATGCGTTCACACTCGGCGATTTCAAAGTGGTCACACTTCTTGATGGCTCCCGCTCTGCAGAAAACCCCCAGGAAACCTTCGGCATGAATGTCTCGCCCGAGGAATTTCAAACCGTATCAGAGGCGAATTTCATTTCCTCAGACAGCGGCCAGTTTTTCTTCACTCCGACGCTGGTTGATACCGGCGCCGAGCGTATTCTTTTTGATACCGGCTTGGGTCAGGGAGGGCTACAAAGCGCGCTTTCCCAGGCAGGATATGCGCCTGCGGATATCACAACGGTTGTCATCACGCACATGCACCCAGATCATATCGGCGGCATGATGAGCGATGGTGCCGCCACCTTCCCCAATGCACGCTACATTACCGGTAGTGCGGAATACAATTTCTGGTCCGCTATGGAAGCAGGCAACCGCGTTGGCGATATGGTCGCCTCAAACGTCACACCACTGGCCGAGCAAATGACCTTTGTGGACGACGGCGCAAGCGTTGCCTCCGGCGTGACTGCGATGGCGACCTTCGGCCATACGCCCGGTCATATGGGATACATGCTTGAAAGCGGCGGGCGTCAGTTGTTTCTGATGGCAGATATGGCGAACCACTACGTCTGGTCGCTTGCCTATCCAGACTGGGAAGTGCGTTTTGATATGGATAAAGAAGCCGCCGCGGCAACGCGCCGTCGCGTGCTGGGCATGCTGGCTGCCGACAAAATTGCGACCATCGGCTATCATATGCCTTTTCCTGCTGCAGGCTTCGTTGACACGCGCGAAGATGGGTTCCGGTATGTGCCGGTCAGCTATCAATTCATGGGGTAAGGCGTCTTTGCCATTGGCGGATGCCTTCGGCGAGGATACTTGGAAAAAGCGAAGCAAAAGCCCAAAAACCAGTAAAATTTACAGGTTCGCGCGTTAACCTTTACGCGCGAACCGCTATTTCGTTTTCGCTGAGATACTCAAGATATCACGACGGATCACGCCAGCGATTCACAATCGGATAGCGCCGATCGAGCCAGAAGGCGCGATGCGACAGGCGCGCGCCGGGAGCAGACTGAAAGCGCTTGTATTCCGAAATGTAGATCAGATGCTCGATCTTTTTGACCGTCTCGCGTTCATATCCCGCGGCCACACAGTCGGCGACCGAGCGCTCGTCGTCCACGAGCATCTTTAGAATGCCGTCCAGCACTTCATAGGGCGGCAAGCTGTCCTCGTCCTTTTGATCCGGGCGCAATTCCGCCGAAGGGGGTTTATCGATCACACGCGGCGGGATCACTTCGCCAGCAGGCGCCATCATCCAAGGGCGGTGATTGGCGTTGCGCCAGCGGCAGATTTCGAAAACGCGGGTTTTGTACAGGTCCTTGATCGGGTTATAGCCCCCCGACATATCACCGTAGATTGTAGAATAGCCCACGGCCACTTCGGATTTGTTACCAGTCGTCAAAAGCATTTCGCCGAATTTGTTGGACAACGCCATCAAAAGCAGTCCCCGCAGGCGCGATTGAATGTTCTCCTCAGCAATGCCAGACGGCGTCCCCTCAAAGAACGGCGCCAAGGCATCTGTGACAGCCGCCCGCGGGCCAGAGATTGGCACCGTATCCAAGGGCGCACCAAGCGCTTTCGCGACGGCCTCTGCATCATCCAGCGAACCTTGCGACGTGTATTCCGACGGCAGCATCACACAGCGCATATTGTCCGGGCCCAGCGCATCCGCTGCGATGGTGGCAACAATCGCACTGTCAATGCCACCCGAGAGCCCCAGCAGAACCTTCTTAAAGCCGGTCTTGCGCATGTAATCGCGCAGCGTCTCGACCATCACGCGGTAATCTTGCTCGTAACGATCCGGATGCGGCGCGAACTCTTGTGACACGGCGCGCCAACCTGTGCTTGTCTCCTCAAAGTCGACCTGTGCAATTACCTCTTCGAAGACCGGCAGTTGCACAGCCATCTCGCCACCGGGGTTCAGGACGAATGATCCTCCGTCAAACATCTGATCGTCCTGACCACCCACCATATTAAGATAGATCAGCGGCAAGCCGGTTTCGACGACCCGGGCAACCATCAGGTTGAGCCGCGTCTCGAACTTGTTGCGATCATACGGCGACCCGTTCGGCACGGCGAGCAGTTGCGCACCGCTTTCGGCCATCGCCTCGCTGACATCTTCGTGCCACGCATCCTCGCAGATGGGCGAGCCGATGCGGATCGGGCCAACCGCATATGGCCCGGAAATATCGCCTTTTTCATAAAGGCGCACTTCGTCGAACACCGTCTCGTTTGGCAATTCATGCTTACACATCACGGCTTTCCGCGTGCCGCCGTCGTAGATGTAGTAGGCATTGTGCAGCGCGACGCCTTCGATGAAAGGCCCGCCGATCGCCAGCACAGGCCCGTCCGCGCATTCTGCGCCTAACGCATCAAGATGCGCCATCGCGTCCAGCGTGAAGGCAGGCTTCATCACCAGATCCTGAACCTGGTAGCCCGTAATGAACATCTCGGGCAGCATGACCATATCCGCATCAGCGGCTTTGCCAGCTTCCCAAGCGGCTTTGGCTTTCGCAGAATTACCTGCAAAATCCCCCACTGTCGGGTTCAGTTGGGCCAGCGTCATGCGGAATGTGGCGGGCATCGGTGTCGTCCTTTGTGTGTCACGACGCGATTTAGCAGATTGCCGCGCAAGGGGAAGGCCCTGAGGCGTATTCGCCGCATTGAGCAGGGAAAGCCGTTGCGGGCGACCGGGGGCTCTACTACCCTCCCTTTCAAGAGGATTTCTGAGGACCAGCACCCATGCGCCGCATTGCAATCGCAACTTTGACCAGCCTGGCTTTTACCCTTCCAGCCATCGCACAGCAGGTAGAGACCAAGCAATACGAGGATGGCGGCGTTTATGTGGGTGCGTTCAAGAACGGCAAACAGCACGGGCAAGGCAGCTATACGCTGCCCAACGGCTATGTCTATGAAGGCGAATGGGTCGACGGCGAGATCAAAGGACAGGGTCAGGCGACCTACCCCAATGGCGCCGTTTATGTTGGCAGCTTTGCGCGCGGCAAACCCGAAGGGCTTGGCACGATCACCTATGTCGATGGCTCGACCTATGAAGGCGAATGGCTGGATGGGGAACGCACGGGCACCGGCGTCGCGATCTACGCCAACGGCATGCGATACGAGGGCAATTTTCGGAACGCGTTGCACCATGGGATTGGCACGCTCAGCGGACCGAATGGCTATGTCTACGAAGGCAGTTGGGTTAATGGCGTCAAGGAAGGCCAGGGCACGATTACCTATCCCGATGGCGCGCGCTATGAAGGGATGATGGCCGCGGGCCAACGTGCAGGCGCTGGAACGCTGACGATGCCGGACGGGCTACGCTATGAAGGCGCGTGGAAAGCAGGTCAAATCGATGGCACGGGCGTTCTGACCCAGGCCAATGGCGATATCTATGAAGGTGCATTCAAAGCAGGCAAACGCGAAGGTCAGGGCAAGGTCACCTATGCCAATGGTGACATCTATGAGGGCGCTTTTTTAGACGATCAGCGCCACGGTCAAGGCAGCTTTACCGGGACGGATGGCTATCTCTATCAGGGTGGCTGGCAAAACGGGATGATCCACGGCACGGGCGAGGTAACTTACCCCGATGGCTCTGTCTACACAGGCCAATTCGTCGAAGATTTGGCTGAAGGCCAAGGCAAGATCGTCTACCCGGACGGCAACACCTATGAAGGGTCTTGGCGTGCAGGTGTGATCGAAGGTGAAGGCATCGCCACATACACCAACGGCCTAACCTATGAAGGCGGCTTCAAGAACGCCAAGAACCACGGCCAAGGCACGATGCGCTATCCAGACGGCTACGTCTACGAAGGCAACTGGGTGGACGGCAAGCGTCAGGGCCCAGGCAAAGCGACCTATGCGGACGGCTCTATCTACGAGGGCAACTTCGAGGACGGTCAGCGCCACGGAACCGGCAAGATCACCATGGCCAATGGGTTTGTCTACGAAGGCGAATGGCTTCAAGGTGAGATCAGCGGAAGCGGCGTCGCCACCTATGCCAGCGGCGATGTCTATGAGGGCATGTTCGTGCAAGGCAAGCGCCAAGGCACTGGCACCATGCGCTATGCCAGCGGCGAAGAACGCTCTGGCGAATGGGAAAACGGCGCCTTGACCTCCAGCAACTGAGATCTCTTTACCATTCTCTCGATCCCCGGCACAGTTGCTCCGACCACTGGGGAGTGAGGGCATATGAGCCGTATCTGGTTTGATACCGACAAGATCTGCACTGGCGGCGCGTGGCGCGCCCCCGACAGCGGAGAGTTTTTGCCAGTCAATGATCCGTCAACGGGCGAGACCTTCGGCCAAATCGCGCGCGGCACAGCCCCCGATGTCGATGCCGCCGTCGCCTCTGCACGCGCCGCACTGCACGGTGATTGGGGCCGCATGACCGCGACCCAGCGCGGACGTATCCTGACCAAGATCGGCCAGCTTGTGCTGGAACGCGCCGACGATCTGGCGTGGATAGAGGCGCGCGATGTCGGCAAGCCGCTGACGCAGGCGCGCAATGATGTGATCGCTCTGGCCCGCTATATGGAGTTCTATGGCGGAGCTGCCGACAAGCTCCACGGCACCACGATCCCGTATCTGGATGGCTATACCGTCTACACCCTGCGCGAGCCTCATGGGGTGACGGGGCATATCGTGCCTTGGAACTACCCGATGCAGATCATCGGCCGCTCAGTCGGGGCAGCACTTGCCATGGGCAACGCCTGCGTTCTCAAACCCGCGGAAGAGGCCAGCCTGACCGCGCTCGCCTTCACCCATCTTGCCTATGACGCGGGCCTTCCCGAAGGCGCGCTCAGCACCGTGCCGGGATTGGGGACAGAGGCAGGGGCGGCGCTGTCCAGCCATCCCGATATCGACCATGTCTCTTTCACAGGCTCCGTTCCCGTGGGTGCGCTTGTTCAACAAGCCGCTGGTCAGAACGTCGTGCCCGTCACGCTTGAGCTCGGTGGCAAATCCCCACAACTTGTCTTTGCCGATGCCGATCTGGACGCGGCAACACCTTTCTCGTGAACGCCGCGATCCAGAACGCGGGCCAGACCTGTTCGGCCTCGTCGCGCATCCTCGTGCACCGTTCGAAACTGGATGAAGTCACGACCCGCATGGCGGAACACTACAACGCCCTCCAAGTCGGTCCTGCACTGGACGATCTGTATGTCGGCCCCCTCGTCTCGGCCCGCCAAAAGGACATCGTCAACGGCTTTCTGGATAAAGGCAGCGACCTTGAGACTGCCGCACAAGGCCAGATCATCGCCGATGCTCCGACAGGCGGAAGCTACGTCGCACCGACGCTTTTCACCAATGTTTCACCCGACCATACGCTCGCCAAAGACGAAATCTTCGGCCCTGTTCAGGTCATCATTCCCTTCGATGACGATGAGGATGCCATCGCGATAGCAAATGGCACCGATTACGGCCTTGTCGCCAGCCTTTGGACGACAGATGGTGCTCGGCAGATGCGGCTCGCAAAACAGATCAAGGCAGGGCAGGTTTTCATCAACAATTACGGCGCTGGCGGTGGGGTCGAACTGCCCTTTGGCGGCGTTGGCAAGTCTGGCCATGGCCGCGAAAAAGGGTTTGAGGCGCTTTACGGCTTCTCGCAACTCAAAACCATCGCGGCGCATCACGGATAGGATCAAACGATGAGACTTGAAGGAAAAACAGCGATCGTCACAGGGGCCGGCTCGGGTTTTGGCGCGGGGATCGCGCGCAAGTTCGCAACCGAAGGCGCGCGCGTCATGGTGGCGGATCTAAACACCGATGCCGCTCACGAAATCGCCAACAAGATCAAAGGCATTGCCTGCCATGTGGATGTCGCCGACGGCGCGTCCGTCGAGGCGATGACACATACCGCGCTGGATCAGATGGGACAGATCGATCTGCTGGTCAACAATGCCGGGGTCACGCATCTGCCAGCCCCTTTGGAAGACATCACCGAGGCGGATTTTGATCGCGTGCTGGCGGTTAATGCGAAATCCGTCTTTCTGACGGCCCGCCATATCGTGCCGCTGATGAAAGCGCGCAAGACTGGTGCGATCCTGAACGTCGCCTCGACCGCTGGGGTGTCGCCACGGGCGCATCTGAATTGGTACAATGCTTCAAAAGGCTGGATGATTACCGCTACAAAAACCATGGCGATCGAGCTTGCTCCATTCGGCGTCCGCGTTAATGCCCTGAACCCCGTCGCAGGCGAGACGCCGTTGCTGAAATCCTTCATGGGTGAAGATACTCCCGAACGCCGGGCGCAATTCCTGTCGACAATCCCGATCGGGCGCTTTTCCACCCCCGAAGACCTTGGGAATGCTGCTGCTTTTCTTTGCTCGGACGAGGCAAGCATGATTACAGGCGTCGCGATGGAAGTGGATGGCGGACGCTGTATCTGACGCGCTAGACAGTTTCCTTGCCTAACTTTTCAAGAAAATCATCCGCCTCTTTCAGCACCGTCTCTCGGCGATCCTCGTCCATCCGATCAAACACCCGATACATCTGCGCCATACGTGGATTATTCGAGAACCTGTCGCGGTGCCGGATCAGGAAATGCCAATAAAGCAGATTAAACGGGCATGCACCGTCACCGGTCTTTACGCTCACTTTATAGTCGCAGCTTTTACAGTAGTCCGACATCTTGTTGATGTAGCTGCCGCTCGAGACGTAGGGCTTTGAGGCGATGATACCCCCATCGGCAAACTGGCTCATCCCGACCACATTGGGCGCCTCGACCCATTCATAGGCGTCCGCATACACCGCCAGATACCATTCATGCACCTCATGCGGGTCAATCCCGGCCAGCAAAGCAAAATTGCCGGTAACCATCAAACGCTGAATATGATGCGCATAGGCTTCTTCTTTTGTCTGTGCGACCGCTTTCGAGATGCAATTCATCTTTGTGTCAGCGCCCCAGTAGAAGTCCGGCAAACCGCGCTGATGGTTCAGCCCGTTACGGCGCGGATAGTCAGGCCCTTCCAGGAAATAAATCCCGCGCACATACTCACGCCAACCGATGATCTGGCGAATAAACCCCTCGACCGCATTAATCGGTGCGCTGCCCGCGTCATAGGCTTTCGCAGCCGCCTCGCAAACCTTAAGAGGCGTCAGCAAACCCGCGTTCATGTAAAATGACACGAGACCATGATAAAGGAAGCGATTATCGTTCAGCATCGCGTCCTGAAAGTCCCCAAACTTGGGAAGCCCGTGTTCAATGAAGTGATCCAGCTGCGTCAGCGCTTGCGCGCGATCCGTGGCAAACCAAAAAGGGTGCAGATCTCCAAAGGAATTGCCAAAACGCGCCCCGACAAGATCAAGGACCTCATTGACCACATCATCCGGTTCGAACCGCAAAGGCCCCTCAAAAGTCACTTCGTCTGGTGCAGGCTTGCGGTTGTCGTGATCGAAATTCCACTTCTCGCCAACCGGCTTACCGTCGTCGGTCATCAGCAGCCCGGTTTTGCGCCGCATGTCACGGTAAAAATACTCCATTCGAAGCTGTTTGCGGCCCTCGGCCCAATCTTCGAACTCCTTGTGCGAGGCAATGAACCGATGATCCTGAAACTGATGCACCGGGAGCGGTAGATCCTCAAGAAGCGAAATCAGCCGCCATTCCCCCGGCTCTGTCGCGATGACTTCCTGCGCACCATGCGCGTCGGCATAGCGCAACAATTCGCCCCCAATCGAGCCGGAATTCTCAGCGTCATCAAGCTTCGTATAGGCCACTGTCCAGCCATCATCCCTCAAAGCTGCTGCAAACTTGCGCATCGCAGCGAACAGAAACGCAATCTTCTTTGGATGATGACGAACATAACTGGCTTCGTCAGCGACCTCGGCCATAACAACAATGTCGTTGGCTTTGTCGCCCTCTGTGAGTGCTGCAATATCGCGCGTCAGCTGGTCACCCAGCACAAGCAAAAGTCGTTTCACCACGGCACCTCTTTACCCGCCCAATCAAAAAAGCCGCCTGTTTGCTCAACCCGCAAGTCACCAATCACAGTCAGCAGATTTTCAGCAGCCTCGGCGGCCGGAACCGTCTTGTGACGACCTGCATATTTTTCGGTAAAGCGGGTCGCGACCGTTCCAGGATGCAGCGCGACCAGAATGGCCTCTTTGTGCGAACGCCCAATCTCAATCGCAGTGGAATGCACGATCTGGTTCACCGCGGCTTTTGCCGTCCGGTACGAATACCAGCCGCCCAAGCCATTATCCCCGATAGACCCGACACGCGCAGACAGAACGGCAATGACAGCGCGCCTATCCTTCGGGACCAACCTAAGCGCATGTTTCAGAACCATCGCAGGGCCAAGCGTGTTCAGCTTGAACTGCGCCAGCAATGCTTCGGGGGCCAAAGCTTTGATGCTCTTTTCTGGCACATGCCCGTCAATTTCCAAGGCGCCCGTTGCGACAAAAATCAAGTCAAAAGAGCCGTGAAGCGCTCCAAGGGCAGCCGCAACCGACGCCTCCGAGGTCACGTCCAGACCGTCTTGCGACCGTGACAAGCCGACCACGGCGACGCCCCGGGCCTCTAGGGCGGCTTTGACAGCGTTGCCGATCCCGCCGCTGTCTCCGATTATCAATGCGCGTTCCATGGCGGTGTCACATAAGAGGCCGCCCCACTCCGTCAAATCGACAAAGCACTTTTCATTCATCAATGCTGCGGTATAACAGGACCCATGATGACAATTGGCCATACCCAAGTCGCCCCCAGCTTTTCGCTGCGCGCTGGCCTATTGCTTCTCCTTAGCCGCCTCTGAGCGTGCCTGTTGGCGCGACCGCTCAGGGGAGATTTCGCGCCAAATGCTAAGGAAACAAAACATAAGAGATATGATATGACGAATTCGATCAAACAGGATCGCGTGCTGATCTTTGACACCACACTGCGTGACGGCGAACAAAGTCCTGGCGCCACCATGAGCCATGCCGAAAAGCTCGAGATTGCCGCACTTCTTGATGAGATGGGCGTCGATATTATCGAGGCAGGCTTCCCAATCGCCTCGGAAGGCGATTTCAACGCCGTGAAAGAAATTGCCGAGCGGTCGGTAAATTCGGTGATCTGTGGCCTCGCCCGCGCGAATGTCAAAGATATCGACCGATGCTGGGCAGCGGTCAAACACGCGCCCAAGCCGCGCATCCATACCTTTATCGGCACTTCACCCCTGCACCGCGATATCACCGCGCTTGACCCGGACCAGATGGCCGAGCGGATCCACGAAACAGTCACGCACGCCCGCAACCTGTGCGACAACGTGCAATGGTCCCCGATGGACGCAACACGCACCGAAACCGATTATCTCTATCGGGTCGTGGAAATTGCGATCAAAGCCGGTGCGACCACGATCAACATCCCCGATACAGTCGGCTATACCGCACCTCGCGAAAGTGCGCAGATCATCGAAGACCTGATCGTGAACGTGCCGGGCGCAGATACAATCACCTTTGCCACCCACTGTCACAACGACCTCGGCATGGCGACCGCCAACGCACTGGCTGCTGTCGATGCAGGAGCGCGCCAGATCGAGTGTACGATCAATGGTCTGGGCGAGCGCGCTGGCAACACGGCACTCGAAGAAGTCGTCATGGCCTTGCGCGTGCGCAACGACATCATGCCGTTCCAAACCGGTATCGACACCACCAAGATCATGAATATCTCGCGCCGTGTGGCGACCGTTTCTGGCTTCCCGGTGCAGTTCAACAAAGCCATCGTAGGCAAGAACGCCTTTCTGCATGAAAGTGGCATCCATCAGGACGGTGTTCTGAAAAACGCAGAAACCTTCGAGATCATGAAGCCTGAGGATATTGGCCTTAACGATACTAACCTCGTCATGGGTAAACACTCGGGACGCGCGGCACTGCGGTCAAAGCTCAATGACCTCGGGTTTGATCTGGCCGACAATCAGCTCAACGACGTGTTCGTACGTTTCAAGGAACTGGCTGATCGTAAAAAGGAAATCTACGACGACGATCTGGTTGCCCTGATGTCAGATGCCCGCCCCGAGGACGAGCGCCTGAAGGTTAAGTTCCTGCGCGTGATCTGCGGTACTGAAGCTCCGCAATCGGCCGACCTGACGATGCTCATTGACGGCAAAGAGCAACAGGTAACCGCGCAAGGCGACGGGCCGGTCGATGCGACTTTCAATGCGGTCAAAGCTCTTTTCGCGCATGAAGCGCGCCTGCAGCTTTACCAGGTGCATGCCGTGACTGAAGGAACTGATGCGCAAGCAACGGTCAGCGTCCGAATGGAGGAAAACGGGATCATCGTCACCGGCCAATCCGCCGATACCGACACCGTTGTCGCCTCTGCCAAGGCCTATGTCAGCGCGCTTAATCGGCTGCTGATGCGCCGCGAACAGGCAGGACCGGATGGTGACAAGCGCGTTGTGACCTACAAAGACGTGTCCTGATCCTGCAGACAGCGGCAAAAACGCGCTGATATGGCCGGATCAGGCCCTTTCACAGCGTCCCATTGCCTCGTATAAGCTCACCACGCCCGCGGCTGACAGAGTCGCGGGCGTTTTGGAATATTGGGGTAAGGGACAACGCAGATGTTTGGCTTAGGGGGCTTGTTTTCGTCAGATATGGCGATCGATCTTGGGACAGCGAACACGCTTGTCTACGTTAAAAGCAAAGGCGTGATCCTGTCAGAACCGTCTGTGGTCGCCTACCAGGTCAAAGACGGTAAAAAGACCGCTTTGGCATTTGGTGAAGATGCCAAGCTGATGCTGGGCCGAACGCCGGGTTCCATCGAAGCAATCCGCCCGATGCGGGATGGTGTGATCGCTGATTTTGACGTTGCTGAAGAGATGATTAAGCACTTCATTCGCAAGGTCCATCGCCGCACCACGCTCTCCAAGCCAAAGATCATCGTTTGTGTGCCTCATGGTGCGACCCCCGTTGAAAAGCGTGCAATCCGTCAGTCGGTTCTCTCTGCCGGTGCCCGCCGCGCGGGCTTGATCGCCGAACCCATCGCTGCTGCGATTGGTGCAGGGATGCCGATCACTGATCCGACCGGCAACATGGTCGTCGATATCGGTGGTGGTACGACCGAGGTCGCGGTGCTGTCGCTGGCGGACATCGTCTATGCGCGTTCTGTCCGCGTCGGTGGTGACCGGATGGACGAGGCGATCATCAGCTACCTGCGCCGCCAGCATAACCTTCTGATCGGCGAAACCACCGCCGAGCGGATCAAGACCACCATTGGCACCGCACGCATGCCCGACGATGGCCGCGGCGCTGCTTTGCAAATTCGGGGCCGTGACCTGCTCAACGGCGTTCCCAAGGAAACCGAGATCAATCAGGCGCAAGTTGCCGAAGCCCTCGCCGAGCCCGTACAGCAAATCTGCGAAGCGGTCATGACCGCGCTCGAAGCGACCCCACCCGATCTGGCCGCCGACATTGTCGACCGCGGCGTGATGCTCACAGGTGGCGGCGCGCTGCTTGGAGAGCTTGATCTGGCTCTGCGCGAACAAACCGGTCTCGCAATTTCCGTTGCTGACGAAAGCTTGAACTGTGTGGCCCTCGGAACGGGTCGCGCGCTTGAGTATGAACACAAACTCAAGCATGTGATAGACTACGATACGTAACCGATTTGACCCGCACGGGGGCAACCCTTGGCACGAGACACGTCCAGACGCGATGACTATGTCCGCCCGATCCGCCGTCTGCTGATCGGGCTCTTGGTGGTTGTGCTGTTCGGTGTCTTCTTGCTTTGGCGTATCGACAGCCCCCGCGTCGAACGTCTAAGGGCCAATCTTGTCGATCAGATTGTGCCGAATTTCGAATGGGCCATGGCCCCCGTGACTGCGACAACAAACATCGTCGCTGACTTCCGCTCTTACCGGAAAATCTACGAGCAAAACCAAGAGCTTCGCCGAGAATTGCGCCAAATGCAGGCTTGGAAGGAAGCCGCCCTCCAGCTTGAGCAGAAGAACGCAAAGCTGCTGGATCTCAACAAGGTTCGACTTGATCCAAAACTGACCTTCGTCACCGGCGTCGTTCTGGCCGATAGCGGCTCACCCTTTCGCCAGTCAGTGCTCTTAAACATTGGTGCGCGCGACGGCATTCAGGACGGGTGGGCCACCACAGATGGCTTGGGCCTTGTCGGGCGCATCTCAGGCGTTGGGGATCGCACCGCCCGTGTCATCCTGCTGACAGACAGCAATTCACGGCTGCCGGTGACAATACAACCCTCCGGTCAGCGTGCACTTTTGGCCGGTGACAATTCCCCCACACCTCTGGTCGAATTTCTCGAAGATCCAGACCTCGTACGCCCCGGTGACCGTGTCGTGTCTTCTGGCGATGGCGGTGTCTTTCCCGCAGGTCTTTTGATCGGTCAGGTCGCCCAAGGACCGGATCGCCGCCTGCGCGTCAGGCTATCGGCCGACTATGAGCGGCTCGAATTCCTCCGCGTTTTACGCTCGCGCTCGGTCGAGGTCATCGACGAGCCCGGTCACCTGATCGGGCCCTTGCCTGCACGCCCAACTGCCGAAATCACACCACCGGTCGAGCCTGCCGATGGCTGAACAAACTGCAAATCGCCCCTTCGCCTTCTGGGCGCTTTATGCGGGCCTCGGCGTCTTTGTGATCTTTGTCCAACTGCTCCCGCTCGAAACAGAGCCGCGTCGCTGGGCGGCTCCTGACTATATGATGTGCCTTGCCTATGCATGGGTCTTGCGCCGCCCCGACGCGGTGCCGGCCCTGCTTGTCGCCACAATTGTCCTGCTCGCAGATTTCCTGTTCCAGCGCCCGCCTGGGCTATGGGCGGCTTTCGTTGTGATTGGCCTCGAAGTCCTGCGGTCGCGCGCAATCTTCATGCGTGGCGGAACCTTCCTGCTTGAGTGGTTCACCGTGATCGTGGTGATTGGCCTTGTCATTGTCGCTCATCGCCTTGGTCTGATGCTGTTTCTCATCGAACCTGCCCCGCTCGCCCTTGACGCAAGTCTGTTTTTATCCACCGCCTTCGCATATCCTGTGATGGTCGCCGCTTCGCATTATCTCTTCGGAGTACGCAAAGCCGCCCCCGGCGAATATGATCCTGTTGAGGCCCGATAAATGCGCAAGTCACAACGCGAAATTCACGAAAGCAGCCGCAGGCTAGGCCGCCGCGCACTAATTCTGGGCGGTATGCAACTGGTCTTTGTGGCCGGGCTTGGCCTGCGCATGCGGCATCTCCAGATCGAGAAGTCCGACCAGTTTCGCCTTCTGGCCGAAGAAAATCGGATCAACCTGCGGCTCATTCCACCCGCCCGCGGGTTAATCTACGACCGCGACGGGACCGTGATCGCCGATAACGAACAAAACTACCGGATCGTGATGGTGCGCGAGGATGCGGGCGATGTGGACGACACGCTTGCGCGACTGTCATCGCTGGTACCGCTCGACCCCGAAGATCTGGACCGCGCCCGCAAGGAGCTTAAACGGCGCAGTCCCTTTGTGCCGGTCACTGTCGCCGAGCGTGTTCCATGGGAAGACATCGCAAAAGTCGCCGTAAACGCCCCTGCGCTACCGGGTATCAGCGGCGAAGTTGGCTTGTCTCGCGTCTACCCGATGAAGCGCGATTATGCCCATATCCTTGGTTATGTCGGTCCGGTCAGTGACTTTGATCTCAGCCGTATCGACGATCAAGATCCGTTACTGCAAATTCCACGCTTTCAGATCGGTAAAACCGGGGTCGAGGTCAAACATGAACGCGATCTGCGCGGCAAAGCAGGCAATCGCCAGATCGAGGTAAACGCGCTGGGCCGTGTGATCCGTGAACTCGACCGCATCGAAGGCCAGCCCGGCGACGACCTTCAACTGACCGTTGACACAGACTTGCAAAACTATGTGCAGGCGCGATTGGAAGGCGAAGCCGCATCAGCCGTGGTGATGGATACGCAAACCGGGGATCTGTTGGCAATTGGGTCCGCCCCCAGCTTTGATCCCAATCTGTTCGTCCGTGGTATCTCCAGCAATGCGTACAACGCGCTGCGAGACAACAAGTATCGCCCCTTCCGGTCCAAAGCAGTACAGGATATCTACCCGCCCGGCTCCACCTTCAAGATGATTACAGCCCTCGCGGCGCTCGAGGACGGCGTCATCGGCGTCGATGAAACGGTGTATTGCCCCGGGCACACCACCGTTTCAGGTCTGCGGTTTCACTGTTGGAAGCGTGCGGGACATGGCAACATGAACCTGCATGACAGCCTCGTGCAAAGCTGCGATGTGTATTACTACGATATCGCCCAACGCGTCGGGATCGAAAAAATCAGCGCCATGGCCAAGCGTTTCGGAATTGGCGTGGATCACGATTTGCCGATGTCCGCTGTCGCCAGCGGTCTCGCGCCCACCAAGGAATGGAAGCGCACAGTACGCGATGCGGAATGGCGCATCGGTGACACGGTCAACGCCTCTATCGGGCAGGGCTATGTTCTAGCCTCTCCGCTGCAACTTGCAGTCATGAGCGCACGTCTGGCCTCGGGTCGTGCGATCAGCCCAAGGCTTATCAAATCGGTCAATGGCGTGGATACCCTGATCCGTGATGGCGGGCCACTGGACGTGAATGCAAACATGCTCAAACGCGTTCAAGATGCGATGTTTGCGGTCTCCAACCATCGGCGCGGGACGGGCTATCGCTCGCGTATTATCGAAGACAGCTACCGCATGGCGGGCAAAACGGGCACGTCACAAGTCCGCCGGATCACCGCCGAAGAACGCGCGCGCGGTGTGACCCGCAACGAGGATCTTCCATGGGAGCGGCGCGACCATGCGCTCTGGGTCAATTATGCGCCCTACGAAAACCCGCGTATCGCGGTGTCGGTCGTCGTCGAACATGGCGGCGGCGGCTCCAAGGCGGCAGCCCCCATCGGACGCGATATCACCTTACGAGCGCTTTACGGTCAGGTGCCCCCACTTGAGGCCTACCCCACCGGCGCAAGAGACGACGTACAAAAGCGGCACGATAACATGAACCTGCGCACCCCTGAGACAGGCGACAGCACGGGCCGCGACCGCGCATGAGCTATCTTGAATACAATCTAAAAACCGTTCCGGCCGGACCCACCAAGATTTTCTACATCAATTGGGCGCTTTTCCTGCTGATCTGCGCGGTCGCTGGCGTCGGTTTTTTGATGCTCTATTCCGTCGCCGGAGGCTCGCTCACCCCGTGGGCTGGCCAACAGATGGAGCGTTTTGCCATGGGGGTCGTGCTGATGTTCATCGTCGCCATGATCCCGATCTGGTTTTGGCGCAATATCGCGGCTGTGGCGTTTGGGTTCTCATTTATCCTTCTTCTATATGTTGAATTCTTCGGTGTTGTCGGCATGGGTGCCCAGCGCTGGATCAACCTAGGCTTTATGCGGTTGCAACCTTCCGAGCTTACGAAGATCACGCTCGTGATGCTACTGGCCGCCTATTACGACTGGCTGCCGCAAGACAAAGTGTCCCGACCGCTATGGGTACTGATCCCGCTGGTGATGATCCTTGCCCCTGTCTTCTTGGTACTGACACAACCAGACCTCGGCACATCGATCCTGCTGACAGCGGGTGGCGGGATCATGATGTTTCTCGCTGGCGTTCACTGGCTTTACTTCGCCGTTGTGATCCTTGCAGGGGTTGTACTAGTCTATGCTGTCCTGGTCAGCCGCGGCACTGAATGGCAGTTGCTGAACGACTACCAATATCGCCGAATTGATACCTTCATCGATCCCTCAACTGATCCGCTTGGTGCAGGCTATCACATCACTCAGTCCAAAATTGCGCTGGGCTCTGGCGGTTGGACGGGGCGCGGCTTTATGCAAGGTACGCAATCGCGGCTGAACTTCCTGCCCGAAAAGCACACCGACTTTATCTTTACCACACTGGCCGAAGAGTTCGGCTTTGTCGGCGCGTTCTCCCTTCTGGTCCTCTATGCGCTTATCATCGTTTTTTGCGTCATCGCGGCCATGCGGATGAAAGACCGGTTCTCTTCCCTTTTGACGCTTGGCATCGCCGCGACGTTCTTTTTGTTCTTCGCCGTGAACATGTCGATGGTCATGGGTCTTGCTCCGGTCGTCGGGGTGCCGTTGCCACTGGTCAGCTATGGCGGATCGGCGATGCTGGTGCTGATGGCAGCCTTCGGACTGGTCCAAAGCGCGCATGTCCACAGGGCGCGCTAACGAATGATTAATGTCCTTTTTGCAGCGCTTGATATGCGCTGGGATCAATATGAACAGCCGCTCAAGACAGCCTTCGAAGACGCTGGATTGATCGTTGATCTGCGCCGGGAGTTTCCTCCAGAAAAGGTCGATTACATCGTCTATGCTCCAAACAGCGACCTACGGGATTTCACGCCCTATACCCGCGCCAAGGCTGTTCTAAACCTTTGGGCCGGGGTCGAGGGGATCACCGGAAATGCAACCCTGACGCAACCCCTTGCCCGTATGGTGGATCATGGCCTGACTGATGGCATGATCGAATGGGTAACAGGCCACGTCCTGCGCCATCATCTTGGGATGGACGCACATATCCACGGGCTGTCCGGTGAATGGCGCAATGTGGCACCGCCACTGGCCAAAGACCGTCCCGTTACCATCCTCGGCCTCGGCGAACTGGGTGCCGCCTGCGCGCAGATGCTGGCGCATCTGAATTTCGACGTTACCGGTTGGAGCCGCCGCCCCAAGAAGATCGACGGCATCACATGCCTGGCTGGACCCGACGGGCTGGTACAGGCGCTTGGCAGTGCAGAAATTGTGGTGCTACTACTGCCGCTTACCACGCAGACCGAAGATATTCTGGACGCCACCACACTGGCTCAACTTCCCAAAGGTGCGGTTATTGTGAACCCGGGGCGCGGTGGTTTGATTGACGATGACGCCCTGATTTCGGCCTTGGACAGCGGCCATATCAGCCATGCAACGCTCGACGTTTTTCGGGTGGAGCCTTTGCCCAAGGAGCACCCCTACTGGGCACATCCACGCGTGACCGTAACACCCCATATCGCATCCGAGACGCGGGCCAAGTCCGCCGCCCGTGTTATTGCAGAAAACATTCGTCGTGGGGAAAGCGGTGCACCATTCCTGTACCTTGTCGACCGCAGCGCCGGATATTAACGCAATATCGGAGGCGCATCCGGATCACTGCCCGGGGCGGATCGTTCGACAGGTTCTTCAGGCTGTGGAAGATCAAACCGCAGCCCAACCCGTGACAGCCGGGCCGCCATCGGATCACTGGCTTTGAAAAACGCCACGTCCAGCGCTCCCGCCTCGATGCCACTAAAGGTTAATGCCTCGCTCACAGCTTTTGCCAGCGCGTCCTCAGCCCCTGACGCGGCATCAATAAAGGCCAGCATATGGGTTTTGGCACCACCCTCGTATTCCACGCCAACCAGATACGCCATAGGTGCAAGGCCAGTCGCCGTCGCAAGTTTGGCATCAAGCGCAGCAAGCAAACTGTCTGGCAATCCGGCAGGTGAAGACACTTCAATCGGGCGCGCTTCGACCTCATCTGGCGCA
Organism: uncultured Paracoccaceae bacterium; assembly: GCA_937883775.1. Taxonomy (GTDB): domain Bacteria; phylum Pseudomonadota; class Alphaproteobacteria; order Rhodobacterales; family Rhodobacteraceae; genus JAHTBL01. The sequence continues at coordinate 57,362 of CAKZXZ010000177.1, forward strand.
TGCGCCAGCGTATCGGCCAGCCACGCCACCGCATCGGCAGGCAATAGCGTCGCTGAGGGGGCAACATCGAGGTTGATACCCAGACCGACACGCTGCCCTGCTAACATCTGTGCGATCACCCGACCAGATAGCGCGGCATACGGAACGATCTTGCCAGCAAAGCTGGAAAGCCTGTCTTCGCGGTCAAAAACCAGCACATATTGTGCGTCACCCAAGTCAAAAACCTCGGGCGTCAACTGATCGCCCTCGGCCTCACTTTGCAACAGCAAAAACAACTCGCTATCGGCCACACGCTCAAAAAAGGCGAGCCGCTTGGCATCGCTGTCATCCATCGTCGCATGGGCACGATCCAGCGCAGTTTCAGTCATCCATCACCTCTTTGACGCGGGCTTGCAAGGCAGGCACCGTCTCAGTCTCGAACCATGGGTTTTTCTTGAGCCATGCCGTATTGCGCCAAGACGGGTGCGGCAAGCAAAAGACGTCAGGCGCAAGATCACGCCACGCCTTGACCCGTTCGGTCACGCTCATTTTGCCACCCAAATGCCAGTTTTGCGCATAGCCACCGATCAGTACGGTCAGACGTATGTCAGACAACCCCTCTATGATTGGGGCACGCCAGGTCTGTGCACAGACTTTCGGCGGAGGAAGGTCCGACCCTTTCGCATCATAGCCCGGAAAGCAAAACGCCATCGGAACAATCGCCACACGGCTCCGGTCATAGAATGCAGCATCGTCCATGCCCAACCACCGGCGCAAACGAACACCCGATTGATCCCAGAACGGCGTATTGGCCTCATGCACCCGCAAACCGGGGGCTTGGCTGGCGATCAAAACCCGCGCGCCAGGCTGAAACCAGATCACCGGATTGGGACGATGCCGCGTTGCGGTGGCAGCAAAACGAGGCGCACATAACGCGCAGTTCTCCAGATCTCGAATAAGTGCTTTCATGACGAGCACACCGCGTCTTTCAAAAAGCGCCTGCATGTCAAAGCTTGCTCCGTCGCGCCGCATCGCCCAGTATGGCGTGCACGACCGCAGGAGATTTGCATGTATCGCGTTTGGAATTTTGTCATCAACTACTCGATCCTGCTGATTTTGGGCGCTTTGATCGCGCTGGTCTGGGCCAATATCGATATGGATGGGTATCACCACTTCGCCGAAACCCCGCTTTGGTTCAATGATATTGTGGGCGCGAAGTATGACCACTGGTTTCATGCCTATGGCCACGGGGCCGAGAAATACGATCATGGCGGCGCCGAGCGCGTTTTAAGCCTGCATTACCTCGTCAACGACCTGCTAATGGCCTTTTTCTTTGCAATTGCTGCCAAGGAAGTTTGGGAAGCGATTATCCTGAAAAACGGTGCCTTGCGCGGAAGAAAAGCGGCGACACCTCTTTTCGCGACCCTGGGTGGTATGATCGGCCCGATCACGATCTATCTTGGCCTCGCCGCATTTTTGGGAAGCGATGTTTATGATGCGGTTGCTCGCGGTTGGGCGATTCCGACGGCCACCGATATCGCCTTCAGCTATCTGGTCGGGCGCATCGTCTTTGGCGCAGGCCATCCCGCCGTGCGGTTCCTTTTGTTGCTGGCCATCGCCGATGATGCCGCGGGCTTGATTATCCTCGCAATCTTCTATCCAGAAGGTGATCTGGCACCGATCTGGTTGCTGCTGTCGATATTCTCTGCGGTCGGAGTTTTTGTTCTCTTTAATTGGCTTCCACGTCGCTTGGATCGCGGCAAGCAAACGCGTCCAAACTCGACCTGGACACGCAATAAACTGTCTTTCTGGCCCTATCTCTTTGCCGGCGTGCTTAGCTGGTATGGCTTTCAGGAAAGTGGCTTGCACCCCGCCTTGGGTTTACTGCCCATCGTGCCAACCCTGCCCCATGCCGACCGTGCATTTGGCATCTTCGCAGAGGCCGAGAAGTATCTGACCGATTTGCTGAACCACTCCGAACACCTGCTCAAACGCCCAGTTGAGGTGATCTTGTTCTTCTTTGGGCTGATGAACGCCGGTGTCGCGTTTTCGTCGATCAGTGAACCGACATGGCTTGTCCTCGCCGGGCTCTTGATCGGCAAACCCATCGGTGTGTTGGTGTTGGGCTATATCGCTGCCTATCCGCTCAAGCTTGGCCTGCCCGTGGGTATGAAAACATCCGATCTTTTCGTGATCGGGTGTGTTGCAGCCATCGGCTTTACCGTGTCGCTCTTCATCGCGTCCGTCGCGTTCCCGGTGGGTGCCGTGCAGGATGCAGCCAAAATGGGCGCTTTGCTGTCGTTCTTTGCAGCTGCGGTCGCCATTATTGCGGGCAAAATCCTGAAGGTCGAAAAACAGGAACTTTAGTCAAATACGAGGCATATTCGCCCCTTGCCGCTTTGTGAGTTGCCCTATAGGGCCCGTATCCGACATAATGTCGCCAGAAAGACGGTATAAACCGGTCGAAACGCAACAATCCGTTAAGGATGGACGGCCCACGAGGCAGTGCCGGAGTGCGAGTGGATGCTCGAGTTTGATAATGTCAGTAAGTCCTTTTGGACAGGCAAACAGCGCAAGGTGATCCTTGAACGCGCTTCATTTCGTGTGGAGTTGGGCAATTCGCTGGGTATTTTGGCCCCCAATGGCACCGGCAAGACGACGCTTGTGAACATGATGGCGGGCCTTGAGAAACCCGACGAGGGCGAAATCCGCCGGAACTGCCGCGTGTCGTTCCCCTTGGGCTTTATGGGCGGCGTTATCGGGCGCCAGTCTGCGATGGAAAATTCGCGCTACATTGCGCGGCTCTACGGGCTGGACCCGGACTATGTCGAAGCCTTTTGCCGCTGGCTCTGCGGGATCGCGGAATATTTTGATATGCCCGTCGGCACGTACAGCCAGGGCATGCGCGCGCGCTTTACATTCGCACTGCTTCTGGCGCTCGATTTTGATATCTACCTGATCGACGAAGGCATGCCCGGCACGACCGACGTTGAATTCAATCGCAAAGCAGGTGCGATCCTCAAAGAGCGGCTGCGGACGACAACTGTGATTATCGTATCGCACCAAGCCGCGACGCTTGAAAAATTTGCCCGCTCTGCCGCCGTGCTGCGCGAAGGGCGATTGCATATGTTTGACACCTTGGAAGAAGCGAAACAGCTCTATGACTACGAAGCCCAAGGCTAAAAAATTCAGGATCCGTCGAACCGGCGCACTGGGCTCTCCTGCGCGGGCAGATGCGCCTGTTCAAGACCCGGTTGAAGCACCTATCGCGTCGCCCACTCCGGCACCGGCACCGCAAGAAGCCAGCGTTGCTGGCCGCGCGGCACCTGCGCCCGCAGCGCCGCAAGACGCTGTCAAAGCCCCCGATCAGGCCACCGACCAAGACATCGACGCCATCCGCCACGAAGGACTGACCGGGCGTCAGCTACGCATGGCGCGTCGGGTCGCACAAAAGCATGGACTTGCCCCAACATCTGACTTTGATGCCGTCCGCTTGCTGCGGGCCAAGGGGATTGATCCGTTCCAACGCTCCAACATGTTGCAGCTTGTCGTTCCTGATGACGGCAGCGATGAAACGCCGGTGCAACTGCCGCAAACAGTGCCGTCTGGAGACAACACGCTGCCCTCCACGGATCTGATGAGCAGCGCGAATGAACGCGTGAGCGGAATCGTGATGATCCAACGCGATATCGCCAAGCGACGCCGTCGCAAGATGGCCCTGCTGATCTCACGCATCAGCTTTTTCGTTTTCCTGCCGACATTGCTGGCAGGCTATTATTTCTACATCATCGCCACACCGCTATATGCGACCAACTCTGAATTCATCATTCAACAGGCCGAAAGTGCAGGCGCCGGATCACTGGGCAGCATGTTTGGCAGCTCGCAGCTGGCAACCGTACAGGACAGCATCGCCGTACAAGGCTATCTGACGTCCCGCGAAGCCATGCAGCGTCTCGATGAAGACCTTGGCTTCAAGGCGCATTTTGCACGGGATGAAATCGACGCGATCCAGCGCCTTGCGCCTGATGCAACCGATGAACAGGCATATAAGCTTTATAAGCGCAATGTGAAGATCGGCTATGATCCAACCGAAGGCATCATCAAGATGGAGGTGATCGCCGCTGATCCAGAATCCTCCGAGGAATGGGCCCGCAAATTGATTTCCTACGCCGAAGCGCGGGTCGACAGCATCACGCAGCGGGTCCGCGAAGACCAGATGAAAGGGGCCCGGGAAAGCTTTGAGGAAGCTCTTGCAGAACGCGACGCGGCCCTTGACCGGCTTGTTGAAATTCAACGCACAATCGAAACGATCGACCCGCTGACAGAGGTTGCAACAATCAACAGTCAGGTTGCGCAGCGTCAAACTGAACTGCAAGAGAAAGAGCTTCAACTTCAAGCTCTGCTCGACAACGCTCAACCAAACGCTGCACGTGTCGAAGGCGTCCGCGCCGATATCCGGCGTCTTGAGGCGCTCATCACGAGCTTGCGGACACAACTCACCGTCGCCAGCAATGACGGCGTGTCACTCGCAACCAAGAATGCCGAGCTACGCCGCGCCGAGATTGACCTGCAAACCCGTGACGGCTTGCTACAAGGGGCGCTCCAACAGATGGAGACCGCCCGGATCGAGGCAAACCGGCAGGTGCGCTATCTCTCGCTGGGCGTGTCTCCCACCGCACCCGATGAGGCCGCCTACCCCCGCAAATTCGAAAATACGCTTCTCGCCTTCATCATTTTTGCGGGTATCTATCTGATGGTCTCGCTCACTGCGTCGATCCTGCGCGAACAGGTTACATCCTAAATGAAAACTGTCGATATCCGCGGCCTTCAGGTCGGCAACGATCATCCCCTGACTGTCATCGCGGGGCCATGCCAACTGGAAAGCGTGGATCACGCCCAGATGATTGCGGGCACCATGAAAGAGGTGTGCGCCCGGAACGGCGCACAGTTCATCTTCAAGGGCTCTTTTGACAAGGCCAACCGCACGTCTCTTTCGGGAAAACGCGGCCTTGGCATTGATGAAGGTCTGGCGGTGATGCAAGCGGTTGGCGACACGCTGCATGTCCCCACTTTGACCGACGTGCACACCGCCGACCAATGCGCCCCCGTCGCCCAGGTGTGCGACGTCCTGCAAATCCCAGCGTTCCTGTGCCGCCAGACCGACCTGCTTTTGGCGGCAGCGCAAACCGGAGCTGCGATCAACGTCAAGAAAGGGCAGTTCCTGGCCCCTTGGGACATGGACAACGTCGCCGACAAGCTTGCCTCAACCGGCAATGAGCGGCTTTTGCTCACCGAGCGTGGCACATCGTTCGGCTACAACACACTCGTCGCCGATATGCGCGGATTGCCGCGTATGATGCAGACCGGCTATCCGGTCGTGATGGATGCCACCCATTCGGTGCAACAACCCGGCGGACAGGGTGGCTCAAGCGGCGGTCAGCGTGAATTTGCGCCAGTTATGGCGCGGTCTGCTGTGTCTTTGGGCATTGCTGCGGTTTTCATCGAAACGCACGAAGCCCCTGATACCGCGCCCTCTGACGGGCCGAACATGATTCCGCTCAGCCAGATGGACAGTTTGATTGAAACCCTGATGGCTTTCGATAGGTTGGCAAAGACCGATCCCATTCGTCTTTGAAAAAGAGAGCCAATCCCGTGACCAAACCAGCGACTACTGTCACCCCGAACACTTGGACCTTCCTACGCGACGCAATGATAACGCCGACAGGTTTTCGCGAATATGACGCGCGCTGGAAATACCCCGAAGAGATCAATCTGGCGGGGATCACAGCCTTGGGTCTTGGCCTTGGCACGCAAATGCACAAGCGTGGCATCAAGCCCGAGATTGCCGTTGGCAATGACTACCGCGACTACTCTTTATCGATCAAAAACGCACTGATGCTGGGGCTCATGCAGGCGGGCATCGCCGTCAAGGATATCGGCCCTGCCCTTTCGCCTATGGCCTATTTTGCACAGTTCCACCTCGACTTGCCAGCCGTTGCCATGGTCACCGCCAGCCACAATCCCAATGGCTGGACCGGCGTGAAGATGGGCTTTGATCGCCCCCTAACCCACGGCCCCGATGAGATGGGCGAGTTGCGCGATATCGTGTTGAACGGCGAAGGTGTCGCGCGCGAGGGCGGCTCTTACGAATTTATCGACGGCATGCGCGAAGCCTATCTGGATGACCTCGTGGGTGATTTCAAAATGACCCGCAAGCTCAAGGTCGTTTGCGCGACAGGCAACGGGACCGCTTCGGCCTTCGCACCGGATGTCTTTGAACGCCTGGGCGTCGAAATTGTGCCCTCTCACAACGAGCTGGACTACACGTTTCCCAACTACAACCCGAACCCCGAAGCCATGGAAATGCTGCACGATATGTCTGATAGCGTGAAGGCCTCAGGCGCGGATTTTGCGCTCGGGTTTGACGGCGACGGCGACCGCTGCGGCGTTGTCGACAACGAGGGCGAAGAGATTTTTGCCGATAAGGTCGGCGTCATCATGGCCCGTGACCTGGCTAAGATTTACCCCGGTTCCACCTTCGTGGCCGATGTGAAATCCACAGGCCTTTTCGCATCAGATCCAGAGCTGCAAAAGCACGGCGTCAAAGCCGATTACTGGAAAACCGGTCACAGCCATATGAAGCGGCGCGTCCGAGAAATCGGCGCGCTGGCAGGTTTTGAGAAATCGGGCCACTACTTCCTCGCCGAACCTATCGGGCGCGGCTACGACTGCGGCATGCGCGTCGCGGTCGAAATCTGCAAACTAATGGACCGCAACCCCGATATGTCCATGTCTGATCTGCGCAAAGCCTTGCCGCAGACCTTCGCAACGCCCACGATGTCGCCCTACTGCGCCGACTTGGAGAAATACGATGTGCTGGAGCGACTTGTCGCCAAGCTCGTCGCCAAACATGAGGCGGGCGAGACCATTGCAGACCGAAAGATCGCGCAGGTCGTCACCGTCAACGGCGCCCGCGTGATCCTGGATAACGGCGCGTGGGGATTGGTACGCGCATCGTCCAATACGCCCAATCTGGTGGTGGTCTGCGAAAGCCCCGAAAGCGATGCCGAGATGCGGGCAATTTTTGCCGACATCGACGCAGTCATTCGCACCGAATCCTCGGTCGGCGACTACGATCAGACGATCTGACATTTACACGCCGCCCCAAGCGCTTATTCTGACCGCAAATTGATGCGGACCTCATTTTATGCGCTTGTTTTTGACCCTCGCCTTATGTCTCTGCTTGTGCATTTTCCTGCCGCCTGCAGGTACTGCACAAGAAACCATTGAACAGCCCACCGGCACGATCACAGTCGAGGATAGCACCGCTCAAGATGCAGCGATCGCAAGCCGTATTCGCGGTATCCTGAACGAGCTGGAGGGTTATCGCGACGTCACCGTGACCGTCTCTAACGGCATTGTCACATTGCGCGGCACGACACTTGATGCAGTCGCAGCCGACCGTCTGACCGATCTGGCCGGTCGTGTTGAAGGCGTCGTTGCAATTGAAAACAACGTGCTTGAAACCACAGATGTGGTTGAACGCCTGAACCCCGCGGTCGAGCGGTTTCAGGCTCGGTTCAGCCAGCTGGTCGCTTTCATACCGCTCGCGCTGATTGCTTTGCTGGCATTTTTGATCGTTCTTGTCGCAGGCATCGTGATCGCTCGGATGCGCCAACCCTGGGACAGGCTCGCTCCGAACAAATTCATCGCCAACATTTACCGTCAGTTGGTCCGGCTGGCCTTCATGATCGGCGGACTTGTCGTCGCGCTTGATATCCTCAACGCGACAGCACTGCTGTCCACCATCCTCGGTGCGGCCGGTATCGTTGGTCTGGCCATCGGTTTTGCCGTGCGCGACACGGTCGAGAACTTTATCGCCTCGATCATGCTGTCGATCCGCCAGCCGTTCCGCCCCAATGACACCGTCGAAATCGAAGGCGATATCGGTAAAGTGATCCGCCTTACTAGCCGCGCAACGATCCTGCTGAGCTTTGATGGCAACCACATCCACATTCCCAATGCGACCGTCTTCAAAAGCCGTATCGTCAATTACACCCGCAATGATGAACGCCGCTTTCTGTTCGATCTGGGCATCGCGCCGGACGAAGACTTTGCAACAGCGCGCGACATTGCACAGAAAACCATCGAAAACCTGCCTTTCGTGTTGCCAGAGCCTGCACCCAACTGCTGGGTCGAAGGCATCGGTGACAGCACCGTCACCTTGCGCGTCACCGGTTGGATCGCCCAGCACGAAACCAGCTTCGTAGCTGCACGCGGCGAGGCCATTCGCATGGTCATGGCCGCCCTCACCGCCAACGACATCGCAATGCCCGAGCCAACGTACCGTCTCATCAGCGACCTGGGCGATGCGGCACCCACCTCGGACACCACTAAAAAGGCACCTGCCAAACCTGTCGCAGCAGAGCCAACAGAGGTCAGCGCGACAGCCGATAAGGAGCTGTCCAAGATCATCGACGATGAACGCAGCGCGCAGGCAGAGAGTGACCTGCTCGACCGCGACGCCGAGCGGGAATAACTCTGTCTGCACTTTTTGCGAAAACGCACTTGATTACCCCCCGCAGCCTGCGTATTTAGCCGCCTACGTTGGGGTGTAGCCAAGCGGTAAGGCATCGGTTTTTGGTACCGTGTATCGTAGGTTCGAATCCTACCACCCCAGCCACTTTCTTCCCGATGAACCGGTTAAAAAAGCGCCCTCCAAGTGCTTGACACCGCCTTGCGCACTTCCCATCGTGAGGCGTCACAATTTTTGCCAAAGCGCAGAATTGTCAAATGGGAGGACTACATGACAAATTTTAAACTTGGCCGCCGCGCCGTGATGGCCGCTGCCATTGCGATGCTTGGTTTTACCGCTCCGGCACACGCCGACGGTCATCAGGTCGTCGACAGCATTCACTTCCTGATCCCCGGCGGTGCCGGTGGCGGTTGGGACGGCACGGCACGCGGCACAGGTGAGGCTCTGACGAACGCGGGCCTTGTGGGCACTGCATCCTATGAAAACATGTCCGGCGGCGGCGGTGGTAAAGCCATCGGCTATCTTATTGAAAATGCCGAAAGCAACCACGGCACGCTTATGGTCAACTCGACCCCGATCGTGATCCGCTCATTGACAGGCGTGTTCCCCCAAAGCTTCCGGGATCTCACACTGATCGCAGGCACCATTGGTGACTACGCCGCTATCGTTGTGGGCAAAGACAGCCCCATCAACACCATGGAAGACCTTCTGGCCGCCTATGACGCTGACCCCAACAACACTGCCATCGGCGGTGGCTCGGTGCCTGGCGGTATGGACCACCTTGTGGCGGCAATGGTGATGGAATCAGCAGGACGGGATGCGTTGGGCGTGAAATACATCCCCTATGACGCAGGCGGCAAAGCCATGGCAGCCCTGCTGTCAGGCGAGATTGCAGCCCTTTCGACGGGGTTCTCCGAAGCTGTTGATCTGGCCAATGCGGGCGAAGTGAAAATCATCGGTGTCACCGCCGATGAGCGCGTCGGCGCTGCCGAGGACGCGATGACCATGAAAGAGCAAGGCATCGACATGACCTTCGTCAACTGGCGTGGGTTCTTTGGCGCACCAGGCCTGCCCGAAGAAAAGGTCACGGCCTATCAGGACGCGATCATGAAGATGTACGACACCCCCGAGTGGGAAGAAGTGCGCGCACGCAACGGTTGGGTCAATATCCACAACAGCGGCGATGATTTTCAGGCCTTCCTTGAAGAGCAGGAAAAGGTCATCGGCGATTTGATGAAGAAGCTGGGCTTCCTCTAGAAACACCCTCTAAGCGGGGCGTGAACCACATCACGCCCCGCTTTTCTTTTCCCTACTCGCACCGGAGGGCATCATGGCGCTGGATCGCTGGATTGCACTTGTTTTGCTCGGCATCTGCCTGATCTACGGGTATGCGGCTTGGTTCACGATGGACGATGCACTCGCACCCTTCATGCGGCGCAACCCAATCTGGCCCTCGACCTTTCCAAAGGTGCTTTCGGTCCTTGCGATCGTTGCAGCCCTCGTCATCCTGCTTGGGATCGAAAAAAGCGAACAGAAAATCGGTGACATCGATTATCGCCGCCTTGGAGATTACAAAATAGGTCAGGCCCTGATGCTTCTGGGCCTCATGGTGGCTTACGCCCTTTTGCTGCGCCCGGCGGGTTTCCTGTTTTCCACAGTTGGCTTCCTTGTCGGTGGGTCCTTCATTCTGGGCGAACGACGCTGGATCATGATGCTGTTGGTATCAGGCATCGCAACCGGCATCGTGTGGTATCTGGTCCAAGTCGTTCTGGGCATTTTCCTGCGCCCGCTGCCCGGCTTTCTGGTAGGAGGCTGACATGCTCGAAGGACTTCTGATTGGCCTGCAAACGGCGCTCTCGCTGCAAAACCTTCTGATGGTGATCGGCGGCTGCCTGATCGGTACATTTATCGGCATGCTACCCGGCCTTGGGCCGATGTCGATCATCGCGATCATGATCCCCGTCGCCATATCGATGGGCGATCCCTCCGCCGCGCTGATCCTGCTCGCAGGTGTCTATTACGGGGCCATCTTCGGCGGCTCCACCTCGTCGATCCTGCTCAATGCGCCGGGTGTCGCGGGCACTGTAGCTTCCAGTTTCGACGGCTATCCGATGGCACGGCAAGGCAAGGCGGGCAAGGCGCTGACCATCGCCGCTATTGCAAGCTTTGCAGGCGGCACCATCGGCGCATTGCTTTTGATGGTTTTCGCACCGATGCTGTCATCGGTCGCACTGTTGTTTCATTCAGCGGAATACTTCGCACTGATGGTCGTCGGCCTCTCGGCCATCGCCGCGTTTGCTGGCACGGGGCAAGTCGCCAAGGCAATGCTAATGACACTGCTTGGCCTCATCATGGCAACGGTCGGTGAAGGTGCGCTGTTCAATCAACCGCGCTTCACGATGGGGCTGATGGACCTGCAATCGGGGTTTGGCTTTATCACGCTGGCCATGGCCATGTTTGCCCTGCCCGAGGCACTGTTTCTTGTTCTGAAGCCAAAAGACGCAGGCTCGGCAGATGGCGAAATCAAAGATCTCCGCATCACGCGACAGGAAGCAAAATCCATCGCACCCGTGATCGGACGCCAATCAATCCAAGGCTTTTTCATCGGTGTTCTGCCGGGCGCCGGCGCAACCATCGCCTCCTTTTTGGGCTATGCCGTTGAACGCAACATCGCCCCCAAGAAAGAACAGGAAGAGTTCGGCAAAGGCTCGATCAAAGGCCTCGCCGCTCCTGAAACCGCCAATAACGCAGCTTGCACAGGCTCTTTCGTGCCGCTCCTCACCCTCGGCATCCCCGGCTCGGGCACCACAGCGATCCTGTTGGGCGCGCTGATCGCGCTAAACGTCACGCCCGGCCCGCGCCTGATGCTGGACGAGCCTCAGGTCTTCTGGGCTGTCATCATGTCGATGTTCATCGGCAATCTGGTACTGTTGATCCTGAACCTGCCGCTGATCCCGTACATCGCCAAAGTGCTGTCGGTGCCGCGCAACTACCTGATCCCGTTCATCTTGTTCTTCACCCTGATGGGCGCCTATATCGGCCAGAACAACGCGACTGAACTGCTTTTGCTGGTCGGGTTCGGCATCTTCGCGACGATCCTGCGCTTTGCAGATTACCCGCTCGCCCCGCTTCTGATCGGCTTCATTCTGGGCGGCATGCTCGAGGATAACTTCTCCCGCTCGATGCAGCTTTATGACGGCGTGTCCTTTATCTGGGAACGCCCGATGACCCTTGGCCTGCTGGTGATCGCAATCCTTCTGGTCATCCTGCCCAGCTACCGCGCCCGCCGCGCCAAGATGCGCGCACAAGGTGTGGCTGACGGCGATTGATCTTACGCTGGTTCGACAATCCGAAGCGGTTGCCGGACCGGCTGAACAGCTGATTTAGGCAGTCGCAGAAAAATCATCGCCGAGTTGTGAATGTCATTGTGCTTAAGCGTCGCAGCAAGTTGACCCGGCGCGCATGTCAGGATCTTCTGATTGGCACGCTGTGCGTCAGCGACGATTTCAATCTCAACCAATTTGCCAAATGCGGACCCGCGCAGTTTCTGCTCGATCATCGGCGCTGATGACACGGCCATGTAAAGCGCAACACAAGCACCCGGTTTCAATTGCGCCAGCCAATCGGGCGCATGAGGACCGTCATCCAGATGTCCCGTGGTCAGGACCAACTGGTCGATCTCTCCCCGCTCGGTCAGCATCTGGCCCGATGCAGCCGCTGCACCACTGGCCGCAGTCACACCCGGCACGATCTCCACCGCGATACCAGCCTCCTCAAGAGCGGCCAATTCTTCGGCGCCACGGGCGAAAATACCCGGATCACCACATTTCAAACGCACAACGCGTTGCCCGTGCTGGGCTGCGCTCACCAGCATGTTGGTGATCTTGGATTGTGGCCATGCGTGACAGCCTGGCTTCTTGCCAACATAAACGCGCTCTGCATCCCGGCGGGCCAACTCAAGGATCTCCGGATCAACCAGGCGATCGTAAAAGATCACATCTGCTTCTTGCAGGCGCTGCACACCCCGCAGGGTAATCAGGTCTTTCGCACCTGGCCCTGCGCCAACCAAGGCGACGCTGCCACCAGCGCTTTGTCCCACATCACCGGTCTGGATCGCGTCCTTGATAAGCCGCGCCGCCTCCCGCTCGGACCCGCGCGCGAACGCTTTGCGCGGCGCACCTTTGAAAACCCACCGCCACAGGTCGCGCCGGTCACGCGGCGCAAGACGGGCCATGGCCGCATGGCGCAACCGTCCCGCCAAAGCCGCCAATTCCCCCAAGCGCGGCTCAAGTGCTTGCTCCATCTGCGTCTTGATCTGACGGGCAAGAACGGGCGCCGTTCCTTCGGTGCCGATGGCGATAACGACCGGGTCACGATCCACAATCGAGGGTGTCAGCGCATCGCAAAGCGCCGGTTGATCGACCACATTCACCGTGGCACCCCCCAGTTTTGCCAAGCTATGCAAAGCCATATCCGCACCAGGGCAACCAGTGGCGACAAAAGCCAGTGTGCTGCCTTCAAAGCTTTGAGGCGTTGGTGCCTGTGTGCAATGCACAATACGCCCGGCATCCGCCAAACCAGCCAACTCGTCTTCCAACTCCGGGGCCAACACCTCGATCCGGGCTTCGGTTTTCAGGATAAGCCGGGTCTTTTGCGCAGCCTGTTCGCCGCCACCCGCGATGACGACCTTGCGGTCTTTCATCTGCAAAAACATTGGGAATGTCTTCATGCACTTTTCCTTTCAGAAGTGTGGCGCGACTGCCAAAGGCGACGCGCAAGATCGTCTGCCTTTTGGACTGTCGGAGCGGCTTTCAATGTCCAAAGCGCAAGACCTGCAGTTGCGATCACAGTCGCCTCGGCAAAGTCATCACGCAGATCACCCGCCCAAAGAGCCACCAGATCGGTTTGCTGATCGGGCTCGTGCAAACGGCGCGTTTCATCCAGCAGAGCAGGCGCAATCTCAGAAAGATGCACACCGTCCTGCAAACCAAAAACAGCGATATCCTTCGCTGGATTACGCTCAAATTCACCGCCACCGCCTTTGATAACCGTTAGGTGCTGCTGACCAAGCGCCGCTGCCGCATTGGCCTGAAGGCCGCGATAGGAAGGGTGAAACACCCCTTGCACGCTTGCCGCAGCATCGGCGGGGTTCCACATCCGCAAAACCGTATTGATGCAAGAGCGTAGCCCAAATGTCGCGCGCAAGCCCAGTAAACCTTGTGCAACCGGGCTCAACACTTCAAGCGGATAATACATCAGTCTTTCGCTCAGCAATCCTGTCGCCGCTAATGCCGCGCGTACATTGGCCACATCCTGTTGATGCGAATTCGCGCCGTGCAGCATCACGCGATAACCCGCCTGCGACACCAACTTGGCGGCCAGCAGAAAAAGCGGTGCACCCCGCGTGCGGCCCGCCGCATAGCAAGGCCAATCCAGATCGGCTTTTGGCAGGTTGGGCGCAACAGAAGCACGCAAAGCAGCCGTAAAACCGGCAATCTCGGCATCTGTTTCACCACGCAGACGCAACACCATCAACAAGGCCCCAACGGCTTCAGGCGCTGCCACTTCGTTCAGGATAACCGTCATGGCGTCTTGTGCTTCATCCTGCGTCAAAGCGCGGGCACGGCCCTTGCCTTGCGCAACGATGCGTATGAACGGAGCCAGCGTCATTCCGCTGCGATCCGCAAATCAGGAAGGTTCAGCAACCCCGCAAGCTCGGGCTTGCAGGCGCCGCAATTGGTACCGGCACAGGTTGCAGTTCCGATTGCTTCAACCGTCTGCGCGCCCCCACGGATCGCATCACGGACAGTGTTCACACCAACGCCCATGCATGCACAGATTGTGACGCCTGGATCAGGCTGATCCGCACTCGGGCGTCCCGAAAGGGCCGTAAGAGCCGCACAAGACGTCCCCACCAACGACGCCGCATGGCTGCGCGCCAACGCAACCGGGCGCGGGCTGGCAAAAAAGAGCGCCTGCAAAACGTCATCACGGGTAATCGCAATCCGTGTCTGCCCAGATTGCGGATCTTCAAGCACAGCAACATCACCGTCCTGATTGGTGAGATGCGCGGCAAGCATCTCAAAGTCATCGGGCTGCGACAGCCCGGCAAACTCGGCCTGCCAGCCAGTTGGAATATGTGACACCGCAGCATAGTCCGCCTCTGGCCGGATTTGCGCAGTAGAGACCGCAAAGCCATACCAGGCCGCGTCAAACCGGCGTGCCTGCGTCGTAATACGCTTCAGCGCAGGTTGCCCTGACACCGGATCCACCACTGAAGCAGCAAGGACGTTGACCCGTCCATTCGCGCTACGTTGTCCGGTCCAATGCATGGGCGCAAAAAGGGCTTTTCGCGCTGTCTGATCGGTGATCCATGCCCGCAGGATTGCATCGCCTTGCGGGTTCTGCAGCGCAACCAGATCTCCCTCGGACAGCCCAAGATCAGCGGCATCAAGGGGGTGGATTTGCACATAGGGTTCCGCCAGATGCGCACCCAAACGAGCGGCCTTTCCAGTGCGCGTCATCGTGTGCCACTGATCGCGATTGCGCCCTGTATTCAGGGTGAAACCTGTTCTTGCCACCTGCACGGGGGCATCCACGGCGATCATCCTCGCTTTGCCATCAGCGTGGTAGAAACCACCCTCCGCAAAGAAACGCCGCCCGTCTTGCGGCCATTGCGTTGGCAAAAGAGACGCGTAATCCGCATCGGCAAAAATGCTCAGATCAAGGTCTTTGCCGAACGCTGCAGCGGCGCCCGACAGGCGCACATATTCAGCGAAAACCTCCGCCGGGGTCTGGTATGAAAATGCCTCAGCCCAGCCCATGCGCGCTGCAACATCTGCAATGATTTGCCAATCGGGCCGGGCCTCGCCGGGCGATGGCAGAAAAGCGCGCTGGCGCGAGACGCGGCGCTCGGAATTTGTGACAGTGCCGTCTTTTTCGCCCCAGGCCGTCGCGGGCAACAGCACATCGGCCAGATCGCCCGTATCCGTACGGGCCATGATATCAGAGACGGCAACAAACGGCACAGACTTGATTGCGGCAGCAACCGCATCGGCATCTGGCATCGACACCGCAGGATTGGTCGACATCACCCAAAGCGCCTTGATCGTGCCATCCGCACAGGCCTGAAACAGATCAACAGCTTTCAGGCCCGGCCTTGCCGCAATCGTCGGGCTTTTCCAAAAGCTTTGAACGGTTTCGCGGTGGTCTGCATTCTCAAGATCAAGATGGTTGGCCAGCATGTTGGCCAAACCACCAACTTCCCGCCCGCCCATCGCGTTGGGTTGACCTGTCAGCGAAAACGGCCCGCAACCCGGTTGCCCAATGCGACCTGTCACAAGGTGACAATTCAAGATCGCGTTGACCTTGTCCGTGCCGCATTCCGACTGGTTCACACCTTGTGAGTAAAGCGTGACAACCTTCTGCGTGCCCGCCCACATCCGATAGAAGGCCGCGATCTCGTCTGTGGACAGACCGCTCTGTGCGGGGTCAGAGCTGCGCGCGGTCTCAATGGCAACCTCAGCGCCCGTCACATGCTCTGCGACATATGATGTACTAATGCTGCCGACATCTGCCAAATGGGCAAGCAATCCATTGAAAAGGGCGGTGTCTCCATCGGGTCGGATGCGCAGATGCATATCCGCCAGATCGCAGGTCGCCGTACGGCGCGGATCGACATTGACCACTTTAAGCTCAGGGCGCTTGGCTTTGGCATCCTGAATACGCTGGTGCAGCACCGGGTGACACCATGCCAAGTTTGAGCCGACAAGCACTAAAAGATCGGCCTGTTCAAGGTCTTCATAGGTGTTCGGCACCGTATCCGTCCCGAAAGCACGTTTATGCCCCGCAACCGAAGAGGCCATACAAAGCCTTGAATTCGTGTCGATATTTGCTGATCCGATAAAGCCTTTCATCAGCTTGTTGGCGAGGTAATAGTCCTCGGTCAGCAATTGGCCCGAGACGTAGAACGCAACGCTATCGGGCCCGTGCTGATCTATGGCCTGCGTGAACTCATCCGCCAGACGATCCAGTGCAGCATCCCAGCTGACCGTTGCACCGTTTATCTGCGGGGCCAGCAAACGGCCGTCCAGATCAATCGTTTGCCCTAAGGCCGCCCCTTTCGAACACAGCCGCCCGAAATTCGCCGGATGCTCAGGATCGCCTTTGATTGTGCCATCAGCGCCCGCCAAAACTCCGCAGCCCACGCCGCAATAGGGGCATGTGGTGCGGGTCAGGCTCATGCGACAGCTCGCGCGCGCAGGAAGGTTGCATCCAGAAGGATGCGCCCGCCGTCGACACGGGCCGGGTATGTCGAAACCTGCCCATTGTCTTCACCCTGCACCAGACCCGTTTCCAACGAGATCACCCAGTTATGCAGCGGACAGGTCACCGAAGCGCCATGCACAATGCCGTCCGCCAAGGGGCCTTGCTTATGCGGGCAAACATTGTCCAAGGCGAAGACCTCGTCCGCGGCAGTGCGAAAGATCGCAACACAGCCGTCACGGGTTTTGACCACGCGCGCGCCACGGCGGGGCACTTCATTCAGGTCAGCGATGTCGATCCAGTTGGTCATTCCGCAGCCTCCAGCATCAGATTTGCGAGGGGTTGGTAGCTGTCAGCCTTCTGGGTGACATGCTCGGCCCAAGGGTCCTTGCGATAGATGGATTGCGACAGCTCAAACCGCTCGATCAAAGCCGCGCGCTCGTCCAGATCATCGACAACGCGCTCTTTCACCCAATCAAGGCCAAACTTGGCGATGAATTTATAGGGCCGGTCGAGGTATTTGGCGTGTTCGCGATAAAGCTGAACAAAGGCAATCGTCAGATCAATCGCCTCTTGCTCTGTGGGCGCTTTTGCAAGGGCTTCGGTCTCTTTTAGATCCATCCCCGCAGCCCCGCCCACACTCACCTCATACCCACTGTCCACGCAGATCACGCCCACGTCCTTGCAAGTCGCCTCCGCACAATTGCGCGGGCAGCCAGACACGGCCAGCTTCACCTTATGAGGCGTCCATGACCCCCAAAGCGCCTTCTCCAGCTTGATCCCCAGCCCGGTGCTGTCTTGCGTCCCAAACCGGCAGTGATCGGTGCCGACACATGTTTTCACCGTGCGCAGCCCTTTAGAATAGGCATGGCCAGACACCATTCCAACAGCATTCAGATCGGCCCAGATGGCCGGCAAATCCTCGCCCTTCACACCCAGCAGGTCGATCCGCTGACCGCCCGTGACCTTCACCGTCGGCACGTTGTACTTATCCGCCGCGTCGGCAATCGCGCGCAGCTCGTTGCCGTTGGTGATCCCGCCCCACATGCGCGGCACAACGCTGAACGTGCCGTCCTTCTGGATGTTGGCGTGCTTGCGTTCATTGATAAATCGGCTCTGCGGGTCGTCCTGATACTCCAGCGGCCAGTCCGCCAGCAGATAGAAGTTGAGCGCCGGACGGCACACATGGCACCCACAAGACGTCTTCCATCCGCATTCCTGCATCACAGCCGCCAGCGAGGTCAGCGTTTGCGACTTTATCAACCGGCGCACATCTTCATGGGTCATCTCGGTACAGCCACAAACCGACTGCGCGGCGGGCATCACAAAGTCATCGCCCAGCGTGACGGCCAAAACCTGCTCGACCAGCCCCGTGCACGTCCCACAAGAGGCCGAGGCCTTTGTTGTGGACTTGACGGCCGCCAAATCATCGGCGCCAGCCAAGATTGCATCCTCGATCT
The DNA here is from genome assembly GCA_937883775.1 of uncultured Paracoccaceae bacterium. GTDB lineage: Bacteria > Pseudomonadota > Alphaproteobacteria > Rhodobacterales > Rhodobacteraceae > JAHTBL01. Next base: position 75,602 of record CAKZXZ010000177.1, read on the forward strand.
GACCCTTGCAAATGCCGTTACAGCCACAGATTTCCGCGTCACGCGGTAAGGCTGCAACGGCTAAGAGCGGGTCCGCAGTATCGCCCCCCTGATAGGCCGGTCCAAAGATCAGGGTCTCGCGCATGTCCGCGATATCGGTCTTGTCCTTGATGAGGCTGAAGAACCAGTTGCTGTCGGCGGTATCACCATACATCACCGCACCGATCACAGCGTTATCTTCGATCACCAGACGGCGGTAGACACCGCGCGCGGGATCACGAAAAACGATGTCTTCGCGTCCGTCGCCATCGGCAAAATCGCCTGCACTGAACAGATCGCATCCCGTGACTTTCAGCTTTGTCGAAATCTCTTTCTGAACGAATTGCGCATCTTGCGCCAAAAGTGTTTGCGCCGCGACGACCGCCTGGTCGTATAGCGGTGCAACAAGACCGAAGAGCGCGCCATCATGCTCGACACATTCCCCGACAGCCAGCACATCCGCATCAGATGTAATCATCTGGTCATCAACATGGATGCCGCGACCGACCGCCAGGCCCGCTTCCTGCGCCAGCCCGATATTCGGGCGAATGCCCACGGCCATCACCAGCAAATCGCAGGGCAACTCGGTTCCATCATCCAGCAACAACGCGCGAACCTTGCCGTTCTCGCCAAGGATCTCCTTCGAGTTGGCCGCGCATTTTACGGTAATGCCCTTATCAATCAGCGCCTTGCGCAACAGATACCCAGCGGCCTCGTCCAGCTGCCGCTCCATCAGGTGGCCCATGATGTGCACGACCGTGACATCGACACCGCGTGCGGCCATGCCTGCCGCAGCCTCAAGGCCCAGCAAACCGCCGCCAATGACGACGACCTTATTGTCAGGCCCCATCGCCATCATACGTTCGGTGTCTTCTAGATCACGGTAGGCAATCACACCCTCCAGATCATGACCCGGCAGAGGGATCATGAACGGGTTCGACCCCGTCCCGAAGATCAGCTTGTCATAGGGCAACACGTCGCCATTCGCTGCTGTGACGGTCTTGGCCGCGCGGTCGATCTTCGCCACGCGCTCACCAAAACGACAGGTCACACCATGCTCGGCATACCAGGCATCATCATGGGTGATGATCTCTTCATAGGTCTTGTCCCCGGCCAGAACCGGCGAAAGCATGATCCGGTTGTAGTTCCCGCGCGGCTCTGCGTTGAAAAGCGTGATGTTGAAGGCATCGGGGGCGTTTTCGACGAGGTGTTCGATTGCGCGCCCCGTCGCCATACCAGCCCCAATGATGATAAGGTTCTGCGTCATGGCTTTCACTCCGCTGCGACCGCCTCAGGGGCGGGCGTTGGCTTGGATCTGGGCTTGGCGCCGTGCTCGTATTCCTCAAGAAAATCAAGCACGTCCTGACGGTAGGAGTAGTAGTCGGGATGCTCTAAAAGCGCTTTGCGCGTGCGTGGACGCGGCAAGTCGACATCAACGATCTTGCCAATGGTTGCCTGCGGACCATTGGTCATCATCACGACACGGTCGGCCAGAAGAATGGCTTCATCCACGTCATGGGTCACACAAATCGCAGTCACTTTGGTGCGCGACCAGACCTCCATCAGAACTTCCTGAAGCTCCCAGCGCGTCAGGCTGTCAAGCATCCCGAACGGCTCATCCAACAGCAGCAGTTTGGGCGAAAGCGCAAAGGCCCGGGCGATGCCCACGCGCTGCTTCATGCCGTTCGACAAAGATGCCGCTTGCTTGTCCATGCTGTCGGCCAGACCGACACGTTCCAGATAGTATTCCACCACGTCCTGACGCTCGGCCATGCTCGCCGTGGGATAGACCCGGTCCACCCCAATCGAGACATTCTCTTTCGCCGTCAGCCACGGAAAGAGGTTGGGCGACTGAAACACAACCGCGCGTTCGGGATCTGCCCCCTGAACGTGACGGCCATCCAATTTGATCGCCCCTTTCGAGATATCATTCAAACCCGCCGCCATTGTCAAAACCGTGGACTTACCGCAGCCCGAGTGACCAATCAGGCTGATAAACTCACCTTTGTTGATCTTCAGATCAAAGTCCTCGACGACCGTCAGAGGCCCCTTGGGCGTCGGATACACCTTGTGAAGCTGCGAAAAGTCGAGGAACCGCTCCTCGATCATCCCTTCCTGCGCTTTGGCAACCGCCGCAGGCACCCCATGGATAGGCGTCACATTCGGCAACAGGCGCGAGCCTTCGACCTTCGCCGCCACGCCGACATCCATCAGATACTTCGTCACCTGCGCGCGCAGGGCTTTGAACGTCTCGTCGTGGTTCATCGCGCCGCGATCACGAGGGCGTGGGATAGTGACGGCGACCGGGTCGGCCAGCGTGCCATCCGGGTTCAGCGGGATAATGCGGTCTGCCAGCAAAGTCGCCTCATCCACGTCATTGGTAATCAGGATGCAGGTCTTCTTGTCCTGCTCCCAAATCTCCAAAATCTCATCGGCCAGATTGGCCCGCGTCAGCGCATCCAGCGCGGACAAAGGTTCGTCCAGCAACAGCACCTCAGGGTTCATCGCCAAGGCGCGTGCCACGGCAACCCGCTGACGCATCCCGCCCGACAATTCCGCCGGACGGCGCGAAACCGCGTGGCTCAGCCCAACCATCCCGACATAATGGTCGATCTTGGCCTGACGTTCCGCCTTAGACAGTTTCGGGAACACCGCATCGACTGCCAGCCCGACATTGCCACCCACCGTCAGCCACGGCATCAGCGAGTAGCTTTGAAACACCAGCCCGCGCTCGGGCCCCGGTCCAGCGATGGGCGCGCCTTTGAAAGCGACCTCACCACTATCAGGCATCTCAAGCCCGGCGATCAGGTTCATCAGCGTGGATTTCCCGGTGCCGGAAAATCCGAGGATGGCAACAAACTCGCCCTCTTCAATCTCAAGGTTGATCCCCTTGAGCACTTCGGCGCGGTGCGTCCCTTCGCCAAAGCCTTTGGATACGTCGGAAAAGCTTAGAATGCTCATATCGCTCACCGGTTCGCCGAAAAGGTGAACATCGACTGCAGCGCATACATCACCCGGTCCAGCATGAAGCCGATGATGCCGATGGTGAACACAGCAACCATGATCCGCGCCAGCGATTGGCTTGACCCGTTCTGGAATTCGTCCCAGACGAATTTGCCCAATCCGGGGTTCTGCGCAAGCATCTCAGCCGCGATCAGCACCATCCATCCAACGCCCAGCGACAGACGCAAACCGGTAAAGATCAGCGGCAGTGCAGACGGCAAGACCAGCTTGGTGATCTTGGAATAGGTACTCATTTTCAAGACTTTGGAAACGCTTACCAAATCCTTGTCGATGGACGATACGCCCAGCGCGGTATTAATCAGCGTTGGCCAAAGTGAGCACAGCGTCACCGTAATCGCCGAGATCAAAAACGATTTCGAGAACCAGCCGTCATTGGTCACATAAAGCGCCGACACAACCATTGTGACAATCGGCAACCACGCCAGAGGACTGACCGGTTTGAAGATTTGAATAAGCGGGTTGATTGCAGCATTTGCTGTTGCTGACAAACCCGCCATGATCCCCAACGGGATCGCAACGACCGAAGCGATCAGGAAGCCGAAGAACACTGTTTTGATCGACGTCCAGATCTGATCGTAATAGGTGGGCTTGCCGGTATAAACACGCTCTTTGACGCGATCGGCCTGACCATCTGCGACCAGCTTTGCGTTGCGCTCATCCTGGCGGACATAGAACGCAGCTTCCTTGTCTTTCTCGCGCAAGGCGTCGGCGTGCAGGTTTCCGACTTGCTCCCACACCTGCACGGGGCCGGGCACCGCGCCAAGCGATGTTTGCACGCGCGGTGCAAGCGAAGCCCATGCCATCAGGAAGATCAGAATTGCCAGGACAGGCACCCCAAGGAGGCGCCAGATTTCGCCAATCTGTGCGCGCGGATTATCTCCGGCGGCGGCCTTCAGGACAGGGGTCATCCACGAAAGGCCAAGGACCTGAAACCAGCCATCCGCCTTGTTGATGAGGGTAAATCTGCGGGCTTTGCGCGCCTCTTGAGCGAGGGTATCGGGATCAATGGCAGTCATCTGCTTGGTCCTTGTTTTGCTGGCGTGTTGGGGAAGAGCGGGCGCATCCCAGCGCCCGCCCGGATCACAAAGGCGGGCTTAACCCTGGATTTCGCTTCCAACGATGATCTGGTCGCCTTTCAGGCCAATCGGCAAGCTATCCAGATATGCGTTGGGCGCCCGGCCGTCATAGGCGATGCCATCAATGATATCTTCAGCGGGGGTCGGGACCTTAAAGCCATCGCTGTCCCACGGGAAGTCGACCTCATTGGCCATGCCCTCATCAACCAGCATGCGTGCGGCTTCCAGATAGATATCGGGGCGATAAACGCTCTTGGCGGTTTCAAAGTACCAGTCATCGGACTTCGGCTCGGCGATCTGACCCCAACGGCGCATCTGTGTCAGATACCAGATCGCGTCTGAGTAAAACGGATAGGTCGCATTATAGCGGAAGAAGACGTTGAAATCGGGAATGTCGCGGACATCGCCTTTTTCAAATTCGAACGTGCCTGTCATCGAGTTCGCGATAACCTCGGCATCCGCGCCGACATATTCAGACCGTGCAAGGATCTCGACCGCTTCTTGGCGGTTCGCGTTTTCATTCTCATCCAACCAGATCGCCGCGCGGATCAGCGCCTTGGTCAATGCGATGGTCGTGTTGGGGTTTTCTTCGGCGAACTCTTTGGTGATGCCAAAGACCTTTTCGGGGTTGTTCTTCCAAAGTTGGTAGTCCGTGATAACCGGCACACCAATGCCCTTGAACACAGCCTGCTGGTTCCAGGGTTCACCCACGCAGTACCCAAAAATCGTGCCTGCTTCCATCGTGGCGGGCATTTGCGGCGGCGGTGTGACAGACAATAGCACGTCAGCACCAATCTGCCCCGAGATGTCTTCAGGCGAATAATACCCCGGCTCAAGACCACCTGCAGCCAGCCAATAGCGCAGCTCGTAATTGTGGGTCGACACCGGGAACACCATGCCCATGTTGAACGGGATACCCTGATCCTGATAGCTTTCCACAACCGGCTTCATCGCGCTTGCGCTGATCGGATGCTGGGGGCGGCCGTCGTCCATCAAAGGCACGTTCGGCTTCATCTGCTCCCAGATCTCGTTCGACACCGTGATACCGTTGCCGTTCAAGTCCATCGAAAAAGGCGTGATGATATCGGCTTGCGTGCCATATCCGATCGTCGCCGCCAAAGGCTGACCGGCCAGCATATGCGCACCGTCCAACTGTCCGCCAATCACGCCGTCCAAAAGCACCTTCCAGTTCGCCTGCGCCTCAAGCGTGACAAACAGCCCTTCGTCTTCGAAATAGCCATTCTCATAAGCGACAGCCAACGGCGCCATGTCCGTCAACTTGATGAAACCAAAGGTCAGTTCGTCTTTCTCAAGATCCAACATCTCGGCCATGGCAGAGGTCGCCATCAAGCCAGCTGTAATCGTGCATGTGAGCAGAGTTCTCATTCAAGATATCCTTTCTAAGGTCTTCCAGAGCTGATCCGGAAACGAAAAAAGCCGCATGTAAACAGCGCGAAGAACACTCTTCGTGCGTCGTACAAGCGGCTTTGCTTTGAATGTGGTGGACGCCGTCATTGGCATCCGAAATCCTGTAGGGCGGCTGTGCCCATGCTTATTTTTGCGACAGACGGGACGCGTCAGACAATGTTTTTATGCGCTGAACAGGATCTTTGATGCTGCGGCGCAGAAAGTGATTAAATTTTCATCACTTGCCTGCGTCAAAATCAAACAACTTGCCGTCAAAAAAGGCATCTGGACCAAGAATCATGTGCCCGCGCGACGAAGCGACCGCCGTCGCGTGGCGCATGGATCCTTCGACCTTCTCTGACGCGCCAGGCAGATCAACCCCGGTTGGACCAAGCGCGTCACGGTACATGTCTGACCGGAAGCAGCGCTTGGCAGCTGCGATTCCCTTGGCGGGTGCGCCCAAACGTGTTGCAATCCACGCGGCCTGGCTGCGCCAGGGAAAATGCGCCGCATGCTGATGAAACAGTAAAAACCGTTCAACCGGCACAGGGGGTGCCCCCAAAGCAGGCGTCAACATTCCCGAAATCGCAGGATCAATCAGTTCCGGCGCGATGTTCAGATGTTCACTGCGCGCCAAAATCTCGACCGCGAGTGGCTTGTTTCCCGGTGTATCAAGCCAGCGCATCGCAGGTTCCAGCGCACGCAACAGCCGGCGCACCTCGTCTTTATGGCTCTCGACCCACTCATGCCGCGCTGCCAAGACTTTTTCGGGTGCGAACGCCCAAACGGCATTGCCCGGCAAGACAAGTTCGGCAGCACCACGCGCAACCGCGGCACTGCCCCAAGGCTCTCCGACCCAAAATGCATCGATATCGCCGTCCTCGACAGCGTCCGCCATCCGTGGCGGCGGAATTGTGACGATCTCGATCTTGAGGCCCGAGAGATCGCCCTGCCCTTGCAGCCAGTATTCAAGAAGCAACCTGTGCATTGAATAGTGAAACGGAATGCCGATCCGCAAATGTGCAATGCCCAGCGCACCAAGCGCAGGCAGAATGTGATCGGCCTGCCCAAAGCGCAGCGCCACATCTGCGGCGCGCAACGTGTCGGCCAATTTTGAGGAAATGCCAAAGACCGTGCCATTGACCGACAACACCATCAGCGCATCAATCTCACCCGCAAGGCCGCCATACCCCAGCGACATCGCAACAGGCATTGGAGAGAGCATATGCGCAAAGTCCAGATGGCCCAACGCAAGCATATCGCGCGTCGCCGACCATGAAGGCTGTGCCACAAGGTTCAGCTCAAGACCTTCCTCGGCGGCGAAGCCAAGCTCTTTTGCGACGATCAACGGGGCACTGTCCACCAAGGGGACATAGCCACAATTCAAAATCGTCCGGGTCATGACAAAAGGTCCGACGCCGTCACAAGCGCTTGCGCCACATCAATCACCTTGCGCCCCTGATCCATCGCGGTTTTGCGCAAAAGCTGATAGGCCTCATCTTCCGAGACACCTCGCTGGCGCATCAAAATACCTTTGGCACGGTCCAGCATTTTACGATCCTCCAATGCGCGTTTGGCGGCATCAAGCTCGGACTGCAGCTGGCGCAGGATCTGAAACCGGGCAATAGCAGTTTCCAGAACCGATTTGATCCGGTTCATCTGCAACCCGTCGACAACATACGCGCTGACCCCGGCCGCCAACGCGGCCTGGGTGAGGTCTTCATCCGATCTATCGACGAACATCGCCACTGCGCGTGACTTGCTGTCGCTCGCAAGGCTGAGATGTTCCAGCATGTCACGATCCGGATTTGCGACGTCAATCAGAACGATATCCGGCTGGCGCGTCTTGATTTCCCGTTCAAGACCAGCGGTCTGCGCCAAGGCATGGACATCAGACCATCCCGCCTCGACCAAAGCATCAATGATGTCGCGCGCCTTTTGCGGATCTGCTTCGACAACAAGAATAGAGAGGTCGCGGTTCATGGGCGATCACGTACCTCTCGCAGGGCGATGGGTCAGGTGATTCCCCCAAAACAAGTCTTTTAAGAATGAACTTGCGGGCAAAACATGCCCTTTACTCGCGGTCTGCACAAATATTAGGCGGAAATCACACGGCATGACGTAGGAACACTCTACGCGGCTCAGGCAATTTCGGTCTAGATTGGCTGCCAGAATAACAGATGGGCACACCGATGCAGAATGCAGACGTAATCATTGTAGGCGCGGGCCTTGCTGGCCTTGTGGCGGCGGCAGAGCTGGCAGATCGCGGCAAGTCGGTCACCCTGGTGGATCAGGAGCCTGAGCATTCTCTTGGCGGACAGGCGTTCTGGTCGCTGGGCGGTCTGATGATGATCGACACGCCAGAACAACGCCGTATGGGCATTCGCGATAGCCACGCGCTGGCCTTGTCCGATTGGATGGGCACCGCGCGGTTTGATCGGGTCGAAGATCACTGGCCGCGCAAATGGGCCGAAGCCTATATCGACTTTGCCAGTGGTGAGATGCGGCCATGGCTGCACGCGCAGGGCATGCGGTGGTTTCCGGTCGTCGGTTGGGCCGAGCGTGGAGGCTCTTTTGCCGACGGCCATGGCAATTCCGTGCCCCGCTTTCACCTGACATGGGGCGTCGGCCCCGGCACAATCGAGCCCTTCATCAGCCGCGTGCGCGCGCATCACGAGACAGGCCGTATCGCTTTGAAGTTTCGCCATAAATGCGATCACATTCTACTCGAGGCAGGCCGCGTACAGGGCATCGCCGGGCAAATTCTTGCACCTGACACCAGCACTCATGGCGCGTCTACCAATCGTGATGCCGTGGATGATTTTGAACTGCGCGCGCCCAGCGTGATTGTAGCCTCTGGCGGGATCGGAGGCAATTTCGATCTGGTGCGCAAGGCATGGCCGCAAGACCGGCTGGGCAAACCACCAAAACGCATGATTTCGGGCGTGCCGGCGCATGTCGATGGCCGGATGCTTGCGATCACAGAGCAGGCGGGCGGCACGGTTATCAATGGCGACCGGATGTGGCACTATACCGAAGGCGTGCAAAACTGGGATCCGATCTGGCCCGCGCATGGTATTCGCATCTTGCCCGGCCCATCCTCCATGTGGTTTGACGCCACCGGCACACGGCTGCAACCACCCGCATTGCCAGGGTTTGACACGCTCGGCACGCTCAAAGCCATCCTGGAAACGGGGTATGACTATTCGTGGTTCATCACGACGCAGAAAATCCTCAAGAAGGAATTCGCGCTCTCCGGTTCGGAACAAAACCCTGATTTTGCTGATAAAGATTGGAAAGCTGTTCTCAAGCAACGCATCCTGAACAAGGCCGCAACCCCGCCGGTAGAGGCTTTCAAAGAGCACGGCGCCGATTTCGTTATTGCCAAGACGCTGCCTGATCTGATCGACGGTATGAACGCGCTTGAAGGCAATACCCTACTGCAACACGACAAGATCCGAGCGCAGATCGAAGCGCGCGATCTGCAGATCAACAACCCTTTCTCGAAAGATGCGCAGGTGATGGCGATCCATGCCGCCCGGCATCATCGCGGTGACCGTATCCTGCGGACGGCCAAGCCGCACAAGATCCTTGATCCTGACAATGGTCCGCTGATTGGCGTGCGCTTGAATATCCTGACGCGCAAAAGCCTTGGCGGGCTACAAACTGACCTGAACGGTCAACTGATCGACGCGAATGGCGACCGTATCCCGGGCCTTTTTGCAGCGGGTGAAGTCGCTGGCTTTGGCGGCGGTGGCTATCACGGATACAGCGCGCTGGAAGGCACGTTTCTGGGCGGTTGCATCTTTTCTGGCCGAAATGTTGGGCGCGCCGACACAATTGCCTAAGAAATACCGCCCAAGCAGAGTCGACATCCGCTTAGTCTTTAGGCAACCATAGCCTATCTGCTTAATCAGGTGGCAGAACGCTTAATCCAAAAGAACAAGAGCGCGCCGCCTGTGCCCGGCTCTCCCCTTTCCGAAGGCGACGAGTCAGGTTGCGTTTGATTTGTCTGCAAGGGAGCGACTTTTGATGACACTACACAAATCCATTCTGGCAGTCGCCGCGACGCTGATCGCTGCGCCAGCCATCGCCGAAACTGAAATGCCCTTCGCGCTTGATTGGAAATTTGAAGGCCCCTCAGCGCCTTATTTTCATGCGCTAGACGCGGGTTACTTCACCGAAGAAGGCCTGACCGTGACTATCGCCGAGGGCGCAGGCTCGCTTGATGCGATCCCAAAGGTTGCCACCGGCGCATTTCCCGTCGGATTTGCCGATATCAATTCGCTGATGCGCTTTCTCGATCAGAACCCGGGCGCACCCGTCACGGCGGTTATGATGGTCTATGATAAACCGCCTTTCGCTGTGGTGGGCCGTAAATCGCTGGGCGTTGAAACACCCGCTGATCTGCAAGGTAAGGTGCTGGGTGCGCCGCCCCCCGATGGCGCTTGGGCGCAATTTCCAATCTTTGCGGCAGAAACAGGCATCAACTCGGATGAGATTACGGTCGAACCCGTGGGGTTCCCAACCCGCGAACCGATGCTTGCGGAAGGCAATGTCGCCGCGATCACAGGCTTTTCGTTCTCGTCTACATTGAACCTCAAACGTCTGGGCGTTCCGGCCGAGGACATCTCTGTGTTGCTGATGGCCGATCACGGCGTTGATCTGTACGGCAACGCGATCATCGTGAACACGGACTTTGCTGCCGAGAATGGCGAAGCGGTCACGGGATTCCTGCGCGCCGTCGCCAAGGGCTGGAAAGATGCGATCGGCGCCCCTGAAACCGCCATCGCAGCCCTGATAGAGCGCAACCCCGCCGCAGATGCAGCGCTTGAGACAGAGCGTCTTGGCATGGCGATCGAGGCCAATGTGCTCACGGATTATGTGAAGGAAAACGGCATGGGCGGCATTGACGAGGCGCGCTTTGCCAATGCTTTGGAACAAACCAAATCGGTCTATGAATTCCAAACCGCCCCTGACGCCGCACTCTTTTTCGACGGTCGGTACTTGCCCGATGACGGCAGCTTGATGTTGCAATAAAAGATCCGGGCAGGCGCTTGACAGGCGCCCGCCCGAACGAGGGGTGGGATCATGGAAAATCTGATTGATATCAAAGGCGTGACCCACGCCTACAAGACCGATAGCGGCCCACTTCCCGTACTTGACGGCCTCGACGTCTCGGTTCCCGAAGGCACATTTGCCGCCGTTGTCGGCCCCTCTGGCTGCGGGAAATCCACACTCACCCGCCTTGTCGCCGGCTTGATGAAACCCGATGAGGGCGAGGTCTGGCTGCACGGCGAACGCGTCAAGGGCCCACGCAAGACCGTTGGGATGGCGTTTCAGAACCCGGTTTTGCTGGAATGGCGAACGATCCTGCAAAACGTGATCCTACCACTGGAAATCGTAGCGCCGTCCATGTCGCAGAAAGACCGCGAAACGCGGGCACATGAGCTGTTGGATATGGTCGGCCTGACCGGCTTTGACGACAAGCGCCCGTCCGAGTTGTCCGGCGGCATGCGCCAGCGCGCATCGCTTTGCCGGTCCATCGTACATAAGCCCGAAGTGCTGATTATGGACGAACCTTTCGGTGCGCTGGACGCGTTCACCCGCGAAGATCTGTGGCAAACCATGCGCGATCTGCGCAAGGCCGAGCCATTCACCTGCGTGCTCATCACGCACGACCTGCGCGAAAGCGTATTTTTAGGCGATCAGGTTATTGTGTTATCGGGCCGTCCTGCACGCACGCAATATGTGATGCCGATTGAACTGCCCGAAGATCGCACGCTGGATATCCTTTACACGCCTGCGGTGGCCGACATGCTTCATGTGCTGCGCGATCAGATCAAAATCGCGCAGGGCCGCGCGCCGGAGGTGCATTGATGCTGCGCCAAATCGGGATCCCGCTCGCCTCGATTATTGTGTTTCTTGCGTTGTGGGAATTGCTGGTCTGGGCAAATGGTTGGCCGAACTTCAAGATGGCCTCTCCATCCGACTTGCCACCTGCGTTTATCCGCTACTGGGACTTGTTTCTGTCGATGGGCTGGCAAACGCTGTGGCGCACGGTTGCTGGCCTTGCGCTTGCCGTGGTTGTCGGCACGGCCATCGGCATGATTATTGGCTTTTCCCGTATCGCGCGCGATGCACTATACCCGCTTCTGGTTGGCTTCAATGCGATCCCAAAAGCAACGCTGGTGCCTGTGATTTCGCTCATTTTTATTGGTCAGCATGACTTCAACACTGTGCTCATGGCGTTCATGATCTCATTCTTTCCCATCGCGGTTTCGGTCGGTATTGGCCTGTCCACGTTAGAGCCAGAATATCGCGATATCTTGCGCTCTCTGGGCGCATCCCGCTTCACGATTTTCCGCAAGATCGCGCTGCCCAAAACACTGCCTGAATTCTTTGGCGCGCTGAAAGTGTCGGTCACGCTGGCCTTTATCGGGACCAATCTGGTGGAAATCGTCAGCCCCCACGGGCGCGGCCTTGGTGCGCTTTTCAAATCCGGTGAAACGAATGGCGACTACCCGTTGATGTTCGCGGTCCTCATCGCGCTCGCCTTCCTGGGGATCGTTTTGTACTACGCCGTCGTCTATCTTGAGAAGGTTTTCGCAGGCTGGGCGGAAAGGCCGCAAAGCTGATCGAAACACCTGTTTTCGTTAATGTTTGGCGACGCTGCGTGCCCTTGAGTGGCGCAACAGGAACCAACGTTTCCCGAAAATCACGTCGACCTTCTTATCCGCACGCAGTGCCAATAATGTCACGATCCCCCAAAGCACACTGATTCCACAGGCTTTTTCCCTCTATCGCGACCGATTCGTTTTCTGTATACCGACGGGCATAACAAAGCATGGCCGCAAAAGTGCCGTGTACGAGGCGGAGTAGAACATTATGAGTGCGATTGAATTCGTCGTCCGCGATTCTGCGGGCAATCTTCGGCGCGGGGTACTCGCCGAAACCGAGACTTCCACAATCATTCCAATGGGTGCCGGCGAAGATGTGTCGCTGAACCTGCGACTTTTTCAAGTCACCAATTACCAACGCGACGGCGATAATCTTGTCATCACCACCATGGATGGCCGCACGATTACCCTTGAGAGCTATTTTTACGGCGGACAGATGGACGCCAACGATCTGTTCCTCAGCGCAGATGGCCTTTTGACGCCGGTTGAGTTGCAACAGTTCGGTGACAGCATCGAACCGGTTTACCAAACCGCAGAGCTTTTCGGAAAATGGAGCCCCAACGACGCGCTGTTCTACACGGATGGCGCTGAACTGGACTCGGTCGTGGTTGCCGATGAGATGGTAGATGACGGCGTTGAATCGACGATGTTGGCCACTGGCCTGCTGGGCGGACTTGGCGCTGCAGGTGGCGCTGCAGGCGTTGGTGGCGCGGCACTGGCCGGTACGGCCTTGGTCGGTGCGGGCCTTGGCGGCGGCGGTGATGATGACGACGATGATGATGGCGACGATGATGACGACAAAACGCCTCCTGGCGGGTCTGGCGGCACGGCAGATACCACACCCCCAACCGTTAGCGTTGAAGAAGGCACCGTGGGAAATGGCGATGCGTTCAACCGCGTAAACCACTCTGACGGTGTGGAAATTGCAGGTAAAGGCGAAGTCGGCGCAAGCATCACAGTCGAAACCGAAGGCCATAATGGTCAGACGGTGACGCAAACAACCACGGTTGATGCCAATGGGGATTGGGACGTCGTCTTTCCTGCTGCAGACATTCCGACCGGTGAATACACCCGCGATATCACGATCACGGCAACCGATGCCGCAGGCAACACGGCCAGCGTGACCGATCAGATCCTGATTGATACCGAAACGGCCGTTAACATCACAATGGTCGACGGTGCTGCCGCTGGCCTCGGCAATGTCGTTAATGGCGCAAGCCATGCAGATGGCACAACGCTCTCGGGCACAGGCGATGCCAACGGAACCGTGACGGTGACAGTGCAAGGCCTGCCGCCGGTCAATGTCCCCGTCGATGGGAATGGCAGCTGGAGCCACACGTTCACAACAACGGAACTGCCGGGGGGTGAATACACCCGCACTGTGACGGTCGACATCACGGATCCTTACGGAAACACGACGTCAAACACCGGCGCGATCGTGATCGACACGGTCACAAATGTCTCGATGGTGCCGGGCGCTCTTGGCGAAGGCACCGTCATCAACGAGGCCGAGCGTGATTCAAACGGGATTACGGTGACAGGCGCGACACAGCCGAACAATCAGGTTGCGGTGACATTCACTGATAACAGTGGAAATCAGGTCACCCGCAACATCCAAGCCGATAACGCAGGCAACTGGTCTGCGACTTTCGCAGCAGTCGAAATCCCGGATGGCGAATATGACGCCAATGTCAGCGTGATTGCGACCGATGCGGCTGGTAACACGGCCACGACCTCGCAGACATTGCGGATCGACACCGAGCTTGAGGTTGACGTCAACACGGCCACGCTGGAAGGCAACGGTATCGTGAACTTCAACGAAGCCGCAGACGGTGTCACCTTGACCGGCACCACCGATCCAAACGCACAGGTGCGCGTAGACTTTAACGGAGTTGTCAAAACGGTCGGCGCCGACCAGTTCGGTAACTGGTCTGCAAGTTACAGCGCGAACGAGGTTCCTTCGGGTGAGCGCAATGTCCCTGTTTCGGTGACAGCCACGGATTCTGCAGGCAACATCGCCACCAACAGCGGCACTGTCGAGATTGACACAATCGTACGCAACCTCAGCATTGCGGATGTGACAGGCGACAACGTGCTTAACGCCTCTGACATCACGAACGGCTTTACGCTGAACGGCACGACCGAGCCGGGCGCGCAATGGGTTGAAGTGACCTTTGGCACCATGGCGCCGCAGTTGGCCCAGGTCGATAACAACGGCAATTGGGCGCTCGATTTCAACAACGGAATCGGGAACATCCCAGACGGCAACGTCAACGTGACTGTCCGCACGATGGATCGCAACGACAACATCGACAGCGTGACCGAGGTCGTCAGTATCGATACAGCTGTGCCCGGCGTGCCAGAGATTGTTTTCCGTATGCAAGGCCAGGACGACACGTTCGGCCTGGGCGTCACCTCTGACGAGGGGATCACGTCAATTCAATCCGTCGCAAGCGATGGCACGGTGACAGATCTGGGGATTACGGCGACAAACGGCAGCAACGGCAACGTCGAAAGTTTTACTTTCGGCACACCCGTTCCGGACGGAACGCATCTTGTGGTGCAATCAACAGACGGCGCGGGCAATGAAGCCGCGACGCTGGTGCTGACGGAGGATGGTTCGGCCAATGCGGTCGACCTTGCCAGTACCGGTCTGGACGGGTTCGATATTGCCTCGATTGATCTGAGTTTCGCAGAAAACAGCGATCTCACCATTACCGAGCAAGACCTGCTGGATCTGTCGCAATTCTCGAACACGTTGGTCGTGCATGGCGACACCAATAACGAGGTCACGGCAATCGGCGCGCAAAACACCAACCAGACCGAAACGATCGACGGCAAAGCCTACGAGATTTATTCGCTTGGCAATGACGGCACGCTGATCGTTGACCCAGATGTCAACGTGAACATCTGACCGGGTTCAAACCATCTTAAAGGGCCGCGCCACCCCGGCGCGGCCTTTTTCGTTGGACTACCCGGCACCCGCCAGCAAATCGGCATTGCCACCTGCCGCTGTCGTATCAACGCAAACATGGCGTTCTTTCAGCACCCAACGCTCGAAATCCGCCGTCTGCAAAAACAAGACCAACGGCCCGTCCTGAGCTGCCAAGGCTTTGCGATAGGGTTTGGGATCACCACCGGAATAAACGACCGCCTCTGCCGCGACTTGCGCAAGATCCGCAGGCGCGCATTCAGCGGCGACCGCTGCACATCCCAATGCACGTGCAGCCTGTGCATGCTCTTGGGCAAGCCCACCAATGCATAGGATACGGCCCCGCGGCAGCACGCTCCACCGATTGGCTTCGCCTGTTGGTCCGGGCAAATCGCACGTCTCAAGCGCGTTTTGACGGATCTCTTGGGCGGCAAAGGCCTGTGCAATTTCAGCACCTGTCATCGCCGGTCCCCGCCCGTCTGCCTGCACAACCTTCTGTGCGGTAAAGCGGTGCAGGTAGCGCGGACCACCTGCCTTTGGCCCTGTTCCGCTAAGCCCCTCGCCACCAAAGGGTTGCGAGCCGACAACGGCACCAATCTGGTTCCTGTTCACATAGATGTTTCCCGCCTCAACCGCGGCGACAACATCCGCGACACGGTCATCAATGCGGCTGTGCATCCCAAAGGTCAGGCCATAGCCCGTTGCATTGATATCCGCGACCACTTGCATCAAATCCGACGCCCTGAAGGTTGCAACATGCAAAACGGGGCCGAAAATCTCTTCACTCAGGTCCCCGATGCCGGCCACTTTCAGAACAGTCGGCCCGACAAAAGTGCCCTCGGCGGGCGCCGCGATTTGCTTAAGCACCTGCCCTGCCGCGATATGTCCGTCAATCCTGGCCTTTGCAGCGGCGTCAATGACGGGTCCGATATCGGTCCTGAAATCAGTTGGATCACCGACGGTAAGCGCGTCCATTGCGCCGTAAAGCATGCTCAAAAAGTCCTCTGCGATGTCCTCTTGCAGATAGAGCACGCGCAGCGCGCTGCAGCGTTGCCCGGCTGACTGAAACGCCGAGGCGATAATATCGCCCACCGCCTGCTCAGGCAGGGCGGTGCTGTCGACGATCATCGCGTTCAGGCCGCCTGTCTCGGCGATCAAAGGGGCGTGGGCGGGCAGATGTTCTGCCATCACCCGGTTGATCCGCTGCGCTGTCGCGGTTGATCCCGTAAAGCAAACACCGCCCACGGCGGGATGACCTGTCAGGACTGTCCCCACCTCGGCACCGGTGCCCGGCAGCAAGATCAGACAGGCCTCTGGCACACCCGCTTTATGCAAGAGCGACACTGCAAATTCAGCAATTAACGGCGTGGTCTCGGCAGGTTTGGCCAAAACACCGTTGCCCGCTGCCAAAGCTGCTGCGATCTGACCGGTGAAGATCGCCAAAGGAAAGTTCCACGGCGAAATGCAGGTAAAAACCCCGACAGGCGAGGGCTGTATACGCTCGGCTTCAGCTGCATAGAACCTCAAGAAATCAACGGCTTCACGAAGCTCTCCGATACAATCGTTCAGCGTCTTCCCCGCCTCTCGCGCCAGGCGCGCAAAAATCTCGTCTGCGTTGGCTTCATAAAGATCCGCAGCCTTGCGCAACACCGTCGCACGCGTCGATGCGCTTGCATGTGACCAATCCGCGGCGCGCGCACATGCGGCCTTTGCATCGGCAGCAGAATGGAACCGCGTATGACCGATCACCTCTCCCGTCGCGGGGTTTGTGACGGCGATATCGCCACAACCCCATGGCCCCGGATGAGCCTTCATGCCCTCGCGTAGAGCGTCCACCGTGGCGGGGTCTTCAAGATCCCATCCGGTCGAATTTCGACGCTCCCCAAAAAGCGCGTTCGGAAGACGCACTTTCGGATGCGCAACATCGGGCAAAAGAGCCTCAACCGCCGCAAACGGATCAGCTGCAACCTCGGCTGCGGGCACGTCTTCGTCGACGATCTGGTTCACGAATGAACTGTTTGCCCCGTTCTCAAGCAAGCGTCGCACCAGATAGGCCAGCAAGTCTTTATGCGCCCCCACCGGCGCATAGATCCGACACCGCGTTCCGGCCTGCTTCAGCACTGTGTCATGCAAGGCTTCGCCCATCCCATGCAGTCGCTGAAACTCATAAAGCTGTGAATCCACAGCCATTTCCAAAACAGCGGCCACGGTGTGCGCATTATGTGTCGCGAACTGCGGATAGATACGATCGGTCATGCCAAGCAGCTTTTTGGCACAGCATATATAGCTGACATCGGTCGCCGCTTTCTGCGTAAAGACAGGAAATCCACCATGCCCTTCGACCTGTGCATGCTTGATCTCGGTGTCCCAGTAGGCGCCCTTCACAAGCCGCACCATGATCTTGCGATCCAGCCGCGTGGCCAATGCATAAAGCCAGTCCAGAACATGAGGCGCGCGCAGACCGTAAGCCTGCACGACAACGCCAAAGCCGTCCCAGCCTTTCAGCGTCGGCTCAGACAAAAGCGCCTCGATCACGTCTAGTGACAGGTCCAACCGCCCGGCTTCTTCCGCATCAATGTTCAGACCGATGCCTGCAGATTTCGCAAGCACGCAAAGCGCGCGTGCCCGTGGCAAAAGCTCATCCATGACCCGCTCTTTCTGGAGCGTCTCGTAGCGTGGGTGCAGCGCCGACAGCTTGATCGAGATGCCAGGGTTTGCGCGGATATCATCGGATTTGGCGTGCTTGGCCAAGACCCCGATCGCATCCGAATATGCCAGATGATAGCGTCGCGCATCTGCATCCGTCCGCGCAGCCTCGCCAAGCATGTCATACGAATAGCTAAAGCCCTGCGCCTCAAGCTCCTTTGCACGTTTTACCGCTTTTTCAATGGTTTCCCCCAAAACAAACTGTCGACCCAGCTCTTTCATCACGCGGGTTACGGCTTGGCGGATGACCGGCTCTCCCAACCGTTTGATCGCTCCGTGCAGCACGCGCGCCACATCGCTTTGATGCCCGTCTTTGAGGACTTTGCCAGTCATGAACAGCGCCCAGGTCGACGCATTCACCAGACTGCTATGCGACTTGCCCAGATGTGCATCCCAGTGGCTGGGCGCGATCTTGTCCTCGATCAGCGCATCCATGGTGTCACCATCCGGCACCCGTAAAAGGGCCTCGGCCAGACACATCAGGGCAACGCCTTCATCTGTCGACAACCCGTATTCGCCCAGAAAAAGCTCCATCATGGATGGATCGCTGCCCT
>CAKZXZ010000178.1 GCA_937883775.1 uncultured Paracoccaceae bacterium
GTAGGAAAATGGCGGTCCCAAGAGGATTCGAACCTCTGGCCTCTGCCTTCGGAGGCGCTACTACGACCTTTCCGAAACATGCGATAGAGCACGTCTTTATACGATAAAGCGTTGAAAAACATTGTTTTTCTAAAGCGCTCCGCCGAAGTCTCTATCCAAACGCAGGTCGCGATTTCCGCCCTACTGCTTACGCAGTGCTTACGCGGGACCGACCGGAAAGGTACGACTTCTCATGCCAAAACTCACCAAGCGCGTCGTCGACGCCGCCGAAGTCAGACAAAAAGACTACGTCATCTGGGACGACGAACTGCCCGGGTTCGGGCTACGCGTATTCAAGTCAGGAAAACGCAGCTACGTTCTTCAATACCGGGCTGCCGGTCGATCGCGTCGTTACAGTATCGGCCTTCATGGTATCTGGACGCCGGACACGGCGCGGAAGGAAGCAAGAGTTCAACTCGGCAAGATCGCACAAGGCGAGAACCCAGCCGAAGCCAGGCAGGCTGACCGCAACGCGATGACGGTCAGTGAGCTTGCCGACCGCTATATCGAGGCGATGGACGCTGGCCTCATCATGGGCAAAGGCGGTCGCCCAAAGCGACCATCAACGATCTACGTGAACAAGGGCCAGTTGCGGGGCCACATCATACCCTTGATCGGACAACGCCGTGTCCAGGATCTGACAAAGGCCGATGTGACGAAAATGATGAACGACGTCATCGCCGGGAAAACGAAGGCGGTGAAGAAAACAAAGAAGCGGGGTAGATCCATCCTGCGCGGCGGCCGAGGCACGGCCAGCAAATGTGTAGGCCTCACCGGCTCGATGCTCACCTATGCCATCAGCATGGGAATCATCGAACACAATGTTGCTCACGGAATAAGGAAGCCCAAGGATCAAGTACGAGATCGCAGGTTGAGCGAGGACGAGTTTCGCGAGCTTGGACGTATGCTGAAGATAGCGGAAGAAGACGCCGACCTGGCATGGACTGTCGGCATCACCCGCCTCTTGTCTTTAACCGGCTGTCGCCGTGGTGAAGTCATCTCGCTGAAATGGAGCGAAGTGGATTTCGAGAACAGCTGCCTGCGCTTGGAGGACTCGAAAGAAGGAGCTTCGATCCGACCGATTGGGCTGCCAGCCATCGAGTTACTGGAGGCGCTTCGCGAGACGGCGACGAGCGAATTCGTCTTTCCGGGCAAGCGCGGGGCGAACACCTATGGCGGTCTGCCCAGGCAATGGCGAAAAGTGTTCGGTGACTCCGAGCTTTCGGACCTCACCGCACACGTTCTGAGACACAGCTTTGCGAGCATCGCGAACGACCTAGGATTCACCGAGAGCACGATCGCCACGCTTCTCGGTCATGCGACCCACTCGATCACGAGCAAGTATATCCACTCCCTTGATAGCGTGCTCATCATGGCGGCCGACACCGTGGCTGGATACATTCAAGGACTGCTTGACGGTGCCCAATTTGAACGAACTGCCTATGCGCTTGATCGGACTGCGCGGCGCGAAGCTCTTTCCAGATTCATTGCCCAATCGAGCGCATAGCCCGACAAAATATCCTTCACATGAAGCACCGGAAATCAAACACTTGGTCCACGAGCTCCGGATTTTGCTGAATGATCTCTGCAAAGCGGCCCGAGTAAACCATCGTTACCGGAAGCTTCTTGTAAAGGGTGTTGTTGTTCCAATCCATTTTGGTCAGGGCGAGGATCCCGCTGACAGTTTCATGCCAACCGCTATCTCCAGAGAAACGTCGCAGCAAGAGCGGCGACGGCGTCGGTTTGAGGGCACCCTCCTTGTAGACGTTGTAGCGTGGATTTTGCAGTTGGACGCCTAGGACACTGCCTTGCGACCAAGCAAGTGCCTCAGATGACGAGACTGGCACGTAGGTGCCGCGTTCGACGGGGTAATTGTAGGGTTTGGGCTTCTCAGCCGGATTGCCGTACTGCGCCGTCTTTCCAGAGGTATATCGCAGACCTGTCCAATCAGTGGATTGGACAATCTGTACAAGTTCGACCTCCGTTCCGTCGTTGAAGCTATCGAGCGCCGCTTCAATCTCCTCCTCTTTGAATTCGGTGTTCTTATGAATCGTAATTTTCTTCGGCTTCCTACCGACATGGCCCGATTGATAGACATTCAGGCTCTTCGCCAAAACCGACTGCATCTCGAAATACGAAAGATACGGATTGTGACGGCGATCCTCAGTGAACTCCTTGGCGTCATAGGCCACAAATTGAAATCCCGTCCCGTCAGGATCAAACACCTGACTGCAACAGGTCGTATATTCTTGACCGCTGCCGTCTTTTTTTCGACGTGTTGCGTAACTGATGCCAATAAAGGCTTCCTGCGGATCAAGGCCGGTAAGTTTCCACGGCTCGCCACGGGCTTTGGCAAATAGGGCAACAGACAAACCCCACATCACGTTGGCCCTGCATGATCGATCGAAACTATCTTGGTTCAATATTTGGATCGGAATTCCAGTTGGCGCGCAGTAGGCCTTGATAAAGTGGTGCAGATTGAAGCTTTCGCCTTCAAAGCAATCACTCCAGGCGCGCGGCAGGTACACCAAGGCGACATCGAACCTATGACGCACTGCACGAAGCTTTATCACCTCGTTCAGCAATGCCCGAGCCAAGCCCATCTTGTCACGCGCCGCCGCAAGCCGATCCAACTCATCGGGCAGCGCAAAACGCATCGCGTCATCAACATCAGCAATCGGCGTGCGCATGAGCTCTTCGAAACCTGGATACTCAGGATAATAGGCCGGCGCCTCTTTCGGCTTCGCCGATGAGCCCAGTTCCCGGACCAACCCATCGATCCGCGCTAAGTCGGCTTGTGGAGCAACAACAGCGAACCGAACCACCGAAGGTGCCCCGAATCTGAGACTGAATGGGCCGTGATTGATGAGACCGCGCAGAGGATGCCGGTCCGTCCTTCCACCATGAAAAATTAGCTCTGGTTCTGGAGCGATTGAATATGCCGGAAGCGCATCAGTCATGTCCTGCCCCTCTTCATCGCAAAACCTGTCTGCGTCGACAATCCGAATACTGGGTTTGCAAATCCCGTATCGCCGTCAAACGGCGAGAAGGTCACTTCGACATCTCTGCCCGCATGGTCCGATAAGATTCCGATCCAAGCCGAAAGCAACCGATCATGTTTGTCATTGCGTCGGTCAGCCTTACGCCTGTCCAAAAAGTTCGTTGCATGCTGCCGCGCAAATCTTGGCCATATCCAGACATCAGGTTTCAGAAGTAGCCAAAGCCGATTGTCCGCATAGCCAAGCGACATATGCACCGCCTCAGCGAAGTAAAGTTGGTGAACTGCTTCATGCTCCTCAGTAGCCGGTAGGGACAGACCCGGCACGGATCCGGTCACTTTCCCGGTCTCGCGGTGCAAATCCTCCAGGATGCCAACATCCAGCGCTTTATGATCAACGATCAAAGAGACCCCCGACCCATGCCGCCGCTGGAGGAGCGGCCGCACCCGGCAGATCGCCCGCGCCAGTCCCTCTTCGAGAACGTTCTTAATATGAAGCCGTGAGCCCGCTCGCCAGTCGGGATCGAACGTTATTTCACTCTTCTCAAGGAAATCTGCACCAAATGTGTCTTCTATTTCCTGCTGCCCACCCCAGGCTAGGACCTTGCCATCAAAGGTGAGAACCGCACTCGTTTCCGGCTGTCGCTTGAGGTCAGCAATCGCTTCCCAGCTTGAGGTGGTCTTCAACTTTACCTCGGCACATGTCGTGGGGACCTTGGTCACTGGTAGACCGTTGAACCGCAGAAGCGGCTTGGTACCCTTCGGTTCCGGCACCGCGATCTGAACAGTTCCCGCTCGACCTTTGCGTACCTTCGCATCCAAGCTATCTGGCTGATTGGGAAGATTACGCCACAGCCGAAGCATAACTGTGTCGTAAGTCTCAATGTTCACGAATTCAGCGCGAACCCCGGCAGCCTTCGCGCCTTCCATTAGCGATGCGACGCTGTCAATCGGCGTCGAGCCTCGCATCTTCATCCAATAGAGTCCGTGCGGAAACGGGTTTGGCGCTTTCAATATGGCGTCGAACAGAGCCATCACGCTCTCGTCTCGGCCCGAGTATCCGGCGACCACAAAGCCAAACCGCGCCCCAGCCATTGTCATGCATTGTGATAGCTGAGTGTTCTGCGTTGCCAAATCTGACGACAGATTCTTGATGCTGTCGTATTGAAAGTCTCCATGCAGTTTACAGTAGATTGGGAACTGTTCGTTGTTGAGCGCCGATACAACGTTGTGAGCGCCCTCAAGGTGATAGGCTGACAAAGGCTTCCCAGATATTTCCGCAACGGCCTTCTCGACAACCGGGTCAAAATTGGTCGTGAGCGCCATGCGGCACAATCCGCCCGCCAACAAAGCGCCAAATACGCGGTTTCCTACTGCTAACCTGACACGGTCTTCTGACAGAATACTCGAGATGTAGTTCCGTTGACGCTCGCGATCTTCGCCGAAAATCGTCTCAAAATACGTCGTGTATTCCTCGGAAGACCAGCGCTCTGGAAATCCGCGTGAACGCAAGTAGCCTTCAATTTGCGCCCTTACCGCGTCGTTCTGTAGATCTTTTGTCGAGAAGTTTTGGTTCTCTTCACTGCAATAATACCGTCGCTTCAAGTCTGTGACGATATCTTCCGCAGTCGGAAGATTAGCATTGCGCGATGCGCCTGCCCCAAGGAACCATGCGAAGCTTTCGGGGCGCTCGCAAAATATTCGCGCAAACTCTGCTTGGTTCATAATATCCTGCCCAATACATTATCGAAGTAAACATAGACACGCACGGACATCAGCTCACCCCAATGATTTCGGGCAAACCCAAGGTTTCAGCCAGTTCATCAGTACGCGCCCACCGATCCCCGGGAATCAGAGCGATCATATTTGTGAATACCCTAAGGAACGCCGCTCGACCGGTAGCGGCATCCAGCGAATCCGCACGGTCAGGGGTCAGCAATGCACGAATATCACCCAGCAGGTCAGGTCGAGCAAACTTCGCCAGCATCCGCTGCTCAGCTTCCGCCCGCGAAATAGCCTGACCCTGTTGACCGAGATATCGGACGAACAACTCCACGACCCGGTGGAGATTGATATCCGGAAGCGCATCGAGCGCATGGTCAAGATCAAAAAGATCGCGCCCTTTATCGCGCTGTAGCAAAGCCCTTAGCTTGGTCGCCAATAGTTCTTCGGGAGAGAAGGACACTATGGTCGTCTTACCTGTGAACCATGGATTTTCGACAGCGTAAGGAATTGAGACCGGCGGATCGAACGCTTCGATCTCTGCGATATTGATCTCGACCTTCAGCCGGAGCTGCGCGTCGGGATCATCCTCGGCCGGCACACGAAAGCGCAGCTTCGGCGCGACCGGACTTGCGGCATAATTGGCTTGTCCCAGCCACGGCTCCAATACCGCTCGCATTGCATCGAGAAGCGGGCCGATCGGGCCTGCGGTCGTCCGTACCAGATCGATGTCTTCTGAGTATCGCAAAGGTTCCGGGAAGATGACCTTATTGAGCGCAGTGCCGCCGCGGAATCTCAGCTCGGTACTTAGGAGGTCGTGATTGAAGATCTCGACCAGCGCGCGCGAGATGATCAGGTCCTGTTCGATCTGCCTCGGTTCAGCCCATGGAGCCGTAATGCTCCAAGCCGTGATGTTCGTCTCAGGGATCATTGGTCATCGACCTCGATTGGACGGCGGACGACGATGTGCCAGCGTGAGCTGCGTTGCCGCTCTTCGCTGGCAGCAATGACGCTACCCTCGCGCGGCTCAAGCTCCACCCATGGCACATTGCCATTATGGAGGTGTCTCTCCAAACAGGCTGCAAGCTCTTCTTGGCCCAACAAGTCGAGCAGGTAACCGAGGCGCTGGACAACCGACCGTTCGAATTTCGGCACCAGCGCGTCGAGACGCGTCGGATCAATCTGGGCGCCAAGCTCGTTTAGCACACTCGCGGCATGGCTGATGCCGCCGCTCGCATGCGGATAGCGCACCAGATCCAGTGCCGTTAGCGCTGGCGACGACATTCGCATTGAACCGGTATCAGTCTTTCTTCGCTCAACCCCCTGTTCGATGCTTTCCATGTCTTTGCGGAAGTAAAAGGTGAGCTTGGAACGCCCGGCACGAATAGGCTTCCATTGCCGGTCCGTAACGACCTGAAATTCCATGACTGCCTGGTGCGCCGCTCCTTGGATTTCTGCGGCCTTCAGGAGCGCCACGTAGTACGGCCGCCCCGCATCCTTCATCATGGCATCAATGTACCAGCTCGGCGGAGGCGCTCCCCACTTTAGATACCGTGTTGGCGTGATGACGTAGAAACCTCGGCGCGGTGCGAAGACATGACCCCGCTTCTTCAGGCGCGCGGCTGCGTCTAGGAAAGCTCCGTGGCTAATCCCTAAAGCCGCCATCGCATCCTCGCGCGTGAAGGTGGTCCGCCCGCTCGACGCCAGCTCTTCAACATAGCCTGCCAAACTGGTGATGCGCTCGGGTATCATATTTCAAAATCCGCTCTACCAGCCGACTTTCTAATATGATAATGGAGTGCAAGCAAGTTCAATATAGCAAACTCCGCGCGAAACGCGGAGATTGGTATACGATCCTAAAGGCAGCGTATGATGCAGAAGGATAGTGGTCGGAAGATCAAGGCGGTGGTTTTAAAGCTTGAGTATCATGGAACACTCATGATGCTCGCGTAATAGATCAAACGCCAAAACCTAACTCGACAAGAAGCCTCAGTGCTCCGAAGGACTACTCAAACCATGCAGCTAGACACACTGATCGTCAAAAATTTCCAGTGCTTCGGTCCGGACGGAATTGCACTGAACATGACCGATCCAGTAGCGACGATGATTGGCGCGAATGGCTCAGGAAAAACGGCTGTCTTCCAAGCGCTCAGCCGGTTGTTTGGGCTCGGCGGCTCAGCACGAAAGATCGAAAAATCTGATTTTCACCTCCCCGTCGACGCGGACGATGTTGAGAATGAGTGTGAACTTCATCTGGAAGCGGTCTTCTCTTTCCCGGAACTTGACGATGATGGGGCCGGCGCTGCTGTTGCTGAATTCTGGACGCAGATGTCAGCCAGTGGACCCAATGATCCGCTGAAGGCAAGGATTGTTCTGAAAGCTGTTTGGGTCGACGACGGGACGCCCGACGGTGTCGTGGAATCCAGCATTCGATGGATCACGCGCACGGACGACGACTATGAGTGGGACGCCTGCAAGCCGCTGACTGCCGCTCAGCGATCCGCCATCCAAGTTGTCTATGTCCCGGCCAATCGCGGCTCTCTCTCTCAGGTGAAGGCCTTGCTCCGAGGGCGTCTCTGGCGCGCCGCCCGTTGGTCAGAGGCGCTGCAAGAGAAAACCGAAGAAAACGCGGAACAGCTTCAGGATGCGTTTCAGAAGGAACCGCCTTTGAAGTTTATCAGCAAACGGTTGTCCCAACGATGGCGACAGGTCAACGAAGCTGGAACGCACACCCAGCCAATCCTGAAACTCACCGAGGATCGCTTCGAAGCAATTATTCGGCATGCTGATGTGAAATTCACGCCGGACGCATCCGGTGCAGACCGCCCGCTTGAGCGGCTAAGCGATGGACAGAAATCATTGTTCCAGATCGCTCTGACAGCGGCTCTGCTCGAGATCGAACAGGACGCCTTGGGCCTTTCTGATGAAAAGTCGCCCTTTGAGCACACGCAGCTAAAACACGTTCCTCTAACACTGCTCCTGATCGAAGAACCGGAAAACTCGCTCTCGCCGTTTTTCCTGTCCCGCATCATGGACCTTTGCGAGGACATCGCCGAGATGGATACGGCGCAGGTCATGCTGTCCAGCCACAGCGCGTCGATCCTATCCCGCGTAAAGCCTGAAACGCTTCGCTATTGCCGCCTCGACACGAAGACCGGACAAAGCTCGATCAGAGCACTCACACTGCCGCCTGCGACCGAAGAAGCCGGCAAGTATTTACGGCAAGCCGTGCGGGCGTATCCGGAGCTTTACTTCGCGAAGCTCGTCGTGCTCGGCGAAGGCGACTCCGAGCAGATTGTGTTGCCGAAACTTGCTGCAGCGCGCGGCCTTCATCTCGACAAGGCCTTCTGTCCGATCGTTCCCTTGGGTGGGCGCCATGTCGAACATTTCTGGCGTTTGCTCAAAGACCTTTCCATCCCACACATCACTTTGCTCGATCTTGATTACGGGCGACAGCATGGCGGCGCTGCCGCGATTCGCAGCATTGTCGAAAAGCTGCTCGGGTTCGGGGTCGAGTTCAGTGACTGCAAACATGTTGCAAGCGGCGAGATCAATCCGGACGACATTGATGAATTAACTGATGACGATATCGACATCGAATACGACGACAAGGCCGGCAAAACTAAAGGTAGGTTTTGGCTGGAAACGCTTAGGGCACGCAACGTCTTCTTCTCAGAACCGATCGACATCGATTTTTCGATGCTTTGGAAATTTCATGATGTCTATGCGCAGCCCACACCTGGGGGCCACGGACCGGGAAAATCCGAAGATGTTGCCGTAAAGCGAAAGAAAACCACGCTCAAAAAAACTGATCATCCCGACTACTATGACGAGTCTTGGAACGATCTTTTTCGTTGGTATCCCTATCTCTTCCTATCAAAGAGCAAACCAGTCGCGCATCTGACCGCATTGAAGCGTCTCAAGAGGAAAGATCTGAAATCACCGCCGGAAGAGCTTAACGCTTTGCTTGACCGGATCGAGAAGCATCTCGGCTGACGCATGGCGATCATCAAATCAGGACAATGGAAACCAAAGGGCGTCGCCTCCCTTGAACCCGCGGCGCTCCACGCCATTCGCGAAAACCACCACAATTTGTGTGTCGTAGCTAGCGCAGGCGCAGGGAAAACCGAATTTCTCGCACAGAAGGCAGACTACCTACTGTCCACGGGCATTTGCCGCGCACCGCACAGAATTCTGGCTATCAGTTTCAAGAGCGATGCGGCCAAGAACCTCAAAGATCGCGTGCGGCAACGCTGTGGGCCAGAACTATCAGGCAGGTTCGATTCTTTGACCTTCGATGCCTTTTCAAAAGGCCTTGTTGATCGCTTCGGCGCTCTTGTCCCGGCTCCGTACACGCCGTCCCCTGACTACGAGATTGCCTTTCCCGGTTTTCGGGATTGGAACGATTTCCTGACGCGGCACGGGTATCAGCATCTGTCCGGCAAAACGCTCGAACAAGCCGTTGCACGCTGCAAGCTTCCGATCGCAACCTTGAACCCCAAGAACCCAGAGTGGAAGGACGTCCTCACGCGATTTTGGACTGAGTATTACCGAGACGAGAACCTGACGCAGCTGACCTTCCCGATGATCAACCGGCTCGTCGACTTCGTTCTGTCGCATGACCCGCGCCTGGTTGCTGGCCTGCAAGCGACCTATCCATTCGTCTTTCTTGACGAGTTTCAAGACACCACCTTTGGTCAATATGGCTTACTCAAACTTTTGTTCTTGAACTGCGACGCTCGCCTCACGGCCGTTGGAGACAACAAGCAGCGGATCATGGTTTGGGCAGGCGCAATGCCGAATGCGTTCACGACATTTGCGGCCGATTTCAGCGCCAAGCAGGAAACGCTCATCTCGAATTGGCGCTCTCATCCAGAACTGGTGGAGATTCAGCATGCAATCGCGGTATCGCTCGAAGCCGCCTCTGCGAAACCCGAGGCCAAGCGCGTCAAGGATGTCGACGGCGACGTCTGCGCAATCTGGGCGTATGATGATCGAGCGTCAGAGTGTGGCGGCGTCGCGAACTGGATCGCCACCGCTATTGATTCCGGTGAGATGGCCCCTGAAGACTGCGCCGTCCTGGTCCGTTTCAAACCCTATGAGCTTGAGGACGAACTCGGACCATCACTCGCGTCACATGGAGTGCGTCTTCGAAACATCGCCCGCAATCCCGAGGGCGCCAGTATCGCAATTCAAGAAGTTCTCACCGAGGATGTTACACAGTGCGTAATGGCGCTGACCCGACTTGGCGCGTTCCAAAAAGCCCCCGAGGACTGGCACGCGAGCGCCGAGCGACTGTCCATCATTTGGGGTTTGGACCCAGACAGCGAGGCCGATCAGGAGGCTTTACAAGACCAACTTGGAGCCAAGCTCGCTGAGTTGCGGGACTATATGGCGGCAAATGCGCCGTCCGACGCATCATGCTCAACCCTCGTCCAATCGATCCTAGAGTTTATTGGCGAGACCGAACTGCGAGCCACTGTCCCGTCCTATCGCCGTGACAAGGACTATCGTCGTGCTCGTGACGGACTGACATGCTTGCTGAAAGAGTCCGCAAAGGGCGAAACTGATTGGGCGGGTGTCGCCAACAACTTCGATGGCGTTGGTCAGGTTCCGCTTATGAGCATTCACAAAAGCAAAGGGTTGGAGTTTCACACCGTCATCTTTTTCGGGCTCGACAGCAAGACTTGGTGGGCGTTCGAGCCGGAGGACAGCGAAGAAATGCGGGCGTTTTTCGTGGCTTTCACGCGCGCTATGCAACGCGTGTTTTTCACCTCCTGCAGAAGCCGAGGGACCCGTCTCTCTTATGTCGATGATCTGATCGGCAAGGTTGGTGTCGAGAGGATTGCCGGTCCGGAATCAGTCTGACAGGCGGTTCCACGATTTCGAGAGATACCCGTAGTCCAAGAGGGGAAAGCCTTCCCCTGCGGCCGAGCCTGTAGTCTCGTCCGACCCCTTCTGCGGGGAGGCCCCGCAACGCCCCCGTAGAGTGAGAGTGGTGCGGCTGTCGCCGTGACGGGTTTGGAGGTCGAGAGAGAGGCTCTCGGACCGCCCGTCCTGGAGATCAGCCATGACAGCGATAGAGATCATGAACGGCCGCCCCGAGAGCGGCGGCTACAAGGTGGATGTGTCCCGCGGCGGGCACAATGGGCGCGTGTCGTCCGAATGGTTTTCACGGCCCGACGACGAGAAGTATCTCTCCCTCTCGGAGCTCTACGCGTCAGTGAAAGGCCGCGCTGAGCGGAGCCAGACACGGACGGTCGAGAGCGCCACGATCCGGGTCGAGGCTCATCGCGATGATCCCGAGAAGCTGGCGCTCGTCTTGGCGGATGCGGACGCGCCGGTCGCGCCAACCCATTGGAGCTTCGGCCAGCTTGCGAGCCTCGTCGGCGCCCCAGCGGCCTATCTGCGCCAGCTCCCGGCTCCGCTCGCCGGCATCAACCTGCAATACGGCCTCACCAACCACCGCGCCGAGCAGGTGAAGACGATGGAGGTCGCGGATGGGCGCACGGAACTGCGCGCCGTCACCGGCCCGGACTATGGCCGCATCTACGACCACGAACTGGTCTCCGCCGTGCAGCGGATCGCGGGCGATGGCGTCGGGGACACCCGCTGGAAGGTGCCGGGCGTGCTCGATTGGTCGACCGGTGTCTACAACCCGATGGTCGACGTCACCAAGGACACCACCACGCTCTACGCTTCCGATCGCGACGTCTTCCTCTTCCTGGTCGACGACAGGAACCCGATCGAAGCAGGCACGCTGCCGGACGGCTCCCCCGATCTCTTCTTCCGAGGCTTCTATTGCTGGAACTCCGAGGTCGGGGCCAAGACGCTCGGCATCGCGAGTTTCTATCTCCGCGCCGTCTGCCAGAACCGCAATCTCTGGGGCGTGGAGGACTTCCAGGAGATCACGATCCGGCATTCCAAATACGCTGCGAACCGCTTCGCGCACGAGGCAGCACCAGCGCTGGCGAATTTCGCCGACTCTTCACCGCAACCCTTCATTCAGGGCATCCGGTCCGCACGCGAGCGGATCGTCGCACGCAGCGACGAGGACCGCACCGACTTCCTGCGCAAACGCGGCTTCTCGAAGGCCGAGACCGGCAAGATCGTCACGACGGTTCTTGCTGAAGAAGGCCGACCGCCCGAGAGCGTGTTCGACTTCGTGCAGGGCATCACCGCCGTCGCGCGGTCGAAGCCGCAGCAGGATGCGCGGCTCATCATGGAGACCCGCGCCAAGAAGCTGCTGGAGGCCGCCGCCTAGGCGTCGTCGTTCCGCTTCGGTCTCAGCCGTCCGTCCACGGTCCATCGCTTCCTCAGAGGAAGAGGTGGGCCGGGATTTTCGTGACGGGTCTGGAGGTCAGAGAGAGTCTCGCGACCGCCCGTCGCGGAGAAATCCCATGACGAAGTCTCAGAAGATCACCCTCAGCGCCTCGCGCGACATCCCCTTCAACAAGCTCGTGCTGAGCCAGTCCAATGTCCGAAAGGTCAAAGCCGGTGTCTCGATCGACGAGCTCGCCGAGGACATCGCCCGGCGCACGCTCCTGTCCTCGATCACGGTCCGGCCTGTCATCGATAATGATGGTGCAGAAACCGGGATGTTCGAGATCCCGGCTGGCGGCCGCCGCTACCGTGCGCTCGAACTGCTCGTCAAACAGCGCCGACTCAACAAGACCGCGCCCGTACCGTGCATCGTGCGCACCGACGGCCTCGCCGAGGAGGACAGCCTTGCAGAGAACATGCAGCGCGCGCCGTTGCATCCGCTCGACCAGTTTCGCGCCTTCCAGGCGATGCGCGAGAAGGGCAAGTCCGAGGAGGAGATCGCCGCGGCCTTCTTCGTCTCGGTGGGCGTGGTCAAGCAGCGCCTCAAGCTGGCCGCCGTCTCGGCGACACTGCTCGACGCCTATGCGGAGGAGGAGATGACCCTCGACCAACTCATGGCCTTCACGGTCAATCCCGACCATGAGCGCCAGGAACAGGTCTGGGACGCGCTCAAGCAGCACTATTCGAAGCAGCCCTACGAAATCCGCCGCATGCTGACCGAAGGCGCCGTGCGCGCCTCCGACCGGCGGGCGCAATTCGTGGGCCTCGACAACTATGTCGAAGCGGGCAGTGAAGTGCTGCGCGATCTGTTCCAAACCGACGATGGCGGCTGGCTGCAAGATGCGGCCCTGCTCGAGACCATGGTCACCGAGAAGCTGAACGAGGAAGCGGAGGCCATCCGCGCCGAAGGCTGGCACTGGATCGAGGTCGGCATCGACTTCCCCTATGGCCACACCTACGACCTGCGGCGCATTCGCGGCGAGGCCGAACCGATGAGCGAGGAGGAAGAGAAGACCTACGAGGCGCTTAAGGCCGAGTACGACAAACTCGAAGATGACTACGCCGAGGCGGATGAACTCCCCGAAGACTTTGACGAACGGCTGGGCCAAATCGAGACCGCAATGGAGGCGCTCCAGAACCGTCCGATCCGGTTCGAAGCGGAGCACTACGCCATTGCGGGCGCTTTCGTCAGTATCGACGGCTCCGGGGGCCTTCGCGTCGAACGTGGCTATGTGCGGCCAGAAGACGAGCCGGCAGTCGAAGAAACCGACAATCACGACGGCAAGCACGTCGATCCCGATACGGATGATGCAATCGCTGACGAATCCGATGTGGCGACGGATCAGGACGAGGAAGAGGATGACGATGGCACCAAACCGCTGTCGGACCGACTCATCTGCGAACTGACCGTCCATCGCACGATGGCGCTGCGGGACGCGCTCGCGGGCGATCCGCAGCTGGCGATGCTCGCCTGCCTGCATGCGATGGTCCTGCAGCTCTTCTACCACTACGGCCAGGACAGCTGCGTCGAGATCACGCCCAAATCGATGCACTTCGGCGCGCAGGCACCGGGTCTCGGCGACACCGCCTACGCGCAGTCCATCGACAAGCGCCACGAGACCTGGGCGGCCAATCTGCCGAAGGCGGCCGAGGACCTCTGGGCCGCCTTGGTGGAATGGGACTCGGACAGCCGCGACGCGCTCTTCGCCCATTGTGTGGCAATGACCGTGAACGCCGTGCAGGAGCCGCACTATCGCAAGCCGCGCCAAATCGCGCATGCCAATATCCTCGCATCGACGCTGGGTCTCGACATGATGAAGGCGGGCTGGACACCGACGGCGAACAGCTACCTTGGCCGCGTTACCAAGGCGCAGATCCTCGCCGCCGTGCGCGAGGCGAACGGCGACAAGGACGCCGACCGGATCGCCGGGTTCAAGAAGCCCGACATGGTCGAAGCAGCGGAAGAACTGCTAGCGGGCACGGGTTGGCTCCCGCAGCCGCTGCGCACGGCTCCGCTGGCGGATGCACCTGACGAGCCGGAGTTCGAGATCATCGACGAGGGCGATGCCGAGCCGGAACCCGTTGAAGAAGGCGCAGACGATCCCGCGGTTCTCGAAGCCGCGGAGTGATCGCGCAAAGGCAGGTGAAGGGCGGCGCACGGTCGATGGTCGATCCAGCAACATAGCGCGATGATCTGACTGTCGCCGCCTTCGCCACCCACAGGCAAGCGACCACCAACCGAGGGAGACCTTCCCCCTAACTCCCTCGACCTGGGGCCTGTCGGACGCGGCAGGCCCTTTTTTCTGCGCATCATTCAGGAGACCGCTATGGACAGCCCCGCCGCAGACCTATCACAGAAGCTCAGCCGCAAGGCCGAGGCTGTGTGTCGCAAATACCTCTTCAATGGACGCAAGCACGGCAACTACTGGGTCGTCGGCGATGTCGATAACACTCCTGGTAGCAGCCTCTATGTCCGGCTCACCGGGCCGACCCGCGGCAAGGGTGCGGCGGGCAAATGGACCGACGCCGCCACGGGCAAACACGGCGATCTGCTGGATCTCATCGCGGCCAATCTCAACCTCTCGACGCTGCGCGACACGCTCGAAGAGGCACGACGCTTTTTGAGCCGTCCACGTCCCGAACCGCCTGCGCGACAGCGACAAGAACCGGCTCCGCAAGGATCACCCGAAGCGGCCCGACGCCTATGGGCGATGGGTCGACCGATCGCGAGGACGTTGGCGGAGCGCTATCTCTCTGCACGAGGATTGGAAGGCCTCGGAAGCGTGAGCGCCCTACGTTTCCATCCGAATTGTTACTATTGGCGAGAGGACTCGGACGCGAACGAGCCGCCCGAAGCCTGGCCGGCATTGCTCGCGAAGGTCACCGACAGTACCGGCACCCTCACCGGCGTTCATCGAACCTGGCTTGACCCGCAAACAGCCAAGAAAGCTCCGCTCGATCCCAACCGCAAGGCGATGGGCAATCTGCTCGGCTACGCCGTCAGGATCGGATCACAACCCGAAATCCTCGCCGTCGGCGAAGGTTTGGAGACGATGCTCTCGGTCAGGCTGGCACTTGCCGGTCTTCCGATTGCAGCGGCGCTGTCCGGCAATCATCTCGCAGCGTTCGATCCACCCGCAGATGTGCGGCGCCTCTACGTCGCCATCGATAATGACGATGCCGGACAGGCGGCGTTCGGCACACTGATCCATCGCTTGGAGGACAGTGACCTGCACCTCGTGCCATTGCGTCCGATGCTGGACGATTTCAACGGCGATCTCCGGAGACGCGGCATCGACGAGATGCGCAGCCATTTGCGTCCCCAGCTCTTGCCGGTCGATGTTCCGAATTTGCTCGCAGCCGAGACCGACTGAAGCAGAGAACCGGTCTCGTCCGCCGGACAGGCGGAATGAACCTCACGCAACAGAGCCGCGCCCGACGGCCTTCCCGAGAGGGGCGAGCCGGAGCGGAACCCGCCCTGTCCCGCAATGGCTGCGGCGACACCGTTTTCCGCCGCCGAGCGAAGCTCGGCTTTGCATCGCGATCCAAAACGGCGCCGCCTTCGCCATCCTCCGCTGACGCTCCGGCCGACGCAACCATGGGGTCCCCGCGAAGCACCACTTCGTGGGGAATTGCGTCGGTGCAGGCCCGGTCGCGCCCCGCTTTCCGTCGCCCATGAAGGCCGCGCGAGGCGCGGTCAGCGGCAAGGAGGCAAAACGCCCATGACCCAGCACGAACCCGACACCCGATCCGCCACAGCGCTCGTCCTCGAAGAGTTGCAACTCTTCGGACACCGACCCTTTGCCGACGAGCCCGATCCGCGGCCGCTGCCAGACGCCAGCACCGTCGAAGGCGCGATCGCCGACATCTTCGACGCGCTTGTCGTGGCTCTGGGCGACACAAGGCTCGAACCCGACCTCGAAGACCTGCTCTGGTCGGCCACCAATGTCTTCCACCGCATAGCGACCCGCATCGACCGCAAGCTCGACGACAACGAACAGGCGCAGCGGCGTGCGCAGCGCAGCCAGGACGGCTCCGAGGTCCGTTCGGTCGAGCTGGAACGCCTCATCGCCGAAGGGCTAACCCTCACCGAACAGCGCAACGCCTATGAGTGCATGCGCGACCTCGCCGCCGAGCACTTCGAGGCCCATCTCGGCCAGACCTGGCATCCGCGCTCGGGCAGCCACGTCAATCGCAAGCACATGACCGCCGCCATGATCGACAGCCGCGACTACCTCGACACCAAGCGCAAGACCGAACTCGAACCACTCATCCCAACGGGAACAAAGATTGCCTTCACCGGCGGGCAGGACGTGAGCGATACGGCAGGCATCTGGGCTGCCCTCGACAAGGTGCGCGCCAAGCATGACGACATGGTGCTCCTGCATGGCGGATCACCCAAAGGTGCGGAACGCATCGCGGCCTGCTGGGCCGACAATGGCAAATGCCAGCAGATCGTCTTCAAGCCGGACTGGACCCGCCACGGCAAGGCCGCACCGTTCAAGCGCAACGATCTACTCTTGGAGACGCTGCCGATCGGTCTGATCGTCTTCCCGGGCTCCGGCATCACGGACAATCTTGCCGACAAGGCCAAGGTGCTCGGCATCCCGCTTTATGATTTCCGCACGAAGAACGGCGGGTCGTCATGACCCGTGATGCGCAGATCGCATCGCGTTGCGCTCAGCGGGAATATTCCGTGAACACCGCCGATGTGCTATGCTCTACCAGTGCCGTGGCGGTGGTGGAGGCGCAGCCCCTGAGAGGAGACCGCCCATGTTCGTATCAGCCTTCCTGAGTGTCATCGGCCTCGGCTTCATCGTCTGGGTGCTGTTCGCATTGGCCGTCTATGCGCTGCCCGCCTTCGTCGGGGTGAGCGTCGGGATGTATGTCTATGACACCGAAGCGGGCGTGATCGCGGCATTGGTTGCTGGTATGTTCGCCGCCGTCTTCACCTATCTGATCGGCCAGATCATCTTCGCCAAGGTCCAGTCCATCCCTATCCGCCTCGCCATCGGCGCGCTATTCGCCGCACCCGCAGGTGTGGCCGGGTTCTCTGCGATCACGGGGCTATCGGAGATCGGCGGCGCTTCCGAAGGCTGGACGCTCGCCTTCGCCATCATCGGCGGGATCGTCACCGCCGGAACCGCCTGGGTACGGGTCGCAAGCCTCGCCGGTCCGATCGGCGAGGATGATGTGCAGAGCATAGACGCGATGAAGGCGAGCTCATTCGCAAATGACCGGTAAGCGGGACAAACCCGACCTTGGATTCTCGACCTTCGCTGGCGCAGCATCGTTTTGCGGCTGCGGCACGTGTGTTGTTGCGGCGCGGCGCAAGTCGTCAAACCGGTCGTTCGAGGTGATCGATTGCGCTTGAACCAAGACCGGACTTTTGCTGCACCGAGGATGGATAAGCGACACGCGGAACAAAACAGCCATTGCCAAAGTATCGATGAGTGGCAACGGTAATTGTTACAACACCGCCGCTGTCGAGACGTTCTTCAAGTACGCCCAAGACTTCTACAAGCCGTAACGCCGCACTTTAGCTCCGAGTTGGAAAAGCCCGATCTCATTCGGACGCAAGGTGGCAAATATGAAAACTCTGGGCGGCACTAAGGTGCGAAAGGTCTCCAGTACGCCCTTCCTGTTTATGCGGCGCTCCACACGAGTGATCAGTTTTTTCTGCTGATTACGTCACCGATACCGAAAATGCATCTCACTCTACGGGGTCTCGCCGCCGTTTACATGCTGCCAGACATGCGAAATTACAACTGAACCTTCACCGACGCTGGATGCCACGCGTTTGACAGAACCCAACCTGACGTCTCCTACTGCATAAATACCGGTTGTCGACGTTTCATAATCCGATTTCCCCCCAACAGCCTCGCCTGTTGGTACAAACCCCTTGTCATTCAGTTCCACAACACCGTCCAGCCAGCCAGTGTTTGGTGCCGAGCCGATCATGATGAAAAGGCCGTGCACATCCATTTTGGTGACCTCGCCGGAACTGTTGTTCTTAACTGAAACCTCAGCAAGTGTCTCATCACCATGTAGTTCGCAAACCTCAGTGTAAGGATGTACTGTGATATTCGGATCTTGCTTGATCCGCGAAGAAAGATAAGCCGACATCGTTTCGTGCAAGTTGTCCTGCCGGATCAGAATATGAACGTGCTTGGTTTGTCGCGCGAGGAACATCGCAGCCTGACCAGCCGAATTTCCACCACCAACAATGATTGTTTCCTTGCCCCGGCAAAAACGCGCTTCGATATCGGTCGCTGCGTAGTATACGCCTGCCCCCTCAAAGACTTCCAGCCGATCAATCGGCAGACGTCTATACTGAACCCCCGTCGCAACAATGATTGAACGGGTGCGGACGCATTCCCCATCATCCAAGAGAAGATCCCAGATACCGGTTTCCCCATTCACGTCCGGGTCTTCTTCGGATAATTTCGTCACTTTTTCCACCGCGCGTGGCATGATGAACTGTGTCCCAAGGCGCATTGCCTGAATCTGCCCGCGCCAGCATAGGTCTCCACCAGATATGCCGGTCGGAAATCCCATGTAGTTTTCTATGCGCGAGGATGAGCCGGCCTGCCCGCCAATCACTTCGTTCTCGATCACCAATCCACGCAAACCTTCTGCGCCCGCATAGACTGCCGCTGCGATCCCACCGGGTCCTCCGCCGACGATCACGGTATCAAACGTTTGCTCATGCGCCAGGGAAAGGTCCAAACCAAGCAAACGCGCCACTGCTCTTGGCGTCTTTTCCATAAGAGCTTTGCCCGCAAACAATGCTGCGGGCTGATCGGCAGGTAGATTAACGCCGCTGAGCGCGTCGTCTGCTTCGGTTGAGGACAGATCGAATTTGGCGACCGGAATGCGATTTCGCGCGGCAAAGGATTCAAGAATGCGCAGCTCACGATCTTCTTCGGTGCCGATCAGTACAAGGTCACTTTTTCCGTCCTCAAGAACGCGACGACGCCGACCCGCAAAAACCGTGACAATGAGGTCCGACATCTCGGGGATCCGCGCCATGAGGTCAAGCATCTCTCTGCGCGGCGCGACGAGAACTTCGCAATCGCACGCTGATCCAAATGTGGCGGTACAAGTTCCTCCGTTTAGGAACGCGATTTCACCAAGGAATTGACCTGCACCTATCGTGTATTGCAGAGACCGCTGACCCGTCAGAGGGTTTAAGACCTCGATCTCACCGCTTTCGACATAAATGAATTCATCCATCGGCTGACCTGGCTTCAGTACAATATCGCCCTTGGCATACCTACGGGTGTTTGCAATTTTGCGGATCGCTTTGACATGTTCTGGCTCAAGAGGCGTGCGGGGTGTTGCCTCGATATCGATTGCAAGAGTTTCCATGTGTTGCTTCCTTTTTGCGAAGGCGTTCACCCTTGCGTATTTGATGGTTGGTTCTGCTTGGACATTTGATGGTTCGGTGGACAAACGCGGATGTCGTCATCGCACCACTACGTTTCGGGCTCTATTGGGGAATATGAATGCGGGCAGTATGGACCAAGCAATCAGACCTGCGAAAAAGACGGTCTCAGGTGGGTCGCTCATCTGGCTCATCGCAAGGATCCCGCCAACCATGATAAGATGCGCGGCTAAGCCCCAGATCAGGCTTGCAGAAACGAGGCCAACGGTTGCGGCCTCATTTCTTGCCAGCAAGACATAGGATCCAATCCCGACCGGTAGAAAAACAAGAACGGCAGTTAACAAGCCTGGATTATAGCTTCCTGACATCAGGCCGGCCCCGATATGGCTCACGGCGTTCACAATAACGATTGCTGCCATGCAAAGCGCTGCGAAAGTATGCCCGTCACCACGCCAAACTGCTAATGCGCCGACGAGCCAAACGAGCGACGTGTTGATCACAAAAACGGACATATCCGACATAAGCTCTTGCACCTGCGCGTAACCCAAGAGGCCCGAGAGAAACTCGTTCAAGTAGGGTTTGAAGGCGTAGCCGTGTCCATAAATGTCCACCCAGTGTTCTTCAAACTGATGCAGGATGTAGGCCACAAGTAGCGCTAGGGAGATCGACCGCGCATTTATTGGCTTTTCAGATGCGGAGACGCTGAACGCAACCAGGACCAAAAACGGCGCCATGAATGTACCGACCTTCATCCAATGCTGCAGCAGGAACTCATGCTGTCCGAGCGGGACCCAAAGGAACGCAAACGCGGCAATCAAAGCCCATAAGGATAGCCCCTTAGTCACGTGTACGGTCTTCGCCATAGACTTTTGAGGCGACGGCCAACGCGATCATAAGTAATATGCTCACGACCGAAAACAGGAACATGTTGGATTCAATTCCAGCAATCGTGTGTGTGTGGCCGTTGCTATCAACAAGTGCGCCGCCGTAGGCCGAGCGAAATAGTGTCGCAACCCAAAAGCCTGCAGCGAATACGAGGCCAAAGGCGATTGGAAGAAATACATCATCCCGCACCCAAACGAGGAAAAGGGCGATCCCGGCGGCAAAGGCTAAGGACCACGCGCCGTGAAATCGTGCGTGCTCGCTCCAAAGTGGATTGAACAAATGGGTCTCGTTCAGGTCAGCAATCGCTGGAACAAAGCCGTAGAACACGGTGATCGCGCTCATGCCAATCTTGAGGGGGGCTTTCAAAGCTGTATTGGTCATTCACGTTTCCTTGTCGCTAGAATTGTTGGGGGGTGCACTGCGCTCCTAGAGCGCTGCGTCTAATGCAAGCTTCGCCATGAGACGGGCCTGTACGTCCTGATCCAGCGCCAACTTCGGCAACGGCTTTTCCTTTCCGTTGGTGATATAGATGCCAGTCCGACCCCCAAAACTGTCGATTTTTGCGGCATGGATCATTTTTGCGGCCTGCTTTTCCGGGGCGTTAAAGAAAAGCGGAACAAGCAGTTTGAGGATGCCGGGCATCGCGTTGCTGGTTTTTGTCATCGGGGTCACAACTGCGCCGGGACACACGGACCGCACCATGATGCCTTCTCCCTGCAACATGTCGGCCATTGCCGTACCCATAGTTGTGAGGGCCAGTTTTGTCGTTGCATACGCGCCGGTAAGGCCGCCGATGACTTTGGGGGCGGACAGCGTTTCGGTGTCCAGCGACTTTGCAGAGTTGTGTGCAGATGATGTCGTGTTGACGATCATAGTATTGGTATCATTGTCGTCGCGCCGAAGGGCAGGACGCAGTGCTTGGGCCATGACATACGCTGCCAAGGTATTAACCGCGTAGTTCGACTCATGAACTTGAACGCTCATCACACGTTCGGACGTCAAAACACCGGAGTTGTTATAGAGCGCGTCGATTTGCGGGTGCTGCGCGATAATTGTTTGCGCGGCGGCCTTGATCTGCGGGATGTCCATCAAGTCCGCCTGAACCAAGTCGACGACCGCGTCTGGATGCGCCGCTCTGAGAGCTGCCTTTTGCTGACTGGCCTTTTTTTCATTGCGATTGACCAAAACGAGGTCCCATCCGGCCATTGCCAATTGATCCGCGATGGCGCTGCCGATCCCTCCTGTGGAACCGGTAATCACTGCGATTTTCCGTTTTTGCATTTTCTTTTCCAATGGTTTTCTGACTTAGGCCAACAGGCCTTTGACTGCAGCCTCGATGCCTTCAATGTCTTCAGCTTTGACTAACGTGTCGCCGTCCCAGGCATCGGACCATGAGCCCACGCCATATTTGCCTTTGATATTCATGCCAAAGAAGGGTGCGGTTTGTTCTTGGGTTTGTAGGACGTTCGCACCGGCTCGCCTTCCGGGGCTAGCTGCCAAAAGAACGAAAGGTTTGTCTTGCCATACCTTCTGGTCGATCCGGCTCATCCAATCGTAGATGTTCTTCCACGCTGCGGTGACGAAGCCGTTGTATTCGGCGAAAGAGACGATCAAGGCGTCTGCATCACCAATTTTGGCGTAGAAATCTTGCGCCAGCTGGTGAATGCCATCGGCATTTTGGCGATCGGGAGAGTAAATTGGCATCTCGTAATCATTGATGTCGACAAACTCGATTTGTACATCGGGATTTAGCCGTTGCAGCTGTACTGCCGCATAACCAACCAACATGCGGTTGATCGATTTACTGTGGTTTGAGGCTGCGAACGCCAGAACTTTCATCGGTGGTCCTTTATGGGGTGAGTTGGTCATGATCTTGGGGTGAAAGGGAGCTTATCCTGCCAAGGAATAGCGCTTTGTACGGCGGGCCGATCAAAAAGGACCCCCGGACGGTTGCCTGCCAAGTCTTCGAGCGTTTCTTCGACGTTCAGGGTGTAAGGCCGCGCCGTCCAAGGCAGGTGCGGAGTGAAGATCCAGTTTGCCTCAGCTGCGCCAAGATCGATGCGTCCGGGTACTAGCTCGCCATCCGCATCTATCACCCGCAAACGGAACGCGAGAGACAGGTGGTCATGTGCTGTTCCAAGACCGACGTCCAAGGGTTCACGCGTGCCTGCGGTGGGTCCGTTAAGCGTCCATTCACTCGGGTTAGGTGGCGTGACGTCAGCATGACCGACGGTGAACTGAAACGTGGTCGTCGTACCGAGTGGGCAGTCATTTCTATCTACCGCAAGTGCTGGTACCTCAAAGGTGTACGCTTGACCAACCATCAAAACCGGACCGAGAGTCTCACTTGCGATTAAACCGGTTTTGATACGGCCAGGATCCAACAGCAGTGTTAGCCGGCGGCGGTCCGGTGACCAAAGTTCCTCTCGCGTTGGGAGAAATGCACCTTCAACAACCACTCCCTCCGCGTCCAACAAACGCACATTTGCAAACCCCTCGCCAAAAGCCATCGGGCGGGGGTAATACACGTAAATCCGCAGCAGGTTCTCAGGCAAGACGTTTGCAGTTGGATAGATATCGACATGCCCAAGCTCGGGCGCAGGGCATGATGCAAAGGTTGCCGTCGCCCCGCTGAGTGAGGCGACGACCGCGAGAGCGCGCAACATCATTGGCGAATTTGTCCTGGGAAACCTTCGTCCGCCTTCAGCAGGTTCTGGAACATGCGTGTGCCGGTCGACATTTCATCATCCGCATAGGCGTAGTCTGGGAAGTTGTATTCGCTGATGAAATCGCTGAGGCGGAAAAACGACCCCTTGCGGAACGACACAAGCTCCATCGCGCCTGTGTCTAGATCGCGGCGCAGCGCTAGCAAAAATTGCCCATCTTGGTCTGCTATGTGGACAACGCCGGACAAAGGCAGCGGAACGGTTTGCACCCCGGACGTCGCACCCAGATAAGGAACAGGTTCAGAGAGCCCCGGTCCAGCAGCCGCACTGGTCAGGTTTTCCATTGAGATCAGATCAGCGTCCATTTCCCGATTGACGACAAGCACATAGCTGGACACTTCGCCCTGAAAATTGGCCGCTTGGAAGGAGATAACATCCAGCGGTGTGTTACCATAGCCAAGCTCTGCGATGGTCTTGCCTGTCACGTGGGCACCGTCCTCCAATGCATCCACTGGGATGGTGACCAGGGGGGTACAAGTATATGCCGCGACCGCCGTGGCCGTACCGTCAATGTCGACCACTGCCATCGCACGGATTGGCGCGCGTGTTTCGTTCTGATTGTGGGCTGCGTGATAGATCTCAATGCTTGTGGATGTCGACGCATCAGCAAAGGGATACGGTACTCGGCGCAGCGTCGATGCGAATTCGCCTGTTGAGACGCCTGAGACAAACAGCTCACCATTTGCGAAATCCAGATCCGTGATTGTCAAAGACGGTGCCGGGATGTCGCGCCAAAACGTAACGCTGGCGTCCGCAGGGGCATCCAACATGAACTTTGTTGACGGCATTTCCTCAAGATCGAGAACACGTGCGGTGCCGTCCCGCGAAACGGCAACCACTGCGCCCACGTCCGCGCTGTCAGCTGTCGCCGTCACAGAGGCATAGGCTTCTCGCGTTACGGGATGCACAGCCAAGTCGCTGTAGACGAGCCGCCCCGTCGCACCTAACGCATCCGCTACGAGCTGATCCACATCTAGTAGATTGAATGCAGCATCCTGTTCAGGAGCGGTGCCGTCCGCAGGAAGCGTGTAAGCATGGATCGCGCCAGCGGTAGAGTCCGCGACAAACAACGTGTTGTCGGGGCCAAATTCCAAAATCCCAAAGGATTGCGGCATGTCGGCGGCTGCAGATCCTGTAGACAGGGCAATGGCGCCAAGGACTGCAAGTGGTTTGAGTGCGGTCATATGTTGTTTCCTTTGATGGATCATCAGGTAACGCAGAATTTCGGTTGCTATAGGTTGAGGCGTGTGGCGTTTGTGGGATCAAGCAGAGCCAAAGTGGGCGAGGATTGTTCGGATGCGCTTGCGGTCAAGCCATATCAACACGGCACACAACGCCGCTAGAACCAGCGCGGGTACCGCAGAGGGGCCGATGACAAACACGTGGAAAAGCGCCCCACAGATCATCGTAGCAAACAAGAGGCCTGCGCCAACGACTT
Organism: uncultured Paracoccaceae bacterium; assembly: GCA_937883775.1. Lineage (GTDB taxonomy): Bacteria > Pseudomonadota > Alphaproteobacteria > Rhodobacterales > Rhodobacteraceae > JAHTBL01. Next base: position 24,519 of record CAKZXZ010000178.1, read on the forward strand.
GCATGTCCTGGACCCACAGCAATGCAGCCGATCCGATTTCCACCACCGCAGTGACATAGCGAAACCATTGGCCCCAACCTATCGCTTCAAAGGTCTCAACCATCATTGCAACGCCAAAAAGCTTGGCGCTGCCTGCCGCCAGAAAAACTATTGAGAGCAATACTCGCAGCGCTAACGACGCGTAAAACATTTTCATTCCGTTCTTGTGAAACCGACTGGTTTGAGGTTCGCCCGCATTTCGAAAAAAGCGGGCAAAAGGCTTAGTAGCTTTGAGGATCAAGGGGGTCGGTGGCCGCTTCTTTTTCGGCCATATCGTCTATGCCATCCCCGTCAGAGTCCGCCTTGTAGGGGAAAGTGCCACCGGCCAATTCCGTCGCGTTGTCCATTCCATCGCCATCGATGTCGCTGTCGAGCGCGTCTTCAATGCCGTCGCGATCTGTATCCGCCCACCGGCTCGGGTCATCTGGGAAGCCGTCGAAATGATCTTCGACACCGTCACCGTCGGTATCGATGGCAGGTGGTGTGAATACGCCGTTCCATTCCGATGCAGCATCCGGAACCTTTCCGGTGTTTATCTCAGAAAATAGCAAACTCGCCAGTTCGCTCATATGATAAGGCCGCTGTTCGCTGGGAAGACCAAGGTGCACACCGGGCTTCCAACCAAGGGGGCCGAGGGTTCGAAGAGTCCAGGACATGCTGAGTTGGTCTGTCACGACAGCGACGGACTGCATGGAGCCGGAGAGCCAGGAGGTCACCACAGGGATCGCGATAATCTCTTGCACCTGACGGTCCGAATAGTGGCGCCTCAGTTCTTCGATATGGGCGGCGGTGACCCGCGTCGGTAAACGTCCGGCATCTCGCACAAACCGCATTGCGGCCTTAAGGCCTGGTTCATCGGCCAGAAATTCGGAGCGTTCGAAATCCATGAGCGACCTAATGTACGCGATGAGAGGCGCTTTTTCTTCCTCGGGGATTTCTGCCCTGAAGTTGTCTGCTTCGGTGTAGTCCCAGATGCCGAAGGCGCCGTGGGCCTGACAGTGAACACATCCGGAGGCGAGCTGGTATACGAAGAAGAGCGACCAGATCTCGGGGAAGTCCATCGAGCGTTCTCTTTGGAGGAGATACTCGTCCATAGCCAAGGTGCCAAAGGCAGCGCCGCGGTCCCAGAACGTGTCGAACATATTGCGGGCGCTGTAAGGTACAGTCGATGTCACTTCTGGCGGACCGGTGTAGTAGTCGTAGTCATAGGCTGCCACGTCAAAGGCAGGTGTGCTTTCCGACGGGAGGTTGGCCGCAACTGCTTCGTCAGCCTGCCACTTCAAGAGTGTACTTGGGAAAGCGTCAAAAGGCTGTTCTATCCCGTCGCCATCCCCATCGAATGTGACGATGGGCACATCATAACCGGTCACGAAATTGAGCCAATCTGTCTCAAGAACTGGATCTACAGCGCCGTAGTCATCCCGCACCCAAGACGCGTCGATCTCAGCGACGAAGCTAGTCAGCGCTTCTCCTACGAAGGGATTTGCGCGCTGTTCTGTGTCGGAGCTCGGTGCATTGTGGCCGATCTCCCATCCGACTGACGAAAGGTTCTTAGTTGCCCAATCCACGGTCTCTTGGTCGGTAACGATCGGCAAGACGGCGTCATGGGTCGCCGATGCGTGGTTGATTGCCCCCAGTTGCATCAATTCGGCAATCGCTCGGTCGGTGTAGTTCCTGCGCAAGAGCGCATGGACATCGGCTGAGGATGTAATGGGGTATCGACCCATGACATCGATATAGGTGAAGGCCGCTTTCAGGCGCGGGTCGTCCAGCTTGTCGACGTAGTCCGGGTCAAAGACTGCCTGGATATCCTGCAGAGGCACGTCCATGAGCGAGAGCTGGTAGGCGCTGCGCGCCGTGTGGTGCCAGCTTTCTGATAGGAGCATCTGGCGCAGCGTCAGCATCCATTTTGTGGTGCTGTCGAAGAAGGCGTCGCGATGGATCATCGCATCGGCTGTCATGAGACCCTCGTAGAAGTCCCGCAGATTGCTGATGTCGATCTTGTCGCGGTCGTAAAATGGCATCGCAGTGTCCGATGCAGGCGGCGCGGGCGCGACATCGGCGAGAGCAAAGGAAGACGCGAGCGTCACGGTCAAAATTGCCGTGCTCGTCAAGAAGGGTTTGAGGCGCATGGACAGGGTCTCCTTATTTGGCGAGCAGGAACATCGTGTTCGGATTTGGCGAATGGGACGGCACGTTCTGGAGGACGTCCCAGTGCTCTTCCAAGAGCCCGGTCTTTGCATCAAATCGGTACATATCGACCGCTGCGATGCCGAGATCACGGGGGTCGTCGTGATCTAGGTTGCGGAAATTCACATGGGCAAAAGCATAATTGCCCGAGACAATGATCCGGTGGATGTCGATGGAGATATCACGTTCTTCGACCGATCCGCCAAAGAGCGCCGCCAAGGGCGCCCGGCCATTCGGCAGAAAAATGCTGTGTTGGATGTACTCATCCGAGATGTAGGGCGCGAGGTTCTCGTTCGTGGCGCCGGCCTCGAAAATCTCATAGATATCGATCACGCGTTGCACGATCTCGAGCTCTGCCTCGGTTTCGGCAAGTATGTGAGTCTCAAAATTCGTGGGAACCGTGTTTTGATAGATCGCGCCCTGCTCCCAAGCTCGGGTGGGCGGTGCGAACGGATTACTGTCTTGGGCAAAGGCTGGTGCGGCCGAGACCAGCATAAGCGTCGTAAGGGCGGCACATGACATTTGGGATGGACTTAGTCTTGTGAGCAGCATCTTGTTCTCCTGACTTGGCAAAAGGCAAAGCGGTACCTGCGAAACCGACTGCTGTGTCGGTTTCCTGGTAGGGCGGCATTTGAGTTTGAAGGCGTGTCGACCTTTGCGGCCGACCATCAGATTTGAGGTTTAGTTCTTGGCGGGGAACTGATAGTTGACCGGATGCCAGAACACGGTGTTGGGCCTGTTCTTATGTCCGTTTTCAAACAGCTCTCGCGCTAGATCGGCGACCATGTGCGGGTCCTCCGCGTGCAGAAAGTGGTTGGCACCCACAAGGGCAACACGCGCATCTGGAAGAATGTCGGCGGAGGTCATGTATTCCTCCGGTTTCTGGCCAGGGTCATGCGTGCCTTGGATAAAAAGCACAGGCATGGTCATTTCCTTGATCACATGCTCCATGCGAAACTCCAACTCGATGTCAAAGCTTGTCCCCTGGAACGTCCGTGCGGCCGCCTCTGGTATGCCTGGAAAGCTAAACTCCCAGTCAAGGCGTCTTAGAAAACGCTCGGGAAAATGCACTGACCCATAATTGCTGTTGTAAGCGGTGCTTGCGAGATTTTCCTGGCTCTGGAATTGGACCGAAGCCATCGCTTCATGGGGAGGGCGGGGCAACCCATGGGGCTGGTCGAAGGATTGCTGCATCCGCACCCAAGCGGATACGCGCGCGCTGATGCCTGCATTCGTCAACAGCTTTTCGCTGACAATGCTCCCGCGATCATGGCTGATCAGGTTGAACTCGGAGACACCAATCTTTTCCAACAGCGTCACCAAGCTGGCGGCGGCTCCGGCATAACTCACGTCAATCTCAGGGCCCTTGTCCGATTGTCCATAGCCCAAGACGTCCACCGCAATGACGTAGTAATCATCCGCCAACAGGGCCATCACTTCGGCATTGGCCCACCAGGTGTCCGGATAGCCATGGACCATCAAGACGACATCGTCTGACGGATCGCCCGCCGTCACAAAGTGCCAAACGGGGCCGTCGGCATCTACGAACCAATGGGTGCCAAAGACGCCCATGCCCAGGTATTCAACCTCGCCGTGGTGGCTGACTTTGACTGTCTTTGGAGCCGCCTCGGGATAGCGTTCCACATCTTCTGAGATTCTTGCGAGAGGATACGGCTGATAGGAAAACTCTTCCCACGCGGGAAAGGCATCCTCCGCTGCGGCGGCTCCTGTGTGAACGATGCCTGCGATCATGAACACAGCGGTGCTCTTGATAACGCGCGTTATAACGCGCGTTGAAAATTTGCTGGGTCTGATCATAGCAAATCCTTGACTTACTGCGGTTGCGGCCAATGTAGTCAATTGCTTGTGTATTGCTCAAATTGATATTTTTAATATTGATCATGGACATGAGAAATGTACGCGCGGCCGATCTGAACCTACTCCTAGTTTTTGAGGCCATCATGGCCGAGAGGAGTGTGACACGCGCTGGCGAACGAATTGGGCTTACCCAGCCCTCAATGAGCAACGCGCTGTCACGTCTTCGCGCCCTTTTTGGTGATGAGCTTTTTGTTCGGACTCCCGAGGGCATGATCCCGACCCCCGTAGCGCTGCAGGCGTCCGAACACGTCAAGGCATCAATCTTTGCCGCGGAAGAGGCGCTGTCTGTTAACGGCGCGCTTTTTGCGCCACAAAACGCCGAAGGCACCATCACTCTCCTGACGAACGACCTGATCGAGTTTACGATTCTACCAGCAATCGTCAAAGCTCTTGCTCAGGAAGCACCAAAACTACGATTGCGCACGCGGCCCCTTCTGAAGGAAGCTTTCGAGCACGACCTCGACGCTGGCCTTGCCGATTTTGCCATTGCAGCACCTGCCAACGTACCAAAGCGGTTCGACTTCTATGACCTCTTTGACGAAGCGTTCGACGGAATAGCCCGCTTCGGGCACCCGATCCTTTCCGCAGCAATAACACAAGAAACGTTCTTTTCGTTTAGACACGTTACCGTCTGCCATCGGTTCGGAGCCACCGGGGTCATCGAGTCGGCCCTAAGCGATATAGATAAGAAATTAGACATTGCCGTAAGCGTGTCTAACCTCGCCTCGGTGCCGCCTTTAGTGTCAATGACTGATTTCATTTCTGTGGTTCCGAGGCGCCTTGCCGAAATCGGAACAAAAGAAGGACTGGTCGCTAAATTTGATTTGCCTTTGGAGGTACCGTCCATTCAGGCAAAACTTATTTGGGGCCGCGGCGCGGCGCGCTCACCGTTGTCACTGTGGTTCAGAGATCTTATGGAGATGGTCGTGCGCTAAGACTAGGCTCAGCTTCGCTTCATTGAGTTTGCCATCTCAAAATGGCTCAACTGTCAAATATAAAAGCCGATAGCATATTCGCTAAAAAACTACGGCGGGGCAAATGTGCATATATGAGCTCCCTTTAGTAATCATAACATCCAGTTCATGGCAGCTTCCTTAGGCTGTACCTCAACATTTGAGAACGATGTGCTCTACCGCTGTTTTGAGCCGTCACAACGAATATGAAAGGCGGCTTTTGGTGCATAGACGGACGCATGTCCGAAGGCGTAGATGACCAGGGCGGGCAGACCAATCCACAAGATCATCTGCACTGGCACAAATGGCAGCGCAGCAGTACCAGCGCCGACAAAGACAAGACCGACAAGCAACACGCTACGCTCCCCAAATGCCTTTGCCAGTGGCCCGATGGCGGCTTGTACCGCTGCCGTAGCGACCTTAATCAGCGTGAAGACATAGCCGATCTGGACGGCGGTGAGGCCGAAGCGATCTCTAATTTGTCCTGAAAATCCTCGCTGCCCGGCGAACGAATGACAGCAATCCCTGCCGCCACGCAGCGCCCTGTACCGAGCATCTGCGGCGATTGCCGTGCTGCGAGCGCACGCAGCGAGAAATCGCGATGGCCGGGTTGGGCTCGCTACTGCCATTCGCTCAACCCATTGGCGCGGATCGCAAGCCTGGCCGGTCCCATCGGTGAGGATCAAGTGCAGCACAAAGACGCCATGCGGGCACGCCCATTTACAAGTGATCGCTGAAACCTCTCCGCCTACCACGATGCAGCATCACCAAATGGAGCGAAGCGGGTTGAGGCTCGAATACGAGCATTCGGCATGGAAAGTCTGATCCCGTTCGAGGGCCTGGATCGAGCGCAGGACATATCGAACGCTAACAAGACTCGTCGGGAGGAAGCATTCTCGCATTGTCGGGAATGCTTGACGACGACCCCGCTCTGCGCCTTCCGCACGCCCGAGCCTGTCTTTCTCCGATCGACATTGCCAGTGGATTGCCCGGGCCGACTGTAGCGGTCATCTCTCGTTCCGTGCCCTCGTCACCCGCATCCGTCACGGCCTCTCATTGGGCTGATCTGACCGGGATCGGCTGGCGCCTCGACCGCCTCAGCCGCAACGCCGGGTTCGGACTTTCTTCCCCTGGGCTTCGCCCATTCCTCGCGGGACGACCCTTAAGGGTCCAAGAAAGTCCGCCCCCGGCGTCCTCCGCTGGCGCTTCGGGCCAAGGGCTGCGTCGGCGGATCGTCCCTGTCCTGACGATCGCCATCGAGACCGCGACGGGCGCGGGATCGAAAGCCAAAGGAGAAATGACATGGCCACCATCGGAACCTTCAAGAAGACCGGCAACGAATACGTCGGAGAAATCGTCACCCTCAACGTGCAGGCGCAGAACGTCCGCATCGTTCCCGAGGACAGCACCTCCGGCGAGAACGCTCCCTCCCACCGGGTCTTCGTCGGCCGCGCCGAAATCGGCGCCGCCTGGTCCAAGACCTCGAACGAGAGCCGCGACTATCTGAGCCTCAAGCTGGACGATCCGAGCTTCACCCAGCCGATCTACGCCAACCTCTTCGATGACACCGTCGTCGAAGGCGGCGAAGAGACCTTCAGCCTCATCTGGTCCCGGGCGCGCCGCAAGAACGGCGACTGAGTCCGCGACTTCAGCCCCGTCCGGGAGACCGGGCGGGGCTTACGCGCGCTTCGAACTTGAACCAAAGCCGACGCCGACGCCGACTTCGTAACGAAGTACACGGCACGGTGCCGTGTGATATACCTTCGCTATGATGATCTCGGATATCGAAGACTACTTCGCAAAAGGCTGCGGGCGGTGCGCACGCTTCAATACCCCTGACTGCTCCACGAAGACCTGGGAAAAAGGTCTGTCAAAGCTGCGGAATATCTGTCTCCAGACAGACTTGGTGGAGACGGTCGAATGGGGCCATCCCTGCTACATGCACGCAGACCGCAACATCGTTATTGTCGGAGCGCTGAAAGACAATTTCCGTCTCAGCTTCTTCAACGCGGCACTCATGAAAGACCCGAACGGCATCCTTGAAAAGCAGGGGCCGAACACCCAGCAACCGGACATGATCCGCTTCATGTCTAATGACGGACCTGCGGAGAAGGAAAAAGCTATCCTCGCTTATCTGGAGGAAGCGAAGTCCTACGCCGAAGCTGGAAAGAAACCCCCAAAGGACGACGGCGCTCTCGATCTTCCCGAAGAGCTTGTCGAAGCGCTTGATGCGGACCCAGAGCTATCGGAGGCGTTCCACGCCCTGACGCGCGGGCGGCAGAAAAGCTACGTAATCAATCTCAACGGTGCAAAGAAACCGGAGACGAGAATGAACCGCATCGAGAAGTTTCGGGACAAGATTATCGACGGCAAAGGGGCGACCGAACGGTAAAGGCTGACGTCCGGCGAGCGGCAGGGTCGTGCTGCAAAGCGGTCGAACGTGCAATTTCAAGCGAACTCTAATCCGATACGTTTTCTTCCAACAGAGCAGCTGGCTGTACATCCAGTGCCTGCGCCACATGCCAGAGCGTGACGATCGTGACGTTCTGCTGTCCGCGCTCCATCGCGCTCACATGCGCGCGGTCGATGCCCATTTTCACCGCGAGCGCAGCCTGGCTCATGTTCGCTTGGGTCCGATAATGCTTGAGATTGTTACCAAATGTGTGACGGATATCCATCCGCCAACACATGCCTATCGCGTATTTTAGTGCGACGCGCTATAATACGCGGTCGTGCTCGTTCAAGCATCGTCTGACAGCAGAAAATCGACCGTTCAACTGTCGGATGCTTGCCAGCGAGGCCGCGAATGAGGCATTAACCATTCTTGCCTAGGAACGCGTTGGGGGGACACAAATGACAGAAAAAGTTGCCGCAAACTTTGCCGATGTTCCCCCAGAAAACGACTTCGTGACTGACTATGATCGCCAGCATTTGAAGCTCTATGCGCGGCTCCTCGACGCCGAAGCGGACGGCGCGCCCCTTGCCGACATCGTCAAGATCCTGTTCGGAATCGACGCCGAGAATGAGCCGGAACGCGCACGCAGATTGCATGCTGGACATCTCGGGCGCGCCCATTGGATGGCCGAAAACGGCTACCGCAACCTCATCGCTGGCTGACCAAAACATGTTCGATGCGTGATGCGTTTCACGCATCGCTCTATGCCTTTGATCCCACTACGCATTCCCGCAAAACGGGAGAATACTTCCGGGTTACCGGTCGCTATCACGCGCCGGACTATCGTGGGAGTGCAATCATGCCTGGTAACTGGCGCAATGAATCCGACTACGATTACTTCGACACACTCGATCTTGGCGGCCTCGCCTGGGAATGCTTGAGACGCAATGCGCGCTACCGCGCTGCATATCCGGCGATGTCCAGGCGCCGCGCGCTGACATGGGGGTTGCGATTTCCCTGTCGATCCAGAGCGCGACGCGACCAGCGCGACGGTGCTCTGGACGCCCGCGGCGGCTCCGGCAGTCGCGACCGTCATCACCGAGCCTCCGGCCGAAGCACGCACCGACAGTGCCGTCCTGCGCAGCGGATCTGCCCTCCCAGATAAATCGAGCCAGGACGGATGGCAGGTGCTGGTTGGCGGCATCGTCGCGGTCTCGACAGCCTCCGAAGACACCGATCACGCCATCGCAATTGTCATCCCGGTCGACGATGACTGGCACGTCCGGCTCAAAGCCGCTCAGCACTTGCGCGACATCCTGATCTGTAAACAACCAAAAAGGCGGCTCACGCAGCAACGCCGAACGCGCATCGCGCGAGCGCTTCGGACCGATGATGCGCGGCGATCCGGGGCCGCCTTACGCGACATCGCAACCGTCTATTTCGGGCAGGTTCGCGTCGCCGAGGAGCCGTGGAAAACAAGTGCCCTTAAAGCGCAAACAGCGCGTCTCGCCCGCTATGGCGAGCACCTGACCAGCACCGGGTATCGGCAAATCCTGCGCGGTGAGACTGCGAGCCGACCGCGCCTTCGCTGACATCATCTTCTCGTTTTCCCTGCGCATCTCACATCACTTCAATGGGGGTGACGATTTCTTACCGAAATCTTCGTCATCCCTCCCGGGCGCTCTTCTCCGCTTCTCTGGCCGCGAGCCGTCCCTCGCATCCCGCGACGGACCCGCGATGACCAGAGGAGCCCCCGATGCCCGATCCCAATGCCGGCCTGCCGCCGCGCTATCTCAGAACCCCCGAAGCCGCCCGCTTTCTCGGCCTGTCCGGTCGCACGCTGGAGAAGCACCGCACCTACGGCACTGGCCCAAAGTATTCCAAGATCGGCGGACGTGTCGTTTACGCGGTCGATGATTTGCAAGCCTGGGTCGGCCGCGGCGAGAAACACTCGACCTCGGACGACACCGGCGACACCGTGCTTCCCGCCAAACGGCATGCCGCCATTTCGCCAGCCTATAGTGGCGAGAAGCGCTCATGAGGGGGCGCACGACCATCGAACTCACGTGGATCGAAGGCCGCATCGAGCGCTGGCTGCGCTTCGGTCGCATTGTTCAGGAGACGATTCTGAGCCGGTCCGTCCGGGTCGTCGGTGTCGATTCCAGCAGCATATTTGCCTTCGTCCGTTGGGCCGCGAACGACTACGGCACGGTCGAGAGCCGCATCGACATTCTGCAAGCCGTCCGCCCCGGCGACCGCTATTCGACGGTGCCGTTTGTCACGCCCGGTGGCGCATCGCTTTTGCGGCTTTCTGGCTGGACGAAGGTCGAGGCTGTGCTGCTCGCCATCGACCAGATCGAGGCCGAAAACATCGCACCGGAGGACGTCTGTCCCGACCACTGGCGGCACGTCCACAACCGCATCAGCTGCAATCTCGAGCCGCGTCCTTACACGCCTTTCCGGCATGACGCTTGGCTCAAACGTCGGGCGCTGGCGGCATGAAACGCGCGCGCGCCTCGCTTCTCATCGGCAGCGCCGGTATCGCCTTGATCGCGTTCTCCGCGATCGTCCGCGCCAACCCGATCTTGGTCTGGAACGCATCCGCCAGCGTGCCGATCGGCTTCTACGCCGTGCAGCCGCTCGACGGGCCAAGTGTTGGCGATCTCGTTGTCTTAGAGCCGCCGTTACCGCTCGGCGACTGGCTCCTGGAGCACGGCTACCTCGGTGCCGACGTGCCGCTCATCAAACACGTCGCCGCACTTCCCGGACAGCGTGTCTGCCGTGTCGGCGTCACGGTCAGCATCGACGGCGAGACCGTCGCGACCGCAAAAGAGCGCGACCGCTTCGACCGTCCACTGCCCGTCTGGCAGGGCTGCCTACGGCTCACCGACGACCAGATATTCTTCCTCAATCCCGACACCGGGGCGAGCCTCGACGGACGGTATTTCGAGCCGCTGCCGCGCAAAACGATCATTGGCCGCGCCGTCCCGATCTGGATACGGGAGGGCTGATCGGATGGCCTTCCTTCACACTTCAGGCCGTTGCTTCGTCACCGCGTCCGCGATCCTGATCACGCTTTCCGGTTGCGCCAATCCGCCCTCCGCCGACGCACAAGACACGGTCTTGCGCTCAGCAGAGACCGCCGCGCCGACGTCCGTTGTCGACGCTTACATTGCAGAAGCGGCGCAACGCTTCCGCATCCCCGAGCGCTGGATACGCGCCGTCATGCAAGCCGAAAGCGCGGGCGATGCGCGCGCCGTCAGCAGCGCCGGTGCGATGGGTCTCATGCAGATCATGCCCGGCACTTGGACCGAGCTTCGTACAGCCCATGGCCTTGGCGCGGACCCGTTCGATCGACGCGAGAACATCCTCGCGGGCGCGGCCTATCTGCGCCAGATGTATGACCAGTTCGGAGCGCCGGGGTTTTTGGCTGCCTACAATGCCGGACCCGGACGGTACGCCGAGCACCTGCGCACCGGGCGCAGCTTGCCGCGTGAAACGCGCCGCTATGTTGCAGCACTTTCGCAAGAGCTCGGTTTTTCGGATGCAGTGCCGTTGCAGCCGATCCGCACCATTTCTGCCGCCCGATGGCAAGCCGCGCCACTCTTTGCGCCTGTTTCCGCGTCGCGTGAACCGCAGCGTACTGCAGAGCCAGACCGCACATCGGCCAGTGTTCCGACTACCAAAGAACCTAACCTGCTGGGTTCACAGAACAGCCAACCGAACCCGCTGTTCGTCACCAGAACCGGGGAGCCAGACCGATGATCGCGGCGATCCGGCTCCGCCCCGTTCTGTCGTGCGGCTTCGTATGGAATGCGGCAGACGGTGGATTTCCACCAATATCAACGACGAGAGGGCAAGATAAAAGGCCGGACGCGCAAGGCGTCTACGGCGTTGTTGTTGTTGGGTTTTCTGCGTGCTGCGCACTTGGTCACAGTGCTACACTTACGGCTATCTCTCTGATTACGCTCCGCTTTCACCGTGCCACACCTGATTTTGTGGTCGCCTGCACATGAGCGGGCGCGAGAATGACATCCGCATCAAGCCCGGGCGCATTCGCGACAAAGGTCCATCGGCCAAGCGCGCGCAAAGCTTCGTCGGTCAGGTTATGCAGGCCTCCCGGAAGGCGGGACATACCGGCTATCGCTTCAACGGACCCAAGGGCAGCTCGCGCTTCTGGCGCGGGAAATTCGTCCGTACTGCACGGGGCCTGTCCAATGCGAGGCGGCGTGTTGTCGTCAAGGCCCGAGTAGTCAGACATCGCGGCCAGAAGTTCCGGTCCGCACCACTCGCCAAGCATCTCGACTATCTGAAGCGGGAGGGCGTCACCAGGGACGGCCGGGATGCGGCCATGTTCGACAAGGAGCTTGAACAGGTCGACGACCGCGCCTTCGCCGCCAGCACCGAAGACGACCGGCATCACTTCCGCTTCATCGTCTCGCCGGAAGACGCCGGGCAGATGGAAGACCTGCGCGCCTTCATCCGCGACCTCATAGCTCAGGCCGAGCGCGATCTCGGCACCGAACTCGAATGGGTCGCAGTCGATCATTGGAACACCGACAATCCGCATGTCCATGTGCTGGTGCGCGGCAAGGCGGATGACGGGAAAGACCTCGTCATCTCGCGCGACTATATCAGCTGCGGTCTGCGCGCACGCGCCGAAGAGCTCGTCGAGCTCGAACTCGGACCGCGCAGCGAGAAGGAGATCGCCACCGGACTCGATGCAGAGGTGAAGGCCGAGCGCTGGACGGGTCTGGATCGGGCCTTGCGGTCCTATGCCGATGACACGCTCGGTGTCGCCGACTTGCGGCCCGGCGCGCCCGACCTCGACGACAAAGAGCTGAAGCGTCGAATGATCGGGCGTGCGCAGACCTTGGAACGGTTCGGCCTTGCCGAAAAGCTCGTGCCGTCTGTCTGGCAGCTGAAACCGGGAATGGAAGACACTCTGCGCGAGATGGCCACGCGCGGCGATATCATCAAAACGATGCATCGGGCGATGGGCGGCCACACCCGCGCGCCATCCGACTTCGCCATTGAGGGACAGCCGGAAAGCCCGATCCTCGGCAAGCTCGTCGATCGCGGGCTACACAACGAACTCTCCGGCGAGGCCTACGCAATCATCGACGGCGTCGATGGGCGCCTCCATCACCTGCGCTTCCGCGATCTCGATCTCACCGGCGATACGCCGGTCGGCGGGATCGTCGAGACGCGGAGCTGGGCCGGGAAGGATGGAGGAGCGCGACGCTTGGCTTTGGTCGGGCGGTCGGACATCTCGCTCGACAAACAGGTGGATGCGGATGGTGCGACCTGGGTCGATCGATTGGCGCTCGCCAAGACACACGCGCCGCTGGCGCAGAGCGGGTTCGGAGCCGAGGTCCGCGACGCTTTGGAGAAGCGTGCAGAGCATCTGGTCGGCCAGGGTCTCGCGACGCACCGAGGTCAGCGCGTCACCTTCGCGCGCGATCTCCTGCAAGCGCTGCGCCAGCGCGATCTCGATAGAGCTGCAAGCAAGATCGCAGACGATACTGGACTGCCATTCCGAAAGTCCGGAGACGGCGAGACCGTGGCTGGCACTTACCGCCAACGCCACGACCTCGCCTCGGGACGTTTCGCCATGATCGATGACGGCATGGGCTTCGAACTCGTGCCCTGGAAACCCCAGCTCGAAAAGCATCTCGGCCAGACCGTCTCGGGAACGGTCACGGCGGGCGGTGGCATCGACTGGTCGCTCGGCCGCAAGCGCGGCCTCTCGATCTGAGCACCGGAGCATTTGATGACCTCGAAGAAACACGCATCGCCCGCCACCGCCATCCTCTGGGGCCAGATCTTCATCGTCTCGACGGTCGCGCTGCTCTTCGTCTGGGCGGCGACGCAATGGGTAGCGTTCCGGCTCGGCTTCCAATCCGAGCTCGGCGAGCCGATGACGACAATCCTCGGTCTACCGATCTACGCGCCTTGGAATGTCTTCGTCTGGTGGTACTGGTACGACGCTTATGCCCCGCGCGTCTTCATGGAAGGCGCGATCATCGCCGGCGCGGGTGGCATCGCTTCTGTTGGCGTCGCGATCTTTCTCTCCGTCCTGCGCGCCCGCGAAGCGAGCAATGTCACGACCTATGGCTCCGCCCGGTGGGGCACCGAGAAGGATATACGCGACGCCGGATTGTTCGTGAACGATGGTGTCGTGCTCGGGCGCTACCAGTCCCGCTATCTCCGCCACGACGGACCCGAGCACGTGCTGTGCTTCGCCCCGACGCGCTCGGGCAAGGGCGTCGGGTTAGTGGTCCCGTCGCTCCTGACCTGGCCGGGCTCCGCCATCGTCCACGACATCAAGGGCGAGAACTGGCAGCTCACGGCGAACTATCGTTCGCGCTTCAGCCGCGTGCTGCTCTTCGATCCGACCGATCCGACCTCGGCCGCCTACAATCCGCTGCTCGAAGTGCGCCGGGGCGACAGCGAAGTGCGCGACGTCCAGAACGTTGCCGACATCCTGGTCGATCCCGAAGGCCTACTCGAACGACGGAACCATTGGGAGAAGACGAGCCACTCGCTGCTGGTCGGTGCGATCCTGCACGTCCTCTACGCCGAGGCCGACAAGACGCTGGCTGGTGTCGCGGCCTTTCTCTCCGATCCGAAGCGTTCGATCGAGTCGACATTGGCGGCGATGATGCGCACGCCGCATATCGGCGATCACCCGCATCCCGTCGTCGCGCAGGCCGCGCGCGAGCTTCTGAACAAGTCCGAGAACGAACGATCGGGAGTCCTTTCCACCGCGATGAGTTTCCTCGGGCTCTATCGCGATCCGGTCGTGGCCAAAGTCACGCGCCGCTGCGATTGGCGGATCGATGATCTGGCGACAGGCGACAGACCAGTAACGCTCTATCTCGTGGTGCCGCCGTCCGACATCTCGCGGACCAAGCCGCTTATCCGGCTCGTGCTCAATCAAATCGGCCGCCGTCTCACCGAGGACCTGCACGCGAAGCGCAGCCACCGCATGCTGCTCATGCTCGACGAGTTCCCGGCGCTCGGACGCCTCGACTTCTTCGAGAGCCAGCTGGCCTTCATGGCCGGCTATGGGATCAAAGCATTCCTGATCGCGCAATCGCTCAACCACATCGAGAAGGCCTACGGGCAGAACAATGCCATCCTCGACAATTGCCATGTGCGCATCGCCTTCGCGACGAATGACGAGCGCACCGCGAAGCGGGTGTCCGACGCGCTCGGCACGGCAACCGAGATGCGGGCGATGAAGAACTATGCCGGTCATCGGCTCTCGCCCTGGCTGGGGCATCTTATGGTCTCGCGGCAAGAGACGGCGCGACCGTTGCTGACACCCGGCGAGATGATGCAGCTTCCGCCGACGGACGAGATTGTACTCGTCTCAGGCGCACCGCCGGTCCGCGCGGAGAAGGCGCGCTACTACACCGATCCACAGTTCAAAGCACGGATTGGTCCTCCGCCGCATCATAATGCGCAAGCCGGAGTGGTCGGCAGCATGACGGACGATTGGAGCCACCGCGGACCTATCGCCGCGCCCCCGCCCAAAAAACGGAAGGGATCGAGCGACGATGCCGATGGCGGCATCCGGCGGCAACCCGATCTCCCGGAACATGAAGACATCGCGCCCGAACCCGCTCCGGCACGGAGCGAGTTTGCCGATCTCGACGACGAACCGGACGATGATGCACAACGCCCAAAGGCCATGCGCGACCGGTTCGGCACGGTCGCGCGGCAGGCCTCGCTCGATCCCGATGACGGGATCGAGCTCTAGGAGACGACCGTGAAGAAAGAGCGCCTAAACGTGTATTTCGATCCGGCTCTGTCGGGCGAACTGGAGGCGCTGGCCGCCCGGCGGAAGGTCTCCAAATCGCAGATCGTGGAAGCGGCGCTCGCCACATTCCTGTCGCCCGATGGCGCCGATCAGCGGGAGGCCGCCATCGTTCGTCGCCTGGATCGACTGACGCGGGCCGTCGAGCGCTTGGAACGAGATCAGTCTATCGGCAACGAAGCGATGGCGCTGTTCGTGAAGTTTTGGCTGACGACCACGCCGCCATTACCCGACGAGATGCGCGAGGCTGCACAGGCATCGGGCAAGGAGCGCTATGACGGGTTTATCGAAGCGCTCGGGCGGCGATTGGCAAAAGGGAAAACGCTTACCAAGGAAGTCTCGGAAGATCTGAGTATGAAAGCCTTGGAATGACCGTAGAGATGCGCTTGCAGACACCCAATTAAAGATGTGCATCTAATTGCGGACATTCAGCTCAGTGCACGGCGACTGGACGTAGTTCATCATCCGTGTCGAGACTGAATGTCTTCTGCCAGAGCGGTGTTTTTGTATAAATCGTCCGGTCCGAGGATGGATGCCGTCCGTCGAGTTCAGCTGCCTCCAGGTAACCAAGCCAGCTGAGCGGTTTCAGCACGTGCCACACTAGAAACGAGCAATGATCCCAAAATTCGCGGTCTCCCGCACCAGAGCATTCAACGCCATAAAAGGTCTTTAGCAGTGCTGCTTCGCTTACTCCGCTGTGCGCCTCGACATTGATGACGTTGAGCCAAACGTCCCAGTTACCTGGGGCAATAAAGGGGAAGCGCTGCAAGCGACAATGATCGAACTCGAACAAAAATCCCTTTGTCAGTGCAGTTTGCAGGACGCCGGGCGTTTGAACCAAGGCCTCCGCCTTCTTGCTGAATTGCCACTTGCCTTTGACATGACGCCCGAGCCTCATAGAGATCATCAGCTCGTGCAAAGCCAAGACGGGGATGACGTCTTCTTCGTTCAGTACCTTTTGGATGCGCAGGAGCTTTTCAGCTGAGTATTCAGGCCAGTTGAAATTCTCAGCTGCCCAAGTTGCAACCTTTCGGTTGAATGCCTTGCCTTTCGTCAGGCCGATTCCGTCATTTTCCTGAGCGAAACCAACCGTTTTCCTCACTGCGTCAAGCAACTTGGAGCTGCCAAGCAATGGATCGGAATCATCAAGCGTTCTAACTTCCAAGGATACCTTCCGGCCTCTGGTTCACGATATTACCTTCTCAACCGATATAAAGGGTTTGAGACGCTACTGTGAAGTCATTCGCTCGCGAGAAGCAGTCACTAAGCTGAGGCGTAGCGAAACCGGAAACGAGCCCGATGTGACAGATGCCGCAATAAGAACGAATGGCCGTTTTCAATTTCATCAGGTGGCGCTGAGCCTTGGCACTAGGCGCGGAGTACGACTGGCGTAAGCGTCCCATTCAGAGCCAAATTGATCAGCCATCATTTGCTCCTCCTTTCCAACCCGCAACGCATAGAGCAGCGCGAAAAGAACAAGGCCAATGAGGCCAGCGATCCAGTTGGTCAAAAGTAGCGCCTGTGCCAGTGTGATCAAAAAGATCGCCGAATACATAGGGTGCCGCATATGACTGTAGATGCCGCACGTCACAAGAGCGTGCCCCTTTCGTAGCTCCAGATGCGCTGACCAGAACGCCCCAAGATCGCGATGAGAGCAATAGAAGACGAACGAACCGGCGATCCATACAACGCCACCAAAAATGTACTGTGCTGGCAGAGCCGGATAGGCCGCAAAATCGAGCAATGGTGTGGCTAGCGCAAGAAGTGGAACGACAACCATTCCGATCCCAACCACGAAGGCGAGTGCACGCTCACGGCTTCTACCTGTCTCTTGCGTAACTTCAAGCGGTTGAGAGTCTGTCAGACACATCCGGATGGTGTACCAAGAGGCCATAAATGCGATGAACAATATCGTCGCGTAGGGAGCTTCGCGCCATAGGGCGATGCTGCTGACAACAGCCATAATTGCGTAGGGAACGAATTTGCCGAACATAGCACATCTCGCTTCTGATTGCGGTTTCAGTCGCGGGCATGAAAGCTAGCTGTGGTACGTATTTTGAACTAGTTGCGAATGATTCGCAACTATTTCAATTTTCATTGGCCGACGTCAAGTCCGGCCATTTGCCGAGAAAGCAGCCGTTGTAGTATTCGAAGCGAAGGTAGGGATTGTCCCGCGTCTTTCCAGTTGATGCGCGATGCCGCGAAAGGCAGCTGGTTCTAGACCTGTCGTTCGTGCGTCGTGCGGCGAAGGTGTCGAAAGAGCCAAAAATGCATGATGCTGCAACTTGGATGAATGGCCGCTGCGCGGGCGGGCTGCCGGGACGTGGAAAGCTCCGTGTCCCTGCAAAACAATTGCTTCGACCGCTGGGCGCAACCTAGTTGTTAGCGTCTTCCGGGCCAAGGGGTCGACCAAACGCAACCGCTGCCGTCACCGGGTTAAAGTACTCGGTGATCTCGACAATGCGACCGTCCTCAAAATCCAAGCGCCAGACATAGAGGTTCCCGTAAGGCCGTCCGTCCGCGAGAACCATATCACCTCGATTTTCGACAAAAGCCGTCTCCCCATCAAGGGACAGGGTGATCTCGGCCTCGACGAACGACACGGTCGGAATGAACTGGCCCGCACTTTCAAAGTAGGCCATCACCTCTTCCTTGCCGGTGAAAACCCGAAAGGCGTCCGGTGTGGTCGATCCGCTCGCCGAAAAAGGCAACGTGTTGACGACGTCATCGGACATAAGTGCCGCGAGAATTTCAAAATCACCCTGCTCCAATGCCCCAAAGAAAGCTTTGGTGCTTTCGCGGGTCGTGTCGGCGTCAGCCGATGCTATTGTTGCCGTTGCCCCGACGAGGGCGATGGTGGAGAGAATTTTGCGCATGAGGATGCCTTTCTGATTGCCTGACGGTATTGATCTCGTTGTTTAAATCGGGCGATATGGCATAGTTTCCAGACTATGAAACGATAAGTTCGATAGGTAGGAGCTATCAGTGGGTAAACTGGATTTGGCGGACTATCGCGCCATCGTCGCAATCCTTTCCCACAGGCACTTTGGTCGTGCGGCGGAACATCTGGGTATCAGCCAACCGTCACTCACATCCCGGCTGAAACGTATGGAGGATCGCCTTGGCGCGCGCTTTTTTGAACGAGACCGCAAAGGGGTCGAGCCGACGGCAGTCGGTCTTGCCTTGTTTGATGCCGCCGAAGACGTCCTGATGTCGGCTGAAACTGCAGAGCTTGCGGCAAGCGACGCGGCACAAGGGCGCGGGCAAATCATCAAGGTCGGTTTCACGCAGATCGCGGCACAAACGGTTCTGGTTGGTCCGCTTTCCGCGATCCGCTTGCATCATCCCAAAGTGAGATTGCGGCTCATCGAAGCATCCAGTGCACAGCTCGAACGTGCATTGGAGGCGCGCGCGATGGATCTCGCATTTCTTCATCCGCCAACTCAGGTCACGGGTCTGCGGCAAAAGGTGGTCCATGTGTGTTCCGGTGTTCGCCTACAGCTCTGCCCCGAAGGCGTGGACGACACGGTGATCGGCTATCCCAACGCGGACGCGCCTGTTTTGATGAGCGCCTTGGCCGAGCAGCTCGAAGAAGAGGCATCGGGCGAAGAGTTCGTCAGTGTTGCGGATACGGTGTTGGGTGCGATTGCGCTTTCGCGAGCCGGATACGGACAAGCTGTAACACCGCTTGGCTACGACCACCCTTTAATCTCCGATGCGCCCCGGCGGCGCGAGGCCGCCGTTGCATTGACGTTGCAGACCGCAATCGCCACCCGTGCAACAGACCGGCGTCCATTGATCACAGAATTGTTCGACCTCGCCATTGGGGCGACCCAATCGACCAAAAGTTGACCTTGGAGCGATCGCAGCAAAAGCTAACAAAGTCCCGCACTTCGATGGTCCGACGAGGATGCGGCGAAGAGACAATCTCGGTGCGAGCAAAATTGACGGCCGCCAACGACCAGAATGACGACCTGTACTATGCCGCAGCGCTCAACGTCCGGCCTGCACGAAGAAATGCTGCGTCAGCGAAGCGGCAAAATCCAAAGTCGGCAAAGTGCGCCAACCTGACCTCTCCTTTCAAAGCATAGAGCGCCGCCAGCACATTCGCCTGCCTTTCCACGCCACCACACTACTACGCCGTCAAACCTGTTGCCGATCACTTATTAAAGGTCTTCTTGATCGACCCCGTAACCAATTGCGGGGCCGCGAATGACCGTCCACACACTCAAATCAGCAGCGATCGAGCGCGGTTCCCGCATGCTCCGCACGGCGCTTGGCGCGGATATCGCGGCGTGGCTCGACGAAGACGCCGTTGTCGAAGTCATGCTCAACCCGTGCGGCCGCCTCTGGGTCGACCGGCTCGGTGACGGCCTCTGCGATACGGGGACCGTTCTGTCGGCAGAAGACGGCGAGCGGATCATTCGCCTCGTCGCCCATCATGTCGGCGCCGAAGTCCATGCGGATGCGCCGCGCGTCTCCGCCGAGTTGCCCGGAACGGGCGAACGCTTTGAGGGATTACTGCCGCCTGTCGTCGCAGCCCCGACCTTTGCAATCCGCAAACCGGCCGTCGCCGTCTTCACCCTCGACGACTACGTCCGCGCCGGAATCATGGACGGTACCGCCGCTGAGGCGCTCCGTGAGGCGGTCGCATCGCGTGCCAACATCCTCGTCGCCGGCGGTACATCCACGGGCAAGACGACGCTCACCAACGCGCTGCTCGCCGAGATTGCCAAGACGTCCGACCGTGTCGTCCTCATCGAAGACACCCGCGAGCTGCAATGCACCACGCCCAACCTGGTCGCGCTGCGCACCAAGGATGGCGTCGCGACGCTCTCCGACCTGGTCCGCTCATCGCTCCGCCTGCGCCCGGATCGCATCCCGATCGGCGAGGTGCGCGGGGCCGAAGCGCTCGATCTCCTCAAAGCCTGGGGCACGGGACATCCCGGCGGGATCGGGACCATCCACGCGGGCTCCGCTATCGGCGCGTTGCGCCGACTCGAACAGCTCATCAAGGAAGCCGTCGTCACCGTCCCGCGCGCCCTGATCGCGGAGACGATCGACGTGCTCGCGATCCTTCAGGGGCGCGGCAGCGATCGTCGCCTCGCCGACCTCGCGCGCGTTACCGGCCTGACTGCCGATGGCGACTACGCGCTTCAACCCCTTCTCACCAACCCGAAAGGACCCGCCACATGACCACTAGGCTCAATCTCCTCTATCCCCGCTGGCCCATCTATGTCAGCGCCGCCGCGATCGGCTTTCTGTTGGCCGCCGGACAGGCCGAGGCCGCAGGGTCCGGCATGCCTTGGGAAGCGCCGCTTCAGGCGATCTTGGAGTCGATCGAAGGGCCGGTTGCCAAGATCGTCGCGGTCATGATCATCATCATCACCGGCCTGACGCTTGCGTTTGGCGACACCTCGGGTGGCGCGCGTCGGCTTGTCCAGATTGTGTTCGGCCTGTCGATCGCCTTCGCCGCATCGAGCTTCTTCCTGTCCTTCTTCTCCTTCGGCGGCGGCGCACTGGTATGAGCGATCCGACCGACATCCCCGGCTTCACCGCACCCGTGCATCGCGCGCTCACGGAGCCGATCCTGCTTGGCGGCGCGCCACGGACCATCGCAATCGCCAACGGCACCATTGCGGCCGCTGTGGGTCTGGGCCTCCGGCTTTGGCTGGTCGGGCTCGCTCTCTGGGCCATCGGTCACATGCTGGCAGTCTACGCCGCCAAGCGCGATCCGCAGATCGCCGATGTCGCGCGCCGTCACCTCCGCTACCCGACCTGGATGGGGGTGTGATCCGTTGATGCGCCTCGCCGAATACCGCTCCAAAGCCGCGCTGCTCGCCGATTTCCTGCCCTGGGCCGCAATGATCGGCGAGGGCGTGATCCTGAACAAGGACGGCAGTTTCCAGCGCTCGGCGCGGTTCCGCGGTCCCGATCTCGACTCCGCGACGCCTGCCGAGCTGGTCGCGACAGCCGCGAGGCTCAACAGTGCATTGCGCCGCCTCGGCTCGAGATGGGCGGTCTTCGTCGAGGCGCAGCGCATCCCGGCGCGTGACTATCCGCTCTCCGAGTTTCCCGATCCCATCTCCACGCTGATCGACGCGGAGCGGCGCGCGCAATTCGAAGAAGCCTCATCCCACTATGAGAGTCGATATTTCCTGACGCTGACCTGGATGCCGCCCGCCGACGATACGAACCGGGCAAGTAGCTGGCTGTTCGAGGATGCGCCGAGCAAAGGTGCCAATCCCAAAGAACACCTAGCGGCGTTCCGGTCACGCTCGGACCGCCTGCTCGATCTCTTCGAGGGCTTCATGCCCGAGACCGCCTGGCTCGATGACGCGGAGACGCTGTCTTATCTGCATTCGACGATCTCGACACGGGCACAGTCCGTCCGCGTGCCCGAGACGCCGATGCATCTCGACGCCTATCTGGCGGACGAGCCGCTAGTTGCCGGGCTCGCGCCAAAGCTCGGCGAGGCGCATCTGCGCACGCTCTCCATCGTCGGCTTCCCGACCTCGACCTGGCCAGGACTTCTCGACGAACTCAACGCACAAGCCTTCGAGTATCGCTGGGCAACGCGTGCCATCTGCCTCGACAAGACCGACGCGACCAAGCTCTTCACACGCATCCGACGCCAATGGTTCGCGAAGCGCAAATCTGTCGCCGCGATCCTGAAGGAGGTGATGACCAACGAGGCCTCGACGCTTCTGGATTCCGACGCCGATAACAAAGCGCTCGACGCCGACGAGGCTCTACAGGAACTCGGAAGCGACATCGTCGGCGCGGCCTATGTCACCGCGACGATCACGGTCTGGGACGCTGACGAACGCGCGGCAGACGCCAAGATCAAGCTAACCGAGAAGGTTGTGCAGGGCCGCGACTTCACCTGTATCCCGGAAACGCTCAACGCCATCGAGGCCTGGCTCGGATCCTTGCCGGGGCATCTCTACGCGAATGTCCGGCAACCGCCGATCTCGACGCTCAATCTCGCGCATATGATTCCGATCTCGGCGGTCTGGGCCGGACCAGCGCTCAACGAACATCTGGGCGGTCCGCCACTTTTCTATGCCGAGACCCAAGGCGCGACGCCCTTCCGCTTCTCGACCCATGTCGGCGATGTCGGCCACACGCTCGTTGTCGGCCCAACCGGTGCGGGCAAATCCGTGCTGCTGGCGCTCATGGCGCTGCAGTTCCGCCGCTATGACGACGCACAGATCTTCGCCTTCGATTTCGGGGGCTCGATCCGCTGCGCGACGCTGGCCTGCGGCGGGGATTGGGAAGATCTCGGTCTCGCGCTGTCTGACGAAGACGACGCGGTCCAGTTGCAGCCGCTCGCGCGGATCCACGATGCTGCGGAACGCAGCTGGGCGCAGGACTGGCTCGCAGGGCTGCTCGCCCGTGAAGGGGTGACGGTCGACCCGATAGCGCGGGACCATCTCTGGTCGGCGCTGACCTCGCTTGCCTCGGCGCCAGTCGAAGAACGCACGCTGACGGGCCTTTCAGTCCTGCTGCAATCGAACGATCTCAAACGTGCGCTCGCCCCGTTCTGTCTCGGCGGACCCTTCGGACGTCTTCTCGACGCCGAAAGCGAAGCGCTCGGCAGCGCCGACTTCCAGGCCTTCGAGACGGAGGGGCTGATCGGCTCCGCCGCTGCGCCAGCCGTTCTCGCCTATCTCTTCCATCGGATCGAGGCGCGCCTCGACGGGCGGCCGAGCCTCATCATTGTCGACGAGGGCTGGCTCGCACTCGACGACGCCACCTTCGGCTCGCAGCTGCGCGAATGGCTGAAGACGCTGCGCAAGAAAAACGCGAGCGTCATCTTCGCCACCCAATCGCTGGCCGATATCGACGGCTCGGACATCGCGCCCGCCATCGTCGAGAGCTGTCCGACCCGCATCTTCCTGCCCAACGAGCGAGCCTTCGAGCCGCAGATCGCCGCCACCTACCGCAGCTTCGGGCTCAACGACCGGCAGATCGAGATCGTCGCAAGGGCGACGCCCAAACGCGACTATTACTGCCAGTCGCGCCGCGGCAACCGGCTCTTCGCGCTCGGTCTCGGCGAGGTCGCGCTCGCCTTTACCGCCGCGTCTTCGAAATCTGATCACGCCGCCATTGATACAATCCTCGAAAAGCACGGACGCCAGGGCTTCGCCGCCGCCTGGCTCGCCCGTCGTGATCTCGGCTGGGCGACCGAACTGCTCGGTCCCTCCGATGCCGTAATCGAAGCCACCCCATCCGCAACCCCTGAAGCAAACGACGACAAGGAGAAGACTGATGCTCAGAACCAAGACACGTAAACTCGCCGGACGCGCTGCCGCGGCCTTGCTGCTGTCGAGCGCGATCGCGCTTTCACCGGCAACCGCCCCGCCTGCCCATGCGCTCTTCGGCGGCGGGTTTGGCGGAATCGTCTACGATCCGACCAACCACGCCGAGAACCTGCTGACCGCCGCGCGAACGCTGGAGCAGATCAACAACCAGATCGCCCAGCTCCAGAACGAGGCGCAGATGCTGGTCAACCAAGCCCGCAATCTCGCGAGTCTGCCGTATTCTTCGCTCTCACGCCTGCAGTCCTCCGTGCAGCAGACCCAGCAGCTCTTGGGCGAAGCGCAGCGGATCGCCCATAACGTGGCGACGATCGATGAGGCCTTTACGCAGGACTACGGGGCCGTCGCCGCGCGGGGCGATTTCGACGATATGATCGCGGGCGCTCAGGATCGCTGGCGCACCTCCGTTGCTGGGTTTGAAGATGCGCTCAAGGTTCAGGCCGGCGTCGTAGGCAATATCGAAACCGCCCGCGCCGAGATGCAGGCGCTCGTCGGCCGCAGCCAGGCCGCGACCGGCGCCTTACAGGCGACCCAGGCCGGTAATCAACTCCTCGCGCTCCAGAGCCAGCAGATTTCGGACCTGACGGCCGCGATCGCCGCGCAGAACCGCGCACAATCGCTTGAAGCTGCGCGAGTCGCGACGGCCGAAGCGCAAGCGCGCGAGAACCTCACCCGCTTCCTCGACTACGGTTCCAGCTATGAGCCGACCACCGTGCGGATGTTCCGGTAGGCCGCGGTGAAACTGACCGCCGAGACCATTCTGAAAGGGATCGCCATCGCCTTGGGCACCATCGCCGCGCTTATGGCGGCGGTGGAACTTCATCGCGCGCTTGAGGATGAGCGTTCGGCAGAGCCCTCCGCCGTAGTCTCGGACGATCCGCTCCGGGAGACCTTGCAGCGCTGCCGCTCGCTGACCTCGGAAGCGCTGGAAGCCGACACCCAGTGTCAGGCCGCCTGGGAAGAGAACCGCCGCCGGTTCTTCGGCACGTCCACCGACAATTCGGACACGGAGTAGGCCATGGACGGCGTCGGCGTCATCGATCGGTTCCTGGAGGTCTTCACGACCTATATCGACAGCGGATTCGGGGTGCTCGGCGGCGATGTCGCCTTCCTAGCGACCACGCTGATCGTCATCGACGTCACGCTGGCAGCGCTCTTCTGGGCCTGGGGCGCGGATGACGACATCATCGGACGGCTCGTCAAGAAGACGCTCTTCGTCGGCATCTTCGCCTACATCATTAGCAACTGGAACACGCTCGCGCGCATCGTCTTCGAGAGCTTCGCTGGGCTTGGGCTTGTGGCAACTGGCGGCGCGATCGGCGCGGGCGAGCTCCTGCAGCCTGGCCGCATCGCCGCCGTCGGGCTGGAGGCCGGGCAACCGATCCTCGAATCCATCGCCGATCTGATGGGCTTCGTCTCCTTCTTCGAGAACTTCATCCAGATCTCGATCCTGCTCTTCGCCTGGATCGTGGTCCTGCTCTCCTTCTTCATCCTCGCGATCCAGCTCTTCGTTACCCTGATCGAGTTCAAGCTGGCGACGCTCGCGGGCTTCATCCTCGTGCCCTTCGGGCTCTTCAACAAGACCGCCTTCATGGCCGAGCGCGTGCTGGGCCTTGTGATCTCCTCGGGCGTGAAGGTGCTCGTGCTTGCCGTCATCGTTGGCATCGGCTCGACCATCTTCGGCGAGTTCACCGCCGGGTTCACAGGCGAGCCGACCATCGAGGATGCGATGGCTGTGGTCCTGGCAGCCTTGTCACTGCTCGCGCTCGGCATCTTCGGCCCCGGCATCGCCAACGGCATCGTCTCGGGCGGACCGCAGCTTGGCGCAGGTGCGGCTGTCGGAGCCGGTCTCGCGGCTGGCGGCGTGGTCGCAGGCGGCCTCGCGGGCGCCAAGATGGCCGGGGCTGCTGGTGGGGCCACGTTGCGCGGCGGGTCTGCCGTCGCAGGTGGCGCCTCCACCGCGTTCCAGATCGGTGCCGCGTCCGGATCGACAACGGCCGGAAAGGCCGCAAGCGGGATGGCCGCCGTAGGCCAAGCGGGCGCATCTGCCGCCATCAGCCCGCTCAAGCGCGCCGTCGGTGACAGCTACCGCTCCGGTTCGCGCGCTGCCTTCGAGGCCACCGGCGGCAAGTTCAGTAATTCCCCGTCTTCCATGCCGACCCCAGCGAATGACGGGCCGCCCGCCTGGGCGCGCCGGATGAAACGCCAGCAGAGCCTGCAACACGGCACCGCCGTCGCCGCCCATGCGATCCGTTCCGGCGATGGCGGCGGCGCGGGCACGACCATCAGCCTTTCGGAGAGATCATGAGATTCAAGCGACCCAGCGTGCGATACGCCAAGACCCCTGAACCGGTGACCCCCTACCAGAAGGCCGCCCAGGTCTGGGACGACCGCATGGGTTCTGCCCGCGTCCAGGCCCGTAACTGGCGGCTCATGGCGATCGGGTGTCTGGCGACGACAGCGACCTTCGGCCTCGCGCTGGTCTGGCAGTCCACCCAGGGCACCATCGTGCCCTATGTGGTCGAGGTTGACCGGCTTGGTGCGGCCCAGGCCGTCGCGCCCGCAACCGCGAATTATCGCCCGACCGATCCGCAGATCGCCTTCCACCTCGCGCGCTTCATCGAGAACGTCCGCCAGGTTCCCGCCGATCCGATCGTGCTTCGTGAGAACTGGCTCAGAGCCTACGACTTCACCACCGATCGTGGCTCCGTCGCGCTCAACGACTTTGCCCGTGAGAATGACCCCTTCGCCCGCGTCGGCGAGGTCCAGGTCACCGCCGAAATCTCCAGCGTCATTCGCGCCTCAGACAACAGCTTTCGCGTCGCCTGGACCGAACGCCGATACGTCAACGGACAGCTCGCCGTCACCGAGCGCTGGACCGGTATCCTCAGCGTCGTCATTCAACCACCCCGCGATGCCGACCGCCTCCGCAAGAATCCCCTCGGCGTCTTCGTCCACGCCATCAACTGGTCAAGGGAGACCGCCCAATGAATGATTGCATCACACGCCAAATCTGCATGTCAGCCAGACTGTCCATCACGACACTCCTTGCCGGCTCGATGTTGGCCGGGTGCGCGACCTTCAAACCGCCCGAGATCAGCTATGACGACCCGGTCGCCGCAACGCTGATCGCGGAACCGGCGCGGCCTGTTCGGATTGTCGAGACACCCGAGCCCTTGCCGCTGCCCGGCCAGCTCATGCGGGTCGATGCCGACGATCGTCCGTCAGAGGCAGCTGAGCCGACTGAGCGGGTGACCAACGCCAACGCGGCGGCCCGGATCGAACCAGTTCGCGATGGCTTCATCAACGCAGTGCAGCTTTACCCTTACAGCTCGGGTGCGCTTTATCAGATCTACACGTCGCCAGGCCAGGTCACGGACATCGCCCTCCAAGCAGGCGAGAGCCTCGTCGGCTCCGGACCGATCGCAGCGGGTGATACCGCACGCTGGATCATCGGCGACACCGAAAGTGGCTCCGGTGACAGCCGACGCATCCATGTCCTCGTGAAGCCGACACGTCCCGATCTCGTGACCAATCTCGTCATCAACACCGACCGCCGCACCTATCATCTGGAGCTACGCGCCACGCCGCAGGCCTATATGGCCTCCGTCTCTTGGCAGTATCCCGAAGACGAGCTCATCGCGCTCCGACGTCAGAACGATCGCGCGGAGGCTAGCCTGCCTATCAGGCGCAACGTCGATCTCGACGATCTCAACTTCCGTTACCGGATCAGCGGCGACCGCGCGCCCTGGCGGCCGCGCCGCGCCTTCGACGACGGGCGGCAGGTCTTCATCGAGTTCCCGCGCGGGATCGGCCAGGGCGAGATGCCGCCGCTCTTCGTGATCGGACCGGACGGGGACGGGCAGCTCGTCAATTACCGCATCCGGCGCAACTACATGATCGTCGACCGGCTCTTCGCCGCCGCCGAGCTCCGCCTCGGAGAC
The DNA here is from genome assembly GCA_937883775.1 of uncultured Paracoccaceae bacterium. Taxonomy (GTDB): domain Bacteria; phylum Pseudomonadota; class Alphaproteobacteria; order Rhodobacterales; family Rhodobacteraceae; genus JAHTBL01. The sequence goes on from CAKZXZ010000178.1 coordinate 52,067, forward strand.
CGCCAGCGCGTCGTTCGTATCGTGCGGACGGATGGGGTCCGGCGAAGCACTCAGCGCGAAGAGCGCGTGGTTTCTACCTGGCGTCCCGATGAGGACCGCTGAGCCATGACCGGGACCGAGGACCGGCAACCGGAAGAACGCCGCGAGGACGCGCCGCGCTCGGAACAGGATATCGCCAGAGAACTCCGCCTGCGGCCCGACCCGCCGCGCGTCATGCGCCTCTCACACAAGGCCATAACGGTCCTTGCCGTCGCAGGGGGGCTCGGCATCGGGGCGATCCTGATCGTCGCCTTGCAAGGATCAGAACCAAGCGACGGACCGTCCGAACTGTTTTCGACCGAACGCGTCCAGCAGGCTGAGGGCCTTTTGGGTCTGCCGCGCGACTACGCATCGATCCCACAGCTCGGGCCACCGCTTCCGGGAGAACTCGGGCGGCCGGTCCTGTCTGCGCAGCGGCGGGGTGAGCCCGTGCCGGTTGTGCCCGCGACCGGTCCTGCGGCCAATCCGGAGGAACAACTTCGCTTGCAGGAAGCTGAAGCGGCGCGATTGGCGGCACTCTTCGCGGATGCGCGGTCGAGCGGTGCCAGTGGTTCGCGCCCACAGGCCGTTCCCGCAACATCTCCTGCGCCCGGGCTACAGAGTCTGTTTCCCGCCTCTGCTGCGCAGACAGGGCAATCGGATAGGACAGAACGACAGGAGCCATTCTTGGATCGCGAGGTCGACCGAAGGACCACCGCCGCGGATCGGCTCCAAGCGCCGCCGAGCCCTTACGTTCTGCAGGCCGGCTCGGTGATCGAAGCCGCACTGCTGACTGGGCTGCGCTCCGACCTTCCAGGACAGATCACCGCGCAGGTCACCGCCAATGTCTATGACAGCCCCACTGGGCAGTTGCTGCTCATACCACAGGGCGCGCGGCTGCTTGGCGAGTACGACAGCCGCGTAGAAACCGGTCAGCGACGCGTCCTCTTGGCGTGGACCCGGCTGATCCTGCCCGATGGCCGCTCCATCGTCCTCGAACGTCAGCCCGGAACCGATCAGGCCGGATATGCCGGGCTCGAAGACGGCGTCGACAACCAATGGGGCCAGCTATTCCGCGCCGCTGGTCTTGCGACGATCCTCAATATCGGCCTTGAGACCGGCGAGGACGGTGGTGACGAGATCGCCGAAGCGATCCGCGACGGCACCCAGGACACGATCGGCCGCGTGGGCGAGGCCATCGTCCAGCGCCAGCTTCAGATTCCGCCGACGCTGACGATCCGGCCAGGCTTCCCGGTGCGCGCGATGGTGACGCGCGACCTCGTACTCGAACCGCAGGGAGATGCACGATGAGCAAGCTGAAGCTGGGCGATATTTTTGACGACAAGCCAGTCAAGTTGAACGTGGAACTGCCAGCGCAAGTGCATCGCGATCTCACCGCCTATGCGGAAATCCTTGGCGCGACGAACGGGCAAAGCCTCGAACCGGCCAAGCTTATCGCGCCGATGCTGGAGCGGTTCATGAAGACCGATCGCGGGTTTGCAAAGCTCAGGAAAGCGCGCCGTTCTCCTGTGCCTCGATCCGCGCCAGGCTCAGAAACCGCCTGAGGGCCGGGTTGTCATTCTCGGCACGCCACGTCAGCGAGAACGCGACTCTCTCGTCTGCATCGCCCACCGGAACGAAAGTCACATTCGGATAGCGTACGCCGCGCCAATGGTCGGCCACGAGACTGACACCGAGAGTCAAACCGACAAGTGTCATGATCCCTTCGCGTCCAAGACGGTGGCGCCGCACGTTCGCCGTTCGGCCGAGGTCCGTGACCTTGCGAATTATGTAATCGTGTATCTCCGGCCCTGGCTCGCGCGCACTCACTATGAACCGCCGGGTCGCCACCTCCGCCCAGCTTAGCCGAAGCGACTCCGATAAAGCATCCGACGTCGGAACCGCCAAAAAGATCGGTTCGCGTGCTAGTATGAAGCTGTCTCCGATCTCCGGCGGCGGTTCACCTGCTGCGATCACCGCATCGAGCCGACGATGGTTGAGCTCAGTGAATAGCTGTCTGAGATGCGCTTCGACAAAACAGACGTCCACCTGCGGATGCTTGTGCTTAAATTCTCCAACGATCTTACGAAATGATCTTTTGGAGAGCGACGCGACCAAACCGATACGCAGATGGCCGTTTTCGCCAGTCCCAGCTGATTGCGCAGTCTCAATTGCGGACGTGAGATCATCGAGCACGGTATGCGCACGTGCGAAGAATGCGCGTCCGGCAGCCGTCAATTGAGCACCGGTCGTCCGTCGTTCAAAAAGCGAGACGCCGAGGACATCTTCGAGCTTGCGAATGCGCCTGGAAATCGCTGACTGACCGACATCAATCTGGGCGCTTGCCTTCCGAAAACTGCTGGCTTCGGCGACCGCGATCAGGGTTTGGAGATCGCTGACATCGATCTGGCTCAAGGCGCGGGTTCTAGGACTCTCCACGGCTTCATTCCCCCGGTGGGGCTTTAGGCTGCTTCGATCTCTTCCGGTCTTGCGCACCGACAACCGCCAACAGCACGCCAGCGAGCACGATCAGAACAATAGCTGAGACAACAAACGATCCCCTCAGTCCGACAATCAGGACCACCGGAGCCAGAACGATGGGAGACATGAATTGACCGAAGAAGGTGATCGAACTGAGTCCGCCAACGACGCGTCCACGCGCCTCATCGGTAACTGCTCCAACGATCCAGGATTGAATGTTTGGCATCATAACGCCGCCTGCCATTCCGGCAAACGCCATCACGAAGAAGAGCAGCGGTCCTTCGATCTGCGACAGCAGGATATAGGCAAGGCCTGTTCCACCAAATCCGACGGCAAACAGGGCGAGGCGCGACATCCGCTTGCGCAACCGGCTGAAGTTCAACGCCGTGAGAGCAGCAAAAAGCGTCTGCGTGGCGATCAATGCACCGGTCAATGTGGCGGCTCCGCTTTCAAACGAGGATGCAACGACAAAAGGAAGCTGCGTCGGTAGCATGTAGAAGGCTATCTGATTGAGAAAGGCGACGATGTAGAGGAAAACGATCACATGCGGCCGCGTCGCCTCCATCGGAGTCGGAACGGCTTCATACTCACTTGATAAGGCTGACGATGGTGAGCGCGGGAGCGCTATGAAAGCGAGCGGCGCGACCAGAAACGCGAGGCCGTAGACAAGAAACGGACCTCGCCAGGAAATCTCCGCCAGCACTCCGCCGCCCAGCATGAACACGATGCCACCTCCGGCCATCGCAGCGGATTGTAGCCCGACAAAGCGATCGCGCTCTTCACCGCGGAAGAAATCGCCGACCAGCGTTGTCGCCACTGTCATAGTTACTGCGACAGCGGCGCCAAGGAGTGCGCGGCTGGCGAGCAAAGCAACCAAATTGTCGAGCCAGAGGCCGGCTGTCCCGGCGAGACCGTAGAGCAAGGCCGCGGCAATCAGCATTGGTTTGCGGCCCACACGGTCGATCAGCAGACCGCCAAGTGGGGCCACAATAGCAATCGCGAGGCCATGGGTCGTCAAAAGCACGCGCGACAGGACATCCGCGTTCGGGACATTAGCGAAATGCGCTTGCAGGTCCGGTAGACCCGGCGCGATCGTCGCCCCAGCCATGACGGTGAGCGAAGCTGCAGCCAGGATCGACCAGTTCCGCAAGGCGTTCTGCCCTGTCAAAAGGGGCGTGGCAGCCCTCTTCGGTTCCGGTCTCTCCCTCATCGCGTCATCCCAAGACCATCACGTTGCCCTCATGGACAGCACAAGCTTGCCTGCGTGTTCGGCTTCACCTATCGCATGCGCGCGCGCCACGTCCGGCATGTCGAAGGGTGTTACACGCGGGATAGGCAACGTGCCGGCAACGAACAGATCGCCAAGTTCCTTGAGCGCCGCGGCATCGGATACGACTTGCAGCATTTCACCCGTGATCTCCTGCGCGCGGGAAACGTCTGGCGGCTGCACCGTCGAGACTAAGCGTCCGCCCGGCCGAACGAACGTGATCGCAGTCTCCAGCACCTCGCCGCCGACCGTGTCGATCAGGACATCGATCGCAAGCGCCCCTCGCGAGGGTGGTGCCTTATCGACGGCAAGCAGCGTCACCTCGCTTGGCCAGTCCACGCGATCCAGATCGGCTTTCTTTCCGGCGGCAATCACCTGCGCACCATCGTGCTGCGCGAGCGCCACGCACAAGCGCCCAACGTTCCCGGCTGCCCCGAGCACAAGGACCGTCTGACCGGGCTCCACAGGGGTTTGCCCGCGCACGAGCTGATACGCCGCGAGGCCGACAACAGGGATCGCGGCGGCTTCGTTCGGCGCGAGCGCCTGCGGCTTCGAAGCGAGAGCCGATGCTGGGATGACGGCTTTCTCCGCATAGGCGCCCGTCGCGCCGATGGGGATCATCCCAAAGACGGCGTTGCCGGGCATAAAACCCCTGACATTCTCGCCCACCGACGCAATGGTCCCGGCGACGTCCCAGCCGAGTATGAAGGGCAGCGGCAAGGGCATAAGCTGCGCCAACGCGCCTGACCGGATTTTCCAGTCGAGAGGATTAACCCCCGCCGCGTCAACATCGAGCAGGACATCGTCTGGGCCAATTGCGGGAGCCTGAACCTCCTCCACACGAAGAACGTCGGGACCACCATAGGCATGAAACCGGACCGCTCTCATTGCGCCGCCTCCCGGCCTTCCGAAGTGCGATACGCCGGGAAATCAGTATAGCTTGTCGGGCCTTCGCCATACCATTGATCATGGCTGACTTCTGCTAGCGGCCAGCCGTTTTGGAGGCGCGTCACGAGATCTGGATTTGCGATGAACGGCACGCCGAACGCCACAAGATCGGCGACACCGTCGTCGATCAGTGCTCGGGCGCCCTCCAGATCCAAACCGCCATTGGCAATGAGCTTGGTCCCGACGAAAGGGCGAAGGCTTCGTGCAACCGCCTGCATCGGAGCCGTGTCTTCAGATCCGGCAGGTGGCTCCATCAGGTGAATGTATGCGATCCCCAGATCCGACAGGCGTTCGCAAGCAAAGGCGAAGAGCTTCTCAGCGTCGCTATCGCCCATGCCATAGAAAGTGTTCCCGGGTGACAGCTTCACACCGACCCGCTGCGGTTCCCAGGCGTCGATCGCCGCTTGTACGGCTTCGAGCAGAAACCGACAGCGGTTCGGGACCGAACCACCGAAAATATCGTCGCGGTGATTGCTGACGTCCTGCAGAAATTGATCGATCAGGTAGCCGAACGCGCCATGAAGTTCGACGCCGTCGAACCCGGCCGCTCGCGCCCTTCTGGTGGCGTGTCCGAACGTGGCTGCAATCGGCAGGACTTCAGAGGTCTCCAACGATCGGGGCGTCTCAAACCCGACGTAACCATCAGGCGTGAAGATCTGCCCGCCGGCAGCCAGCGCGGATGGGGCGACCGCCAATGCACCGTCGCGAAACGATGAATGCGCCACGCGCCCGCAATGCCAGATTTGCAGGAAGATCTTTCCACCCGCCGCGTGGACTGCGTCCGTTACGCGTTGCCAACCACCGACATGTGCATCCGTCGCAATCCCGGGAGACCGGATAATGCCGCAGCCCTGTTCGCTGATCCAGGTGCAGTCTGTGACGATAAGCCCAGCAGAGGCGCGTTGTGCGAAGTAGTCCGCCATCAAATCGGTTGGCACGCCATCGTCTTGGGCGCGGGTCCGGGTCATCGGAGCCATGACGATGCGGTTGGCGAATTCCAGATCTGCCAAATGATAGGGTGAGAAGAGTTCTGTCATGGCTTGTTTCCAATCGATCAGTGAGAATGGCGAGCGGCGAGCCCGCTCGCCGCATGCCGGGTCAGGCGGCAGCGCTCTGGCCTGCGATCCCGTCGCCGGTAAGCGCCCGCCGGAACAGCGCCTGCATCTCTTCGACCGTCGCGACCCTTGGGTTCGTTGCGGCGCAGGGATCAGCCAATGCATAGTCCGCCAGATGCGGCACGTCCTCGTCTTTGACGCCCATCTCGCCGAGATTGGCCGGTACGCCGAGGACATCGTTGAAGTGCAGGATCTTCTCGATCAAAGCCGAGACCACGGCATCCGTGGAACGCCCGGTCGTTTTGACACCGAGATACTCCGCAATCTCCGCGTATCGTTCGCCAGCGGTCACAGCATTCCAGGTGATGACATGCGGCATCAGGACTGAGTTGATCACGCCATGGGCGAGGTTGTGATACATGCCGCCAACCTGGTGTGACATGGCGTGCACATAGCCAAGGCTCGCATTGTTGAAGGCCATGCCAGCGAGGAACTCCGCATAGGTCATATCGGACCTGGCCGCCTCGTCATGTCCGTCGCGAAATGCATTGATCAAGGACCGGTCGATCAGTTCCACGGCTCGAAGGGCTCCCGGATCGGTCAGATGGCTTGCAGCCGTCGAGACATAGGCCTCGAGCGCATGGCTTAGAGCATCCATTCCTGTGGCCGCTGTCAGTCCGGGGGGCATGCCTTCCATGAGCTTTGGATCGTCGACCGAGACGCTTGGCGTGCACCGCCAGTCGACAACGGGAAACTTCGAGCGGGCCTCTTCGTCGGTGATGATCGCGAAACGGGTGATTTCACTCGCCGTCCCAGACGTCGTGTTGACGGCGAACATCGGCGCCATCTTCACTTTCATCTGGTCGACGCCGGCATAGTCACGGATCGACCCGCCATTGGTGGCGACGATACCGATGCCCTTGCAGCAGTCATGCGGCGAGCCGCCGCCGAACGAGATCAGAAAATCGCAGTTCTCATCCGCAAACAGAACCGCACCTTCATCGCATTCCGCGACCGTCGGGTTCGGTGTCACCTTGTCGTAAACGACATAGCCGATCCCTTTGGCGTTGAGGCGGTCCAGAAGCGGCTTTGTTGCGTGGACCTGTTTGTGCAACGGCTCGTCGGTAACAATGAGCGCTTTGGCAAACCCTTGGGACGCCATCTGGTCAACGGCGGCATCAAGGGCGCCGTCACCGGCGATGTTCATGGGTGGGAGGAAGAAGAAGTCGGGCATGATAAAGCTCCTGTTCTCTGAGTTGCGGGCGATCCAAAAAAAGTGAGGCCGGGCGGACCGCGTCATTGAGAGACGCGGTCGCGGGTGGACTTGGGGGGACAAACCACACCGCCGGTTGGGGCAGGATGCGCCCGGCCTCAGTCGGGGAGGACCGATCAGTTCAGCTTGACATAGACGGCCTTGGTCTCGGTGAAGGCCTCGAATGCCTGGCGCCCACGGTTGCGCCCCCAGCCGGACTGCTTGTAGCCGCCGAACGGCATGGCCGCGTCGAAGACGTTGTAGCAATTCACAAACACCGTCCCGGCACGGATGGCTGACGCCACTTGGTGGGTCTTGCGCACGTCTGTCGTCCAGATGCCTGAACCGAGGCCGTAATCGGTATCGTTCGCGCGGCGGATGACATCATCGACATCCGAAAACCGCTCAATCGTCGCGACCGGCCCGAAGATCTCCTCGCGGACAATAGACATGTCCGGATCGACATCCGTGAACAGCGTCGGCTGCACGAAGAAGCCTTTTTCGCCAGCCCGCGCGCCACCGACGGCGACGGTCGCACCATCGGACTTGCCAGCCTCGACATAGCCCATGACCGTATCGAACTGGTTCTGTGAGACGAGCGGTCCCATGTCGGTGGCAGAGTCCTGTCCGGATCCAAGACGGATTTTCTCGGCCGCAGCGACCATTCCGGCGACGACCTGGTCATAGACCTTGTCTTCGACGTAAATCCGGGTGCCTGCGCAGCAGCATTCGCCCTGGTTGAAGAAGACGCCCATGGCGACCCCCTCGATGGCGGCGTCGAGGTCGGCGTCGGCGAAGATAATGTCGGGGGACTTCCCGCCAAGCTCAAGCGTGACCTTCTTGAGGTTCGAGTCCGCAACCGACTTGAGCAGTCCGCGACCTGTGCGGGTCGAGCCGGTAAAGCCGATCTTGTCGACTTGCGGATGCTCCACGAGCCGCGCGCCGGCGTCACCGCCATACCCTTGAACGATGTTGACCACACCGGGCGGGATACCTGCTTCGAGCGCCAGTTCACCGAACCGGGTGATCGACAGGGGTGTGACCTCTGACGGTTTGAGGACAATGGTATTGCCCGCCGCAAGCGCGCCAGCCATCTGCCAGCCTGCTGCGATCAGAAGCGGATAGTTCCACGGCGTGATAAGGCCGACCACGCCAACGGGTTCTTCCACGGTGTAGGCGTGAAACTCCGCGCCGGGTATTGCGAAATCGGAGGTTGGCACGACGTGTCCCTCGCGGGTGCGCGCATGGGCGGCCATGTAGTGAAACAGATCAGCCGTCAGCGGAATGTCGGCGACCTGCGCCACCTGCACGGGTTTGCCGTTGTCGAGACTTTCGATCCAGGCAAGTTCTTCGCAGTTCTCTTCGATCAGATCGCCGAGTTTTTGCAAGATGCGCTGGCGTTCCGCAGGCATCATGCGTGGCCAAGGTCCTTCGTCGAAGGCTTTGCGGGCAGCAGCCACTGCAGCGTCGATATCGGCTGCGCCGCCAAGCGCCACCGAGGTGATCGCTTCTTCGTTCGCCGGGTTGATGGTTTCAAAAGTCTCGCCTGATTTGGCGTTCACCCATTTGCCGTCGATCAAAAGACGGTGGTCTTTCTTCAGAAAGGCTTCAGCGGGTCCGAAGGTTGTCTTTATGGGGGTTATCACATTCATATCTCAGCTCCTTCCAGATGCGGGTTGATGCAACTGGCCCGGAGCGAGAAGGCCCGCTTCCGAACCTTCTCCAGATTTACGGGACTTGCGCCGATCCGTATTCTGGCTGCCACTGCGCGATTCTGGATTCGTTAACCTCGGCTGCGCTGATGCTGAAATTGACGAAAGAATCCAGAACGCGAATGGGAAATTCAGAATAACTTCCGCCGCTGTTTCGGTCACAGTGTAGTACTGCCCCAAGCTAGGAGCACTCATGCCATCGGAACCGCGAGAGGTGATCTCAGGCGGCCTGCTTCGCCTTCTCGCCGACACCTTTGTTTTGCTCTACAAGGCGCGGCATCTTTCTTGGCGCGTGAATGGCGATGTTAGTGAGGGTGTTCGCGCGATTATCAAGCAGGATCACAGGGATCTGGATGATGCCGCCGACAAGATCGCACGTCATGTCATCGCGCTCGGTCGAGAGCTCGCACCCAGTTACAGCGACCTGATCGGCAGTTCATCGATCAACCAGGAACTGGCGCTGCGATCCGAAATGGATATGATCCGGCAGATCGAAGCAGACCACGCTCAGATCCTGGCGGATATCGACACGTTGGAGGCTGCGCTGCCTTTGCAAGAAGATGAGGATTCGCAGCGACTTCTGCAGCACTTGCGGGATTGCCACGAAAACTGCCGCGTTAGCTTGTCCGCGTTACTGCCCGCCGAAGGGCAACAGAAGCACTAAAGCGAAAAGACTTTTTAGTCTTGCACTTCTTTCCGATACCGCCCCGGGGTAACGCCGAGCTTCTGGCGGAAGACATCGGTCATGTGGCTTTGCGAGGCGAAGCCGCACGCATAAGCGACCTCAGCAAGGGGCATCGTCCCGACCGCGAGAAGTTCTTGAGCCCGCGCGATGCGACGGGAGAGGACGTACTGATGCGGCGTCTGGCCGAAGGTGGATTTGAACGCCTGCGCGAACGGAGCTTCCGGCTGATCGACCAGGGTTGCGAGATCGCGCATTCCCAGATTCTGATCAAGATGAGCCTCGATGTGGTCATCGATCTGTGTCCTCAGCCGATCGACAAGGGGGTTTTTGGCGGCGCCATGCCCGCGTGGAGATGTCCCGTCTCGAAGACGAAGCAGCGTCGCTGCAATGGCGATCAGCGCGCCATCGGCGAAGAGATCTCCGTGCGGATTGCCAGCTTCGCTCTCCCGCCAAAGCTGGAGACAAAGCTGCTCTAAGAAAAAATCACGAAATGACCCAGCATAAAGCTGGCCGAAATCACCGTCTATACGGCAGCCTGCCTCTTCCGATACATCCCGGATCCAGATGAACGGCAAAACGAAGCCCGTAGTTCATGATTTCCTTCAGCCAAAATATGACTGGTTGTCTCCGGCGCCTGTACTTCAAACTCTCCAAATCGTTGATGGGATCGCAGGCGACCTGCACCACGATCTCTCGTGATCGGAGCATCAGCGCTGAGAATCTGAGTAAGAACGATATCAGGGTGGGCAGGGTCAGAGAAATCGCCCTCCGGCTGTGCGGCGTGAAACATGCGCACGGGGTCTGTCCCAGCAGAGCGGGTCTCTGTCACGAATGGAGCTTAGGGACCGCGTGTATAGAAATCGAAGAAGTCTGCATACAAATCGCTCATCCCCGCACCTCCTTCCGATACCGCCCCGGCGTGACGCCGAGCTTCTGGCGGAAGACATCGGTCATGTGGCTCTGCGAGGCGAAGCCGCAGGCATAGGCGATTTCAGCAATGGGCATCGTCCCGACCGCAAGAAGTTCTTGAGCCCGCGCGATGCGTCGGGAGAGAACAAATCTGTACGGAGTTTGGCCGGTCGTGACACTAAACGCTCGCAAGAAGGCCGAAGCAGGCATGTCAGCCAGCGCGGCGAGATCCTCTGTGCTGAAATTTAAGTCCAGAGACTGCTCCACGAGGTCTGTGACGGATTCAAGGTGCGATGGCGACAGTCTGATATCGCCTCTTGGTTCAGTGCGACCAAGGTGTTCGAGAACGACGCCTGCGACAAGCAAGACCAAACCTTCGAAAAAGAGTTTATCGGATTTTGCGTTGTTTTCTGACCTGGATAGTTGAGTGGCGATCTGGCCAAATACCCAGGTCGTACGAGGGTCTACGGAACCGACCAGAGATCGGTGCTCCGCACCAGTCTGTCCCGAGTGGTCTCGGGAAAGTGCGGTCAATCCTTTCGAGAACTCGATGACGAGGGGGGCCGCGACTGGCTCGACACCGTTCTCTCTGATGTGGGTCCCCGCCGGATGATACGACCAACTCAGCTTGGGCCAAACCGCACTACTGACGCGGTCCGAATTCAGTGCAAAATTGCTGCGTCCGCCTTCTGTGTTGAAAACAAGGAAATCTGACTCAAAGGCCGAATCAACTTCCCAATGCTCACCGAGGTCCCCAACATCCGCCTCATAGACACGCCAAATCGGGCTCGAGAGGTAGTTGGTGATCGTAGGACGCTTGGAGAAGGCGTCGAAAAGATCTGGGTTCATCCCCGCACCTCCTTCCGATACCGCCCCGGCGCGACGCCGAGTTTCTGGCGGAAGACGTCTGTCATGTGGCTCTGCGAGGCGAAGCCGCAGGTATAGGCGACTTCCGCAAGCGGCAACTCGCCAGTGGCGAGCAACTCCTGTGCCCGCGCGATGCGGCGGGCCAAGACATATTGGTGCGGAGTTTGGCCATATACGGCCTTGAACGCCTGCGCGAAGGCAGCTTCCGGCTGATCGACTAAGGCGGCAAGATCGCGCATGCCGAAGCTTTGGTCGAGATGCGCATCGATGTAATGGTCGATCTGTGTCCTCAGCCGATCAACCAGTGGATTGGTGGCGGGAGCAGGCGCTGCTGCAAAGGCTGCGCCCTGAAGTCGGAGAAGGGTTGCGGCGATACCGATCAGTGCACCGTCGGCAAAAAGATCTCCATGCGGGTTGCCAGCCTCGCTCTCAAGCCAGAGGCGCTGGCAAAGCTGTTCGAGGAAGAAGTCACGGAACGGCGCGGCATGAAGCTGGCCGAAATCTCCGTCAGCACGATGCCCGGAACTCTCTAGGACATCGTGAATACGACTGAAGGGAAGCACGAAGACGCGCAGTTCGTGATCGCCTTCTGACAAGATCGTACTTGGTACATTTGGCGCTTGCACCTCGAAGTCACCGAACCTTTGGAGCGACCGCACGCGGCCTGCCCCATAGTCTCGGGTTATGGGCGCTTCGGCGCCGAGGATTTGTACAAGCATAACGTCATTATGGGCCGGGTCGGAGAAATCGCCCTCCGTCTGGGCAGCATGGATCATCCGCACCGGCTCCGTTCCAGCCGAGCGGGTTTCCGTCGCGAATGGCGCATAGGGTCCGCGCGTGTAAAAATCGAAGTAGTCCAAGTACGTCTCGTTCACCCCTGCACCTCCTTCCGATACCGCCCAGGTGTGACGCCGAGCTTCTGGCGGAAGACACCGGTCATGTGGCTCTGCGAGGCGAAGCCGCAGGCATACGCGACCTCGGCAAGAGATATGTCGCCCGCCGCAAGTATCTCCTGAGCGCGTGCGATGCGATTGACCAAGACAAACTGGTAGGGCGTGTGGCCTGTCTCCGCCTTGAACATGTCTCGCAAACGCACCGACGGCATCGCCACATGCGCGGCGACGCTTTCGAGAGACAAGGACTCCGACAGGTTGCCCAAAAGGTACTCCTTCGCTTTCCTGACAGAGGCTCTGTCTACCACAATTCTAGGTTTTTTTGAACAAACCGGGTGAGCGCCAAGCGCTGTGGTGTATGTCCGCACGAAATGACGCGCGAGTACATGATAGAAACTATCCAACAAAAAGTAGTCCTTTGGAGTAGCTCTGCAAACCTCTTCAAACAATGCCCGCGCAATTTGCGACAGAAATGGGTCTGCACGACCGAGTGCGCAGTTTATAAAAACGGACGACGATGGTATCTCCATCTCGCGTTCAACGAACTCTGATAGCTTCCCGCTATCAAAATAGATGTGAAGTACATCAACCAATCGGGGGGCGCGCCAGGACGTCTCTTGCCCCCTCTGGATCACGGTCACCGCGTTGGGTCGATCGACCGCGCCTGCGAGACGGCCATGGTGATACTTTTCGACAGCGAAACTCCCGCCCATACTGATGTTTAGAGTGTGGTCGCGAGGCGGTTCCATATCCATACGCTCCGGAAAGCGCTGCAACAAACGCGTGACTGCGAACCGTTCAGAATAGTAGCATCCGAGTTCGTAGACGCTTTCGAACCGTTCTTCCATTATGGCGCGAGACCGCTTGAACGGAAGACCGCCCGGAGGCGTCGCCGCAGTCATGGGCTCCCTCCTGGACTTGTAGAACCCTCCGAAAGACCGCTGCACCGGCCCAGTGCGCTTCGACCACGAAAACGCCCCGCAGCCGAGCTGGACGTCAGGAAACGCCATCCTTCCGTATCGAAACTCTTGGTCCTCACCTCTATGTCACCTAGTTTTCTCACTTCCGGCTGCCTGTACATCCATGCCGAGCTCCACACCGAAACATTTAAACGGGCAACTTATAGCCTCGGCGGCAGGTGTATTCTGAAATCTCCCCGCGATTCTGAATTTCCATTTCACAGACGAAATCCTGAATCTCCCCGCGAAATGCAGAATACTCGAGCCAATTTCCCCTTCACCCTGACAAAAACGTCTTGTTCCGGACAGGGGAATGCCAATGGCAACGCACTTTACGCCAGAAAACACCGCGCTGCTTCTGATCGACCATCAGATTGGCACGATGCAACTGATCAAGAACATCGCTGTGGATGACGCCAAGCGAAACGCCATCGCGCTGGCGAAGATGGCGCAGATTTTTGACATGCCGGTGATCCTGACATCGAGCCAGGAGGATCGGGTCCAAGGCCCGCTGATATCCGAGCTTGAAGAGCTTCACCCCAAGGCGTTCGCAGCCAGGATCAAGCGGCCCGGCGTGGTGAATGCTTGGGCGTACGCGCCATTCAAGGAGGCGGTCGAAGCGACGGGCAAGAAAAACCTGATCATGGCCGGAGTAACGACCGATGTCTGTCTGGTCTTTCCAGCAATTGATGCTGCTCATGACGGCTACGGTGTTCAAACCGTGATGGACGCCTCCGGCTCTCCGTTCGATTTGTCCGAGGACATGTCGCGTCGGCGCATGGAACGAGCGGGCGTGGTTCTAACGGCGACCAATACGCTGATCGCAGAACTCGCACAGGATTGGTCCACGGCGGAAGGGCAACAGCTCATCCAACTCCTTTTCTCTGACGTTATTCCAGCGATCGGATGAAGCAGTCCAATGCCCGATCCAAAGACCCACCACATGCTCGACGAAGCGCTTGACGAGAGCTTTCCTGCCTCCGATCCCTTGCCCGTGTCTCCCGGCACAGACGAACCCAAGCCATTGCTGCACTTCATGCCGGGCACCTGTGCGTTGGGTGTGCACATCGCGCTGGAGTGGAGTAACGCGCCTTATGACACGCGCGAAGTAAGGCGAACACAACTGACATCGCCAGCCTATCTCAAACTGAACCCGGCCGGTGTTGTTCCGACCCTGGAATTCGAGAACAGCGTTCTCACAGAGGCGTCCGCCATCATGCTGCATTTGGCGCGGCGCTATCCCTTGCTTGGTCTTGATGACGAAACGCTCACAGACCGGCGCTTCCACTTCGAACGCCTCGTGATTTTCTTGGGCGGCTCTCTACATCCCCATTTTTGGCCTTGGTTCGTGCCTGAGCGCTACGGCGCGACGACCAATGTTGAGAAAGCGCGCGTGAAGCGGGCAGCCGAAATTCTTATAGCCGCCGCTCTTGACCGATTGGAGGCTGATCTCGGCGAGCGTGCATTCTTCATTGGAGATCGGCCGAGCGTTATTGATGCCTATGCGTTTCCAATGCTGCGTTGGGGGTATCAACTCGACAAGCCAACCTCGGCCTATCCCAATCTCGACCGCCTGATGCGAAGCCTCTCGACCGATCCCGGGGTCCAAAAGGCGATGACTTCGCAGGGTCTGCCACCCCTCTTTGCGGATTGACGAAAGGACCCACCATGCACCCGACCAAGAACGATCTCGCAGATAACGTCCGGGCGGCGTCTATAGAACTCCTGCAAGCGCGCCTCTCCGACGCCATCGATCTGACAACCCAGACAAAACAAGCCCACTGGAATGTTAAGGGGCCGAGCTTCATCGCGCTCCACGAGCTATTCGATCAAATCCACGGAGAGATGGAAGAGCATGTCGATACGATCGCTGAGCGCTTGGTGTCCATTGGCGGTCAGGCCTATGGTACCGCTAGAACCGCTGCGGAGCGATCCACCCTCCCTGAATACCCGCTCGATATCAACGAAGGGTCGGCACACATCGACGCCCTATCGTCGGCGATGGCCTCGTTTGCAAAGTCAACGCGAGAAGCCATCGACGAGGCGTCCGAAATCGGCGACGAAGACACTGCAGATGTCTTCACGGGGGTCTCGCGCGCCATCGACAAATCGCTTTGGTTCGTCGAAGCGCACGCGGCATAATCATGAGGCACAGGGTTGCAACGCACACGTCGGTGCCTGAGGCAACCGGTCGAACGACACAGCTGCCGACCGACTGCTTTCTGGCCGCACCCAGACCGATCCGATCCCGCCAGCTTGAGATCATCGCTGACACAGATCTCGATCTCGCAACATCGTTCTGAGCCGATGGGCTTGGGAACCGAACACGATCACCTTGACATAGGTGAGGTTCGCCAGAATGTCTCCGCCTGATCCATCACCGCAGCGTCACGCAACCTGGTTCGAACTCTTGTTTGATCTGGCATTCGTCTTGGCAATCGCAGCCCTGGCGCGCGATCATGCGGCCAGTTTTACCGTCACTGGCGCCCTGCAATTCGCGCTCCAATTCCTGATTGTTTGGCACCTTTGGACGGCTCACGCTTTCTGGGCCAGCCGCTTCGATGCCGACCGCATCGACCAACATTTGCTCGGCTTTGGGAAGATATTCGCAGTCTTAGCCATCGCCTACGGCGTATCGGGCGGCACTTATGCGGCAGTGGCATTTGCCGTGGGATCAGCCGCGTTCAAGTTTTTGCTGGCACTCGCATATTTCAGGGACGCGGCTCGCGCAGGCCAAAGAGATGTCGGAACAGCTTTCGGTCTGTTCTATTCCGTGCAAGGCGCGAGTTGGGCGGTTACCGCCTTTTTGCCCGACGCGTTTCTTGTTGTTGCTTGGGTGATCCTGGCAGCCACAGACTTTGCTGTCCCGCTGATATTGTCGAACCACAGCCGACGTGCCCCACCTCATCACGAACATCTGCCGGAACGCTTCGGTCTCTTCACGATCATCCTTTTGGGCGAAACCTTCGCTTCCGCACTACATGGGCTGAGCCACAACGATGGCTTGAACACGAATGCGATCGTGCTGAGCCTCGCATGCGCCGGATATGCCTGCCTGTTCTGGATCGGCTACTTCCATCACGCTCGCAGCGCTTCCGCACGAACCGCCGCGGCATGGGAGGAGAAATCCATTCGTTGGTGGGTCTTCGCACATTTGCCATTCTATCTCGGCTTGGCAGGGCTCAGCGCTGGAACCATCGCGATGGTGGGCCATGCCCATCAGGACCCAGCAACGGCCTGGATGCAGGCGATCGCAGCGACTACCGCGATGGCGGGTCTTACGTTTATCGGATTGCTCTCACCTCAGAATATCATAAGGCGCAATACCGCTGGACAACACTTTTTGTTAGCAAGTGGTGCACTTGTACTGGCATGGCTTGAACCTGCGTTTGGCCTTGCATTCTTCGCTCTGGGACTTCTCGGTCTGCTAACCCTACAAGTGGCCATGGCGGCCTTTGCACATGCGCGCGCGGAAGGGTCATCCATGTCGAGATGAAAACATACCCAGTTGCGGCACCGTCGCCAAACCTTCTTGATCGTTGGTTTTCAAACGGAGACTATGAAGTCAACATTCGATCGGGGGGATGCGATTGCTCGTTCGTCGGATTGCAAATGGCATAAAGGCTCCTTCGAACTGTAACTTAGTTGAAGAAAACCATGATCCTTCTCATCAATCCGTTCACTGTAGTTGAAAACCGTGAGCCAGAGTTTCTGCGACTTTGGGATCAAACCAACGCGATTTTTCAATCATGCCCTGGCTACATCAGCGCGCGCCTTGCCAAGGCAAGCGAACGGCAGGCCCCCGGTCAAGCTGCGCCATTCACCCATGTCAATGTCGCGGAATGGTCGTCGCGGGACACATACGCCGCGGCACTCAAGAACGGTCAGCTCGGGCGTCTCGTCCCGCTCTATGACGAGGTCAGCACATTCAGCCCAGCCCTTTATCATATCATCCGGGAGACGATCAGCGAGTGACTTTGTGGAGTCAGGGCGTAGTCGTCACGACAACGGTAGGGCCAGCATCGTCGCGATCGTGAAGAGCGCAAAGACCAGACTGCCGGCGCCCGTCAGCAGATATCCCCCAAACGGTGCCGGCGTGTAGCGCGCGATCGCTGAAAACAGCACCGTCAGAAGCATCGGGTTTGCTACCAGCCAAAAGACCGGGGCACCGCCAATGATGCCCGCAATGAAGATCGCGATGCTGGTCACCAACGCCACCGGGTTCAAGAAAAGTTGGATGCGGCGCTTTTCCTTGGCGGCCGCTTCGACGCTGTCGGGAAATTGGCGATAGGCGATATCATAGAAGATGTAGGTGATGTGATACACAAGCGAGTAGCTGATCGTCAAAGTCAGACCCACAAGTGTGACCGCGGCCCAAAGAGAGGGCGCGTCCCGTAGCAAATATGCAACCGGAAACAGCACGCAAAGCCACATCGGGATCGCGATCATGCCGATGTAAACTCCAAGCCTAACCGATCGCGCGGGCTTTTGGGCGATCAGCTCCATCTTGATGTCACGCCCGGCAACCGGGAAGCCGAGAAGCAGCCAATCGCCGACGGCGTTTAGCAACGCGCCTGCAAGGGCAAACCAGCCGAGGAAGACGAATTGTTGAAGGTCAATCAGCATGGCACGAATCCTTCACGACGCGGCGTCAGGTGGTGGATACAGAAGTCACTATTCATTAGGGAAATACTCAGGCTGGTTTTGAGCTCTTTTTCGATAGATCTAGTAAAACATGAATTCAAGGAACGTTGTGAGAGTGCAATCGTCATACACCTAAGGCGGAGGTGTAGATATGTCGGACCTTGTGGGACACATCCATTAATCTTCTATTTTGAGAAGGAGGATGTCTCCAATGAACCAGGATGAACGGGAGATACGCCGTAAAGGGGGCTCCGAAAGCCATCGGCATCGCGGCGGCGGCCAGATAGCTTTCGGCGGCGGGGATCGGTGCCCACAGGTGTTCATCGACGACAAGGATTTCGGCGAAAGCGCCGTGATCTGCCGCGCACGTAACGAAAAGGGGGCTGCGGCGTGCGCTGATGGGTCCCCGACACCGCCATGCGGTTGGCCGCGTTGACGCCCGCACAATACACCTTGATCCGAAATTGATGTCTGGCAAACGGCTTGCTCTCCAATTCTCCAAGCGCGACATCAGAGGGTCCGCCGAACGAATGAGCGATGATGGCGGAGTAGCGGCTCATGTTATCGATTGCTTCGAACGGGCCGCGAGCGCGATGAGGCCATGGCCTTCAAGCGCCAAACCCAGCTCCGCAAAGTCAGTCATTCGCCGCCTGACGGCTTGGTTCAATGCGAGCTTGGTGTAGCGGAGAACATGCACGGGACGCTTTGCGAGATCGTCCGCAAGTTCGCGGGCGCGCGAGAGCGCTGTGTCATGGGGCACGACCTCGCCAACGACACCGAGCCTCAGCGCATCCCGGGCGCCCAAAACTTGACCGGTCAACAAGAAATGCTTGGCGCGCACCGGACCCAATAACTCGAACCAAAGACCCTGGATGCCGTCACCGGGCACGACGCTTGCAGGGAAATGGCGACGGGAGGTGCGGTCGTAAGCGGAGCGCGGCCAGGCGCCGTTTATCGTAGTACAATGGCGAAGGAATAGTTCGCATTTCCATCGCGCATGGCCCAACATCACCCTCAATATCAGTCGGACCGCGATCCATCACGACATGCCGACCATCGGACAGAACCTTGTGCCCGTTCGGTGTGACCATCGAGGTACTCCAGACCGAGAACTCTCCGTCTGGCGAGACTAGGAGAACCTGTCCCGCGAAAGGCAGAGACAAGAACAGCCGACCTTGCTGGTCGAATGCGACGCCCTCACCGAAGCTCGGTATCTCCGCATGAACCACAACCGCTGAAGGCGCTGGACTGCTCAACGCTGGTTCGTCGCCAGCCTTGACCTGACTATCCAAGAGCAGACCGAGTGAGAGACACACCAGACCTAGGAAGGGGCGCATGGCGTCCTACCTCAACCCGTGTAACGCGCTGCCGCTCCGGCAGACACGTCGATTGAGGAACCTGTGATCATCGCTGCGGCCGGTGAGGCGAGGAAAACAGCCGATCCCGCAATATCTTCCGGCTGCAGAAGTCCGACATCGAGCTGGTGATAGTTCGCAGCTAGCCATTCGTTAGACCCGTCGATCTGCTCTTGCGTTCTGGGGCCACCGAACCCCGTTTGAACGGCTGTAGGCGAAACGGCGTTGACCGTGATGCCGCTCTTGCCGACCTCGATTGCCAGAGACTTCATCATGCCCATCGTGGCCCACTTTGACGCGATATAGGCTGGATTGGACGCATTACCCTGACGCCCGAAAGTTGAACTGATCAGGATCACGCGACCAGCACCTCTTTCCGCCATGGCAGGGACGGTCGCCCGCAGTGTCGCCGCGGTGCCTTTCACATTCACGTCTGTCAGCACTTCCCAGTGCTGTTCCCATGCCGCCTCATCTTCAGTCAGAAAGCCGGCATTTGTGTTTACGCCGGCATTTGCAACCACGATCCCTACTGGTCCGAGAGCGGCCTCCGCCTCGGCCACGGCGGCCCGTTGTGCTTCAAGGCTGCGGATGTCTCCCGCAAAGGACATGAAACCGACACCCGCGGCCTCCACACCGGCCCTGGTTTCAGCCATGTCTGCCGGTGTCGCCATCGGAATTGGGAAACCGGGCAAATCTTCCAGTACGTCATATGCAACCACGTTGGCTCCCGCTTCTGCCATTCCAACAGCAATCGCGCGTCCGATGCCCCGCGCGGCACCTGTGATGAACACGGTTTGACCGGCAAGCACCCCGGCGGCTTCGCTTTGTTGAGCAGACGCGGCAGTTGCGCCCAAGCTCATGGCAGCAGCGCCAGTCGCGATTGCAGCGCCTCCGGCGAGCGCAGCGCGTCTTGTCGGATCTTGCGGAGAATTTTCGTCGATCATCTCGTTTCCTTTCCTGTTGAGATCGTGAGGGTTTTGCGCCACTCAGTTTGGCGGTGGGGCATCTACATCCGACCACGCGGCCACAAAGTCGGACATACGCGCACCTTGAATTTCGATCCCCCGGACGGTGGCATTCAGTTCTTCCAGCTCGCCAGAGGTGAAGGACACGTCTGCACCGCCAATGTTTTCGACGAGATGCGCCATCTGAGTGGTCCCCGGGATCGGGACGACCCACGGGGCTTGCGCCGACAGCCAGGCCAAGGCGATCTGGCCGGGGCGTGCGCCTTTGCGCTCCGCCCAGTCTTGGACGAGCCTCACCAGCGCCATGTTTGCTGGGAGGTTCTCCGGTGCCATCCGAGGCGTGCCAGCGCGATAATCTCCCGGTGCAAACGTCGTGCTCTGGTCGATAGCACCGGTCAGGAAGCCATACCCAAGCGGAGCGAATGGAACGAAACCGATGCCGAGCTCGGCACAGACAGGCAACACTTCCGCCTCAGGTCCGCGATAGAGCATCGAATACTCGTTCTGTACCGCTGCGACGGGGAGTTCCGCATGCGCACGTCGCAGGGTGCTCACGCCCATTTCAGAAAGGCCCCAATGCAGCACCTTGCCTTGGTCCATCAATTCGCGGACTGCGCCAGCGACATCTTCAATCGGCACCGCCGGGTCGACACGGTGTTGGTAAAGCAGGTCCACACGGTCGGTATTCAACCGACGCAAGGACCCTTCAACGGCGCGTTTGATGTGGTCGGGGCGACTGTTGAGACCGCCCCTGAATTCACCCGTGTCCAGGTCTAGGTCGAAGCCGAATTTCGTCGTGATCTGGATGTCGTTCCGAAAAGAGGCCATTGCCTCACCTAGGATGCGTTCGCACTCGTGGGGGCCATAAAATTCGGCACAGTCGAAAAACGTCACACCTCCCTCATAGGCTGCGCGTATGAGGTCGATCTGCGCGGCTCGGTTGGGGATGAGTGTCGTGAAGGTGCGTGTGTTGTTCTGCACACCAAGTCCGATTGCGGATACTTCCAGGCCACCAAGCATCCTTCGGCCGCTCCCTGCCTGCGCAGTTGCGCTAGAGTTTTGGGCGAGTGCACCTCCCGAGGGAAGCACCCCCATTGCGGCAACGGCGGCCCCTGCTGTCAGAACCGCGCGACGCGACGCGTTGATTGGCTCGTTCTTCTTCCCTTGATCTTCCATGCTAGTACTCCTGTCTTCTCTTGTTCTTTGGTTTGGCTCCCTCAGCCGCGAGGCGGCGCGAATGGGCCGGTCAACATGCCCATGGTGACGTCGAGGTCGGTGCCCTGAAGCGAGGATGCCGCGTCGGTGGCCAAAAACATGACCATGTCGGCCATCTCTTCAGGCGTGTTGGTGCGATGGCTCATGTTCGGTGCTTGCGCCGCATCAGGGTCCATCCCTTGCGCCTCAATCGACGCGCGGCGCATCGGCGTATCGACCCCGCCTGGCGCGATGCCAACGATGCGGATGCCAAGCCTGCCATAGTCGTTCGCGCCGCCTCGTGTCAGCCCAAGCACCCCATGCTTGCTAACCGAATAGGGTCCGATCCCGGCAAACCCACCATGGGCTGAGACCGACGAATTGTTCACGATCACGCCGCGCAGGCCAAAGCGGCCCCACGGCTCGTTTTGCAGCATCGACGGCAGCTCGTGTTTCATCGAAAGGAACAGGCCGCGCGTATTGGTGGCCCATACATCGTCAAAATCCGCTGTCTCGATATCCGCAAGCGGCGCATTGCCGGTGAGCGAGCCGCGCCCAAACACAACGCCCGCATTATTGAAGGCGACGTGGATGTCACCAAAGGCTTCGCGCGCCGAGGCGACGAAACGGATGATCTGTTCTTCCTCGCGTACGTCGGACTGAACATAGAGAGAGCGGCCGCCTGCATCGCGCGTGGTCTCATCGGAATTGATCGAGGCTTCGACGGAGCGCCCCAGTTCAGCCCGGCGACCATTGAAGGCCACGTTTGCACCCTCGCGAGCAAAGGCTCGCGCTGTTGCTTCACCGATGCCCGACGTGGCCCCGGTGATCAGCACATGTCGGCGCGCGAAACGACCTTCTGCCACGGTGCCCTGCGCCGACGCTGATCCTGGCACCAGACCTGCCGTTATTGATGCACCGACTGCTGCGGCCCCACCAAGAACCGCTCTCCTCGACGTGTTGATTTCGTTGTCTGGTTCAACGGATGCCTTATCATCGACCATGGTCTTTTCCTTTCTGAGTTTTGTTTTCACCAAGCGATCGGTTTACCGTCCCGAAAGAAGCCTGAAGTTGGTCCGTCTTTGGGAAGCGTTGCTGCCCAGACAATACCGGCAGCACCTTCTGCGACCGGCCTGCCGCCGCCGCCCATGTCCGTTGCGACCCAGCCGGGACAAATGGCATTGACCAGCGTGCCCTGAGGTTTGAGATCAGCCGCAAGTTGACGTGTCAGCGCGTTCAGTGCAGCTTTTGACGTCGAATAGCCTGGCGTTCCTGCGCCCATGTCAAAGATTGACCCCGCGCCGGATGATACATTTACGATGGTTGAGTGTTGCTGCTCGGCAAGTAGCGGCGCAGCCGCAATTGACACACACCAGGCACCGAAAAAGTTCGTCTCGAAAATACCTCTCACGCGATTGAGATCAGCCGTCGCAACCCTCTGGTCGTTGTCATAGTCGGCCCCGGCATTGTTGATGAGCGCGGACAAACCGTCTCCGGAAAGGCCCAGATCTTCGAATGCGACCTCAACGCTCTCGAACGAATGGACGTCAATCTCAATCGGTCGCGCCATGTTGCCGAGTGAATGGCTCGCAACATCGGCCTTCTCCTGAGAGCGGGCAGACACCCAGACTGTCCAGCCCTCCTCAATCAGTTGCCGGGCCGTCTCGTATCCCAGGCCCCGATTGGCGCCTGTCACGAGGGCTGTTTTGATTGCGTCCGACGCCATCAGTCCGCCTCGCCGATAGCAAACGCGAATTGGAACGCGCGCGGATCGTAGTATTCACGGAACAACGTGATTTTTCCGGCCTCGTTAACATGAAAGAGACCACCGTAAATCTGGCGATACTCCCGACCCGTGGGGACGATGTCGACGCGCCCACGAAACTCAACGAATACGGTTTGCGGATCACGCATGGGATAAAAGACAAGATGATCGGTGAAGTTCGGATTTCGTGCGTTGTCTGGCCAAGCGGCATAGAGTGCGATCAGTGCATCACGACCACTGACGCGGCGCGGTGTGCCTGCTGTGTTGAACGGCATGTCCTGCACCGCATCTTCGGCCCAGACGCCATTCACTCGCTCCATGTCTTTGTCTTCGAGCCCTTCAAGAAAATCGAGCACCGCCTGACGCGTGCGCTGACGCGCGACATACGAGGGTGGAGATGCGGCCGCAGCGGCCATCGCCGGCACAAAAACATCCCGCGAGCCGGTTTCTTCTTCGAGCGTGAAGGTCATCGAAGTGATGCGCCAACCTTCTTCGTCGCGAATGAGTTCGTAGTCGTAGTGTCCCTTGACCTCCCAATAGGCGGTATCAATCCAATGGCCGGCGACGACATCGGCGCGAGCCGTGGCGTGATCGCCCGAAACTTTTGCCGCAACGTTCGACAGGGCATGACGCGTTCGGTCGAACCCAGGGAGCGTCGCCGACCATTCGGTCATAAGCGATGTAGGGCTCCTGAGTTCTGCTGGCTGGCCGGACAGTGACGAGTAGTCCACCATCACTTCATCCGCATAGAGCCTTTCCAGTGCCTCGAAATTACGCGTATCCGCGAGGATGACGACGCTCTCGACAATCGTTTCTATTGCGGCTTCGTCTGCCGAGCTGGCCTGGGCCGGTAATGCGGCGCTGGCGGCGATGGTCATCATCAATGCTCCTAAGATGCTTTTCATGCGAACCGGTCCTATTGCAGGGTTTTCGCGAAATGTTCTGCGACCGCGTCGCTGGCGGTCGAGACCGCCGTCGCATCGTCGTAGAAATCGAACTGAGTGACGTCGTCGAGCCAGCGTTCGGCTCGAGGGCCAGCCAACAGCGCGCAGAAGGTGTGAGCACCCTCGGGGATGGCTGCAGCCTCCGAATGGACGATTTGCACTGGCGTTTCGGCCAGCGTCGGCGCCAGGGCAATCGCGTCATAGGTCAGCCAAGGCTCCCAAGAAGCCAGGTTGAACTCATTTATGTATTCGGGGATCAGGCCGCGGTCGCGCTCTGTGTAATATGGCGCCTGATACATGATCGCCGTGTCATCGGTGACGCTCGCGGCCGGCACCATCCGCTGCTCGCCCGATTGCTCGAACGCAGTGTCTGCATCTCGACTGCTCGCGATCAGGCGTGAAACCGCATCGCTGCCGCCATAAGTCGCCTCAACGATCTCGCGACTGTGCAGCCAAGGCGCAACAAGGGCGAGCGAGCGGATATTCACAGAGCGCGCCGTCGCATCGGCCACGTAACCCGAGCTCGCACAAATCCCAAGCCCGCCGATGCGCGTTGGATCAATTTCGGGGCGCGTCGCCAAATAAGCCGCTGCGGCGACGATGTCCTGCGTCTTACGCTCAGGATGCTCATATTGTCGCCGTTCGCCTTCGGACTGTCCCCAGCCGCGAAAATCGAACGTCATCGCGGCATAGCCGCGGTCGGCCATTTCAGCCGCGTAGACGCGCGCCATCTGCTCTTTGACGGTCGTCCAGGCGCCAGTGACGATAACAACCGGAAGCCTGTCCCCGTCCTGATAGTCTTCGGGCAGATAGAGATCACCAATGAGACGGTCGCCACTGCTCTCGAACACGACGCGCTTGGATACCGCAGCCTCTGCCGTTCCGCCTAATGAAACAGCCATTTCGCCGACTGCAACTGACATGGATTTGAGTGACATATCGCTCTCCTTCTGTCTGAAACAGATTAGGAGAAAGAGGCAGATTGCTCTTGCCGATGCCTCGGATGTTTTTGAACAATCCTGCTATCTTTGAACGAACGCGGCAACTCAGGATGCGCTTTTTTGGAGGCTCTTGCGATAAGCGTTCGGAGTCTGGCCGGCAACACGCAAGAGCGTGCGCGAAAAATGCGGTTGGTCAGCGAAACCGCAAGCCAGGGCAATGTCTATCATCGGCCGGTCGGGAATTGACAGCATCTCCCGGAGGCGTTCGATCCTAAAGCTCGTCAGATACTGATGTGGCGTTTCCCAGATGATTTCCTTGAACAGCCGCGAGAAGTGCGCCGCGCCCATTTCAGCCAGACGCGCAATCTCCTCTACAGAAATCGCATTACCATAGTTGGCGGGGAGATAGTCGAGCACCCGTCTGTAATGTCCCGCTGTAAATCCCGCTCCAAAGTCTCGCGCCGCACTGAGTTCATTGCCATAAGACTGAAAAAGTTTCACAACAAAGACGCGCGCAAGCGACTCATACATCACCTCATAGCCGGGTCGGCTATCTTCCAGCACACATAGCAGCGTCATCGCAGCGGCGGTGAGATCTTCATCTTCGAACTGTGGGTGGTCGCGAAGCTGTCTCTCCGTCCACAAAAGTTCGAGTTCTTGCTTACTGAAGCGATCAAGCGCTTCTGGCGATATCGTAACGACGATGCATCGCGACGTGCCGTGCCACCGCCAACCGCTTTCGACGCCTGTTGCGTCACGACGACCTCATTCTTTCGGAAGGTGAAGTCGCGATGTGTCCCGTCACGCCAGTTTTCGACGCGGTGGCTCGTCCCGCAGATCGAACAGGATGCGGTGCTCGTCGAAAACAAGCGTGGGCATGTTCGCCGGTTCGGCCTCGAAATATTCGAGGCCGAGGATATCGGCGGCACGAAGTCGGTGCTGCGGATGTGCGGCGTTGAAGGGATATGTTTTGGTAGCGGTTCATGAGGCCGCCAGTCCCGCCGTGTCAGCGGCTCGCATCGCGGATATGGCCGGGTGTTGCGCCGAAATGCTTGGAGATCGCTCGGGTGAAGTGCGCCTGACTGGAGAAGCCGCAGCGGAACGCAATCTCGATCAGCGGCAAATGCGTGGCGACCAGCATCTCCTTCACCCGAACACAGCGCCGCTCTTGCACATAGGCCCAGACGGGCGTGCCTACCGTCGCCTTAAAAATACGCGAGAAATGCGCTGGTGACAGGCAGGCTATACCGGCCAGCGTGCCAATATCGAAGGGTTCACCAATATGTGCCTCCACATAGTCGATCACCCGCGCAATCCGCTCATCCTCGGGCCGTGCGCCGCCAAGCGGTGCCAGACCGCTCGCGTGCGTCATTACCGCAAGGAACTGCATTGCCAAACCGTCGACATAGAGATTGGCTGCAGGACCGGCGTCCGAAGTCGCGTGCCATATCCGGTCCATGAGAGAGGACGCCGCGACATTGTCCGACATCTTCGAGCAATAACTGTCCAGAGACGAGAGGCTGCCACCCGCCTCTGCCATCAGGTCAGCGACCTTGTTACGATTAAGCGTGAGGATCGTAATACAGTGCGGAACTTCGACCCGGGTGCGCGCCTCGACGTCCGCAGGGTAATACACCAACGTCTTTCGATGGCCTTGCGATACGCTGACCCCGTCACCTAGGTCGAAGAGCACGTCGCCTAGATCGTGCTCAGTACGCGCGAAAACGAGGTCAGGTACGGCCACATCAACAATGTCTATCGGCTCTTGATTAACATGCACCATGTGGAGACCGAATGAGCCGGATGATCGATGCTCCTGCGGAAACGCCGCGTACACCGAATTCTGGTAGAATTCGGTGTAGTTTGAATAGTCTCTTTCATATTCGGCGTGTTGTGTTTGCATTCCGTTCTTCTCTAACCAGACGAGCGTCTGTGAGGGTGTCGGGTTTCAAGAACTGCTGCGGAACGGACAATTCTCCTCTGTGAATATAGTGAAAAGGGTTGTTTTTGCAAAGGAGCAGTGGCGAAATGCGCGTATTTTGCAAGAGAATGGTCGGATCCTACACAGCTCGCCCTTGGCAGCAGTGCAGCAAAGAAGGTGTCAACGCGACGCCTAGATAGGACCGAAAGGCGCATTCCGCTCTGCGTAAGCAGCGCGTAAGCACAAATTCAACAACACGCCAAAGTTACAAGTCACTAACTTTCTTAGAAAAAATGGCGCACCCGACAGGATTCGAACCTGTGACCTTCGGCTTCGGAGGCCGACACTCTATCCAGCTGAGCTACGGGTGCATACCGTTCGCGCGATGCTTACGCCATGCTTACGCGAGATTTTTGGCTTCTTGAAGAGCGAATCCGATATCCGCTCAAGCCGTTGTTTAGTCACTTCTTTCTTCCAGCACCTTTCGCCATCGCCAGACTTGACATCCGCCTTCGGAGGGCAGCGCTCTATCCAGCTGAGCTATGGGACCGTCTGAATTTCTATAGCCGTGCCGCTTTAACGCCGCAACGCACAAATCACGAGAAAAGATCGTGGCACAGCTCAAGCGCATCGACCAATACGTCAACATCGTCGGTTGTGTTGTACATCGCAAAAGATGCACGGCAGGTCGCGGGTATGCCCATATGCTCCATCAAAGGTTGCGCACAATGCTGCCCCGCCCGCACAGCAACGCCTTTTTTGTCAAGCACAGTCGAAATGTCATGGGCATGCGCAGCCCCTTCCAGCGTAAAGGAAAAGATCGCAGCCTTGTCGGCACTGCGCCCTTGAACCGATAGCCAATTCAACCCGTCAAGCTTGCTGCGCGCATAGTCTCGCAATGTGTCCTCGTAAGCTGCAATATTCTGCAGGCCAAGGCCCATCATATATTCAAGCGCGACGCCAAGACCGATCGTCTGAACGATCCCTGGCGTTCCCGCTTCAAATTTCATCGGCGCGTCGTTGTAGATAACCTCGTCGCGATGCACATCGCGGATCATGTCACCGCCACCGATGAAAGGCTGCATCTCAGCCATGCGTTCCTTGCGCACGTAAATGGCGCCCGACCCGCTGGGCCCATAAAGCTTATGTCCGGTCACCGCATAAAAATCGACGCCCAGATCCTGCACATCGACCGGCATATGAACTGCAGCTTGGGAGCCATCGACCAGCACAGGCACACCCTTACTATGGGCCGCTTCAGCGATGGTTTTTACATCAACTTTGGTCCCCAACACATTGGAAAGATGGGAAATCGCCACAAGCTTGGTCTTGGGACCAATCGCGTCGATCACCTTTTGCGGATCCAGATCACCATTTGCGTCCACATCCACCCACTTCAGCACAACGCCCTGCCGCTCGCGCAGAAAATGCCATGGCACGATATTGGCGTGATGCTCCATGATCGACAAAACGATCTCATCACCGGCTTCTAATCGTGGCATTGCCCAGCCATAGGCGACCATGTTGATCCCCTCGGTCGTGCCGGAATTCAGGATAATTTCATCCTCGGAGGCCGCATTCAGAAACTTTGCAACGACGCCCCGTACGCTTTCGTACTTTTCAGTCGCAACATTAGAAAGGTAATGCAAGCCTCTGTGAACATTAGAATATTCATGGCTGTAGGCATGACTAATTGCATCAATCACAACCTGTGGTTTTTGCGCCGATGCACCGCTGTCGAGATAGACCAGCGGCTTGCCGTTCACCTCGCGCGAAAGGATTGGAAAATCGGCACGGACCGCGTTGACGTCAAAGCTCATGTGGTCGCCCCCGGTACGGAAATGCCCAAAATTGAAAAAATCATCCCAAGTCCCACTGACAAGCCCACAAGCGTCAAAAGCAGCAACACAGCCGCACGCGCGCGGGATTTGAAGTTATGCAGAACGTCGATGAAGTTAATCATCAGCCAAAGCGTGTAGCCAAAGGCCAGCAGGAATACGATACCCACCGCCCCGGGCGCCACCAACAGAACGATGTTCTGCATCGCCTGGATCAGCAACAAAACAACCTGCAGCCAGACCATCAACACGATGGCGTCCGACAACTCTCCTGTCCCGCCAAAGGCGCGCCCCGCGTAATGCAAACCGATAGCAGTGCCCAGGATGACACCACCGATGGTGATGGCCACCACACCGGGCGGCGGCCCCACGGTTTGCGGCACCAGCAATTGAAAAATGCCCGCCATAAGCGCGCTTAGCACCGCGACCGTGGCAACCATCAAAAAGAGCGCTGATCTTGGAACACCAAGGCTCAGCACCGCGTGGGCGCCTTCACGGGCGTCCTGAAATGTCAGGCGCAGCAAGGCAGAAAGTGTGTTGAGGGACAAATCCATATGGCAGACTTAGGGCGTCGCCACGTCCGGCTCAACCGCTGATTCAGCAACCCGCAGATTGATGAACCAGAAAGCGCCGAAAACAAGGAACCATAGCAGACCAACAATCTGCAATTGCACACCGTCACCAACCAAACCAGCCACCAACCCATTCAACAACATCAGTGGGCTGGCCGCCAGAAACGACCAGAAAAGCGCAAGCCGCGCACCGTACCAGGTGCCCTTTCCGCCAAAGATCCGGGCAATGATATGCGTCACTGCAGCAATGCCGTAAAAGATAAGCGGCAGGAAAAAGAGACACGCAAACAAGGTGTTGGCCATCAAACCGGTTAGATCCTCACCCTGCAAATGTGCCTGACGCGACAGCTTGGGTAGCTGAAAAAGAAACGCCAGAAAGGCGCCTCCCATCAGGATCGCCAAGGCGCGATCTTCGCGCTGCCCATCTGCCAGTAACCGGCGCATCACCTGCGCCGGCTTGCGGTAGCTTTCACGTATGTCGCGGGTGACCGGCAAGACTTACCCGCGCCGCCGGGCCAGCCAGCCTTCAAGGCGGCTTAGGATGTCATCCGCGATGGCTTCGTCCTCGATCTCGTCGATGGCCTCGGCGAGAAAGGACAAGACCAGCAGATCCGTCGCAGGCCCTTCCGGCACACCGCGCGAGCGGAGGTAAAACAGCGCATCCTCATCAATCGCGCCGGAGGTCGAACCGTGTGAGCACGCCACGTCATCGGCGTAAATCTCAAGCTCGGGCTTGGCAAGGAACTGGCTGTCATCGTCCAGCAAAAGCGACTGACTGATCTGGTAGCCATCGGTCTTTTGCGCATCGGGCTGCACAAGGATCTTGCCTTGAAACACCCCTACAGCGCCGTTGCGCAGAACCTTCTTGAACACCTGACGGCTTTCGCAATTCACCGCATCATGAGTGATGAAAACCGTGTCGTCGTGATGAAAATCGCCGTCGCCAAGGGCGGCACCAGCTACATGGGCCTGTGCATCATCGCCGGTCAACTCAAGCACGACTTCATTACGCGTCAGGCGGCCATTAGCCGTCAAGGTGAAGCTTTTGAAAATGGATTCCGTGCCCAGACGCCCGAATATATGCGTGTTCGCACGGCGTTCATGGTCACGGCCCTGCGCCCGGACGTGATGAAACGCGCCCTTATCGGCGACGTCGACTTCCATCGCCTTGTTAAACCGCGCGGCGGCGGGGCCATTTTCCAGAACTGTCAGGTCTGCGCCTTCTTCGACACGGATCACGTGGTGCAGGATCGCATCGGATGTCGTGCTTTCGTGCTTGTAGATCAATGCGATGGGTTTGGAAGCCTGACCGGTGGCGCGGATGACAAGACCGTCGCTGGCATATGCCGTATTTAGCGCTGCGAGCGGACGTTCCACCGGGGTCTGACCACGGGCTTCAAGCACACCGTAAAGGTCTTTCGCCCAGTGGATATCCATCTCAAGGACATCCGCAAGACGCTCGATCTCGACCCCCTCAAGCGACAGATCATCGCTGGCGTCGGCATCAAAAACACCGTCCACGAAAACCACTTTGAGCCGATCAATACCATCATAAAGCGGCACTGAATCATTGTCATGCAACGCAGCCTCGGGCGGGTTGGCCATCACCAGGTTCGCAGGATTGGTGTATTTCCAGTATTCATCGCGCGCTGTGGGCAGGCCCATGGCCTTGACCCGCGCCAAGGCGCTTTCACGGGCCGTGTTCGCCCAGACGCCACCATCCGACATTGTCATGTTGGCCAATCGCGCGTCCGTCGCGTCTTGGTTTAAAGCTGGTAAAACCATTAGGCCACCTCTGCCAGAATGTCGGCATACCCGTTGTTTTCAACTTCCAGCGCCAGCTCAGGGCCACCTGATTTCACGATGCGACCGTCCGCCATGATATGCACAACATCCGGCTTGATGTGATCGAGAAGACGCTGGTAATGCGTGATAACCAAAAAGGCGCGACCCTCGCTGCGCAGCGCATTCACGCCTTCCGAGACCAGCTTCATCGCGTCCACATCCAGGCCCGAGTCAGTCTCGTCCAGAATGCACATCTTTGGCTCAAGCATCGCCATCTGGAGGATCTCATTGCGCTTTTTCTCACCGCCTGAAAAGCCGACATTGACCGGGCGCTTCAACATATCCGCATCAATCTTCAGGCTCTTTGCCTTTTCGCGCACGATCTTAAGGAAATCTCCGGCTGACAGTTCTTCTTCGCCCCGCGCCTTGCGCTGTGCATTCACAGCGGTGCGCAGAAAAGTCATATTGCCCACGCCCGGGATCTCGATCGGGTATTGAAACGCAAGAAAAAGACCTGCGGCCGCACGCTCTTCGGGGTCCAGATCAAGAATATCTTCCCCTTCCAGCGTCGCCGCCCCGTCGGTGACCTCGTACCCATCACGCCCTGACAACACGTAAGACAGGGTCGATTTGCCCGATCCGTTCGGCCCCATGATCGCATGTACGGTTCCCGGCTCCAAAGACAGGTCGACCCCTTTCAGGATCTGCTTGTCTTCTTCCTCAAGTTTGACGTGTAGGTTATTGATTTCCAACATTTCTTTCGCTCCTCGGTTCAGCGGTGCCGCATTTGGATAGGCAAGTTGTCAATATAGGTGTCGATATCGTTTGGATCGAAAGCATCGCGTTCGACCAGCAGATCCAGACACCGCAGGGCAAGATCAATGGAGTTGAAAACGCTATCGGCAAGCAGCGCCAAATGCGCGATCTGTGTGTCATCCATTCGTTCGGGATACGCGATATCGCGCACATAAATCGCATCCGCATCAATCATCTGATTACGCGTGTAGGCCGGTTTCAGGCGTTCGATCCGCGATGAAATCAGCCGAAGGTTTGCACCCGGCAGGATCTTGTGCAGCATGAACCCCATCAGCCGCAGTTGCTGGTCAACCGGACCCAGCATCGGCTCGTTCTCATACAGCTTGAAAAAGCGGACCTCAGGCATGATGACGACTGCACTCGACAGGGTTTTCATACCCCCTTCAAGGATCGCCAGCTCGGCGCCTTGCGTGTCCATCTTCAACATATCAGGTTTCGGCAGCGACTTGATCGAATCCAGCGACTTGGTCTTGATCTTGATCTTTTCTTTCACCTTCAAGGACGGGCCCCAATGGCCCAACGCCTTGATCTGGCGCAGATCAGGTTTGAACAGCGACGCCATCGAGCCGCCGACAGTGGCGTAAAACGTCCGCGAACTGCTCTTGCCGATTGCGTAAGGATGATAGCTTTCGTTTTCGCGCTTGTTCGCGATAAGCCGTCCAAACGCCTCTTCTCCGGGTTCGAACCCATGCACCTCTGCCAGACCGGCGTCGCGCAAGCCCGCATAGGCCGGCACGTTTGCGGGGTTCGCCCCTACGTCCATGATCCGCGTGTTCCGCGACAGGGCCAGACGATCGTAAAGAAACGCCGTATGAGGTGCGACCAGGCTCAGGTCCGGCATGGTCCTAACATCATCTGCAGGCATGACACCCGTCCTTCCGTGCGCGCAAAGCAGCGATATTTTTCGAAAAACAGCACATATCAGATCGTCACAGCCGTGCCGGATGCCGACACCATCAACATCGAGTTTCCAACCACTTCGTAATCCAGATCGACGCCAACCACGGCATTCGCGCCCTTCTCGCGGGCGCGGTCTTCAAGTTCAGCCAGCGCAGTGTCACGGGCGTCTTGCAGCTTGCTTTCATAAACACCCGAGCGTCCGCCAACGATATCCGTGATTGAGGCAAAGACGTCGCGAACCACGTTGGCGCCCATGATCGCTTCCCCTACGACCACGCCGTGATAGCTCTGGATCGGGCGCCCTTCCACACTGTTTGTCGTCGTTACAATCATCTTCTACTCCAAAGGATCGAGGCAACAAGACTGCCCAAAAATCCCGATAATCCACTGACTGCCAACACAGCCAGCTCCGAGAACTCGATCGCAATAAGCTGGATGCCATAGGCGAAAGCGGCGCAAAACCCGCCCGTTGTCAGGGCCGATATCCAGACCGAGCGCCCCATCTCACCCAGCCTTGCGGCGTCGCACCAAACTCCCAGCGACCATCAGACCAAAGACGCCCATCACGATGCCAAAGACACAAGCGGCCAGAAAGCCCACCTGCTCCACAAGCTGCATCAGAACAGCGCCGGCAGTCAGCACAAAGCCCAGAACCAGCGCAACGGCTAAGCCAAGCAACTTGTAACGCAGCGGCGCCGTCAGCCCATCAAGCAACGCGCGTTTCATGGCGATGTCTCACCGTTATCAGTTTGGCGCGCGGCCTCTTTCACAACGTCAAGCAACCGAACCGTCAAAGCGCCCCAGCACAAGAAAAGTGCCAAGCCGATCAGCAATTCGCAGCGCTCTGCAAACCCTGCAAGAAACCAGCCTTCGGCTACCATTTCTGCCACGATTTCGTCATGCGCCATCGCAATAAGAAACACCATCAAATGCGCAAGTAGCAGCATGGTGATCTGCCGCGTGTCAGGATCCATCCGGGACGGATGCCCGAAACGCGGCGCGATCACATTTGATTTCTTATTGCGAAATGCGTCGACCATTAGCCCACAGAGCCTTCCAGCGAAATCGCAACAAGCGCTTGGGCTTCCATCGCGAACTCCATCGGCAGAGCTTGCAGGACTTCCTTGCAGAAGCCGTTGACGACGAGGGCGACAGCCTCTTCTTCGTCCATGCCGCGTTGGCGGCAATAGAACATCTGGTCGTCATCCACTTTCGAGGTGGTCGCCTCATGCTCAACCCGAGACGAGTTATTCTTCACTTCGATGTAAGGCACCGTATGCGCGCCGCATTTATCGCCGATCAAAAGGCTGTCGCATTGGGTATAGTTGCGACTTTCCTTGGCCTTGGGGTGCATCGACACGAGGCCACGATAGGTGTTCTGCGCTTTGCCCGCACTGATGCCCTTGGACACGATCCGCGACTTGGTGTTTTTGCCCAGATGCACCATCTTCGTGCCGGTGTCGGCCTGCTGATAGTTGTTGGCAATCGCGATCGAATAGAACTCGCCTTGGGTATCATCGCCACGCAGGATGCAGGACGGATACTTCCACGTCACGGCAGAGCCGGTTTCGACCTGCGTCCACATGACCTTAGCACGGTCGCCGCGGCAATCGGCACGCTTGGTGACAAAGTTATAGATACCGCCCTTGCCGTTTTCATCGCCGGGATACCAGTTCTGAACGGTGGAGTACTTCACCTCAGCATCTTCTTCGATGATGATCTCGACGACTGCGGCGTGCAGCTGTGCGATATCGCGCTGGGGCGCCGTGCAGCCTTCCAGATAAGACACATACGAGCCCTTGTCGGCGATAATCAATGTCCGCTCGAACTGGCCAGTGTTTTCGGCGTTAATGCGGAAATACGTGCTCAGCTCCATCGGGCAGCGCACACCGGGCGGCACGTAAACGAACGACCCGTCCGAAAAAACAGCCGAATTCAGCGTCGCATAATAGTTGTCGGACACGGGCACGACCGAACCAAGATACTTCTTGACCAGTTCCGGATGCTCTTTGATGGCCTCCGAAATCGAACAGAAGATAACGCCCGCCTTCTTCAACTCATCCTGAAAAGTCGTGCCGACCGAAACAGAGTCAAAGACCGCATCCACAGCCACCTTGCGCTCTTCCTCAGGAGCCTCGACCCCAGCAAGCAAAGCCTGCTCTTTCAGCGGAATACCAAGCTTTTCATAAGTCGCCAACAGCTTGGGATCGACCTCATCCAGCGATTTCGGCTTCTCGACCATGCTTTTCGGGCGTGCATAGTAATACTGATCCTGAAAATCGATCTCGGGATAGTCGACCATCGCCCATTTCGGCTCGGACAACTTGCCCCAGCGCTCGAACGCCTGCAGACGCCATTCCGTCATCCACTCCGGCTCGTCGTTCTTTTCCGAAATCAGCTTGACGATGTCAGTGTTGAGCCCTTTGGGCGCATACTCCATCTCGATCTCGGTATTCCAGCCGTGCTTGTAGGTGCCCGAAAGCTCCTTGACGGCCTCGACAGTCTCTTGATCGACGCCTTCCTTGACTTCGACATTGTCCAATGCAGCCATCTGATCTCTCCTCTATCACGCCGCGCGGGCGCAGAACTTTTCGTAATGACGGAGCCAGATCTCACAGAACTGCTCCACCTCGTCCTTGGTCGTCTCAACCCCCAGCGACACGCGGATCGCACTGCTGGCGGTCGCCTCGTCATATCCCATCGCACGCAACACGCGACTGGCGCGCACCTTACCGCTGGAACACGCAGACCCCGCAGACACTGCAACGCCTGCAAGATCCATCTGCATGACCTGCGTTTCCCCTTTCCATCCGGGAACAGAAAAACACGTGGTATTCGGCAAACGGCGCGAAGCTTTCCCTACAAAAATAGTCGATTTTGCCGAGTCTTCTAGAGTTATTTCTAGAATATTTCTAAATTCCTCGATCTGCGCCCATCTCCCGGCGTCAAGATCGCGTTGTGCCGCCGCCGCAGCAGCGCCAAACCCGGCAATTGCAACAACATTTTCAGTGCCAGAGCGACGGCCCATTTCCTGACCGCCCCCTTTGATCTGCGCGGCAAGATCCGTCCCGCGGGGCATGACAAGCGCACCGATACCCTTCGGCCCCCCCAGCTTATGCGCGGAAACAAGGGCCATGCCGACACCCGACCAATCAAAGGCCAAAGGCACCTTGCCAAAGGCCTGGGTCATGTCGCTGACCGCCAAACCACTAGGCAAATCCTGAAGAATTCCGGTTTCGCTATTGGCCATCTGCAAGACGGTCTGCGCAGGGTCGGCAACCGAAACTGCCCCTGTCCTGGCAACCGGCAACGCCGGATCAACCCAGGCAGCGACCGCATCATGCTCGATATCTGCTGCCTGCAGGCCGCGCCCTGCGCAGGCCAACGCGGCCGCCTCTGTCGCGCCTGAGGTAAAGACGATGTCCGCAGAAAGCGCCCCCATCGCTTGCGCGATCTGGCCACGCGCCTTTTCAACGATGGATTTGGCCGCACGGCCTTCGGCATGCACGCTCGACGGATTGCCCACCAGATCCATCGCCGCAATCATCGCGTCCCGCGCCTCAGGCCGCAGAGGCGCCGTTGCGTTATGATCCAGATAAATTCGGCTCATGCTACTGATCGACGATCTCGAACAGGTTGGGCACGGCGGGACAGGGTGTCAGCTCGTTGGTGACCACGTCAGACAGGCGTGTCTGGTGCAAGAACACATAAACATGCGCACTAAGTCCTTCCCAAAGACGGTTCGACATCGATTGTGCGCGACTGCCCGACAAGGCGCCCGAGGCGCCGGCCCCTTTGTGCATCGCATTGACCGTTTCATCGACCGCCGCCAGAATGTCGACAACCCGGATCTGTGATGGATCCCGGCTCAGACGGTATCCACCCCCTGGCCCACGCACAGACGTTACCAGATCAGACCGCCGCAATTTTACGAAAAGCTGTTCAAGATACGGCAACGAAATATCCTGCCGCTTACTGATCTCACCCAGCGTCACCAGTTTGTCTTCGGGCTGAAGCGCAATATCGGTCAGCGCAACCACCGCATAGCGCCCTTTCGTGCCAAGTTTCATAGGCCTGCCCTCGCAAGATCATTGACGTTTCAAAGCTGCCAGATTAACTGCACTGCACCGCCGCAAGGCCTGCCTGCCGAAATCTTAGAACTATTCTAAGTCCACAGCTAATTCTCGTCAAGCGTCACAAATCAGACGCCAGACGCAACAGACGACAAGGGACACCTATGCCCGAAGTGATTTTTCCCGGCCCTGAAGGTCGGCTCGAAGGCCGTTATCACCCACAGAAAGAAAAAGACGCCCCTATCGCCATCGTCCTGCATCCGCATCCGCAATTTGGCGGAACGATGAACAACCGCGTCGTCTACAATCTGCATTATGCGTTCTACAATATGGGCTTTACCGTGTTGCGCTTTAATTTCCGCGGTGTGGGTCGATCGCAGGGCGAGTATGACCAAGGCGTCGGCGAACTGTCCGATGCAGCCTCTGCACTCGATTACTTGCAGTCGATGAACAACAACTCCAAGCATTGCTGGGTCGCAGGCTTTTCGTTCGGCGCGTGGATCGGCATGCAATTGCTGATGCGCCGGCCCGAGATTACCGGGTTCATCTCGGTCTCGCCGCCCGCGAATATGTATGATTTCAGCTTTCTGGCGCCCTGCCCCAGCTCTGGCCTGATTATCAACGGCACCGGCGACCGCGTCGCCCCCCCCGCCGACACCCATACGCTGGTGAACAAACTCCACGAGCAAAAGGGCATCACGATCACCCATCAGGAACTCGAAGGTGCCGGGCACTTCTTTGAAGACCCACATATGGACACGATGATCGGCAATGTGACCGATTACGTGCAGCGCCGCCTGACGGAAAACACCCGATGAGCGCACGGCTTGAGCAGCAACTGGCCTTTCTGACCGAGGTCGACAAGCTCAAGTCCGTCAACCGCGCCAACATCCTGACCGACCGCTCGCGCGCTGAGAACACGGGCGAGCATAGCTGGCATGTGGCCCTGTTCGCGATGGTGCTGGCGGATCAAGCGGGGCCGGACGTCGATATCGCCCGGGTCATCCAGATGCTGCTGATCCACGACATTGTCGAGATCGACGCGGGCGATAACCCGATCTTCGACGTTGCCGCCACCAATGATATCGAAGCACAGGAACAAGCCGCCGCGGATCGGCTCTTTGGCATGCTGCCCACGGATCAGGCTGCCAGCTTCCGCGCGCTCTGGGACGAGTTTGAAGCCGCAAGCACCCCGGACGCCATCTTTGCGAAAGCCATCGACCGGGTGCAGCCGCCTGTTCTGAACCTCGCCTCAAACGGTGGCACTTGGGCCGCGTATAACGTGACCGAAGCGCGGGTCGATGAGATGGTCGGCACGAAAGTCACGCGCGGCGCCCCAGCGCTTTGGGCCCATCTCAAAACACGCATCAGCGCCTATTTCGCACAGGCTTCCTGACCTTCTTTTGTCCTAAAATACCTCTGCACGACCCAACACCATACAAATCGGTATACACTTGCATGCAGAACGCTTTTCAACACCTCCTGAAACCGCTAATGCTGCCTTAGCCACGCCAAACATTCCGGAGATCCCATGTCCAAGATCAAAGTCGAAAACCCTGTTGTCGAATTGGACGGCGACGAGATGACCCGCATCATCTGGGACTTCATCAAGACCAAACTGATCCTGCCCTATCTGGACATTGACCTGCTCTACTACGATCTGGGCATTGAGGAGCGTGATCGCACCAACGATCAGATCACTATCGACGCCGCCGAGAAGATCAAGGAAATCGGCGTCGGCGTGAAATGCGCCACGATCACGCCCGATGAACAGCGGGTCGAGGAGTTTGGCCTCAAGCAAATGTGGCGCTCGCCCAACGGCACGATCCGCAACATCCTTGGCGGCGTCGTTTTCCGCGCGCCGATCATCTGCAAGAATGTGCCCCGCCTTGTGCCCGGCTGGACCCGCCCCATCGTGATCGGGCGGCATGCCTACGGCGATCAATACCGCGCCACCGACATGAAGTTCCCCGGCCCCGGGAAGCTGTCGATGAGATTTGTGGGCGAGGACGGCGAAGTGATCGAGCATGAGGTGTTCGATGCGCCCTCCTCTGGCGTCTACATGGGTATGTATAACCTCGACAAAAGCATCGAGGATTTCGCACGCGCATCCCTGAATTATGGCCTCAACCTTGGCTGGCCCGTGTATCTGTCGACCAAGAACACGATCCTCAAGCAATATGACGGCCAGTTCCTGCAGATCTTCCAGCGCATCTATGAAGAAGAGTTCGAGGCCCAGTTCAAAGAGGCCGGTATTGAATACCAGCACCGCCTGATCGACGACATGGTGGCCTGCGCAATGAAGTGGAACGGTGGCTTTGTGTGGGCCACGAAGAATTACGATGGCGACGTGCAATCCGACACGGTCGCGCAAGGCTTCGGCTCGCTGGGTCTGATGACCTCGCAATTAATGACCCCCGATGGCAAGATCGTGGAGGCCGAGGCCGCCCACGGCACCGTCACCCGCCACTACCGCCAGCACCAGAAGGGGGAGGCAACATCGACCAACTCCATCGCCTCGATCTTTGCGTGGACCG
>CAKZXZ010000179.1 GCA_937883775.1 uncultured Paracoccaceae bacterium
TGATCGAAGAGCGCGAGGCCGACATCGCGCTCTCCCCCGGCTTCCGCTGGGGTGCATCGGTCCTGCCCGGCCAAGACATCACCCGCGAGGACATCTTCAACGCCACTGCGATGAGCTACCCCAACGCCTACCGCTCTGAAATGACCGGCGAGTTCCTGCATGTCATCCTTGAGGATGTGGCCGACAACCTCTTCAACCCCGACCCCTACTACCAGCAGGGCGGCGATATGGTGCGGGTCGGCGGTATGGGCTACCGCATTGATATCTCGAAGAAACAAGGGGAGCGGATCACGGATATGACGCTCCTGAAAACCGGCGAAAAGATTGATCCCGCCAAGACTTACGTCGTCTCCGGCTGGGCCTCCGTGAACGAAGGCACCGAAGGCCCACCCATCTGGGACGTCGTTGAAAACCACATCCGCAAACAAGAAACGATCAACATTGACCCGAACCAGTCGGTCAAAGTTGTCGGCACCTAACCCCCGGAGGACCAGAGCATGAGCGATCCGACCAAAACCTCCCGCCGCGCGTTCTTGCGCGGTAGTGCTGCGGCCCTTGCAGGTGGTGCGACCGCTGCCAGCGCAGGCACGCCCGATCCGCTGATTACCGAAGTGCAGGACTGGGCGTCCAGCCTTGGCGACGGCGTGGACGCAACGCCCTATGGCCTGCCCATCGAGTTTGAAGGCGACGTGGTGCGCCGCAATGTGCCGTGGCTGACCGCCGACACGATCTCGTCGATCAATTTCACGCCGATTCACGCGCTGGACGGGACGATCACGCCCCAAGGCTGCGCGTTTGAGCGACATCATTCGGGCGCGATTGAGCTGCGCAAGGAAGACTACCGGCTGATGATTAACGGCCTGGTCGACCGCCCGCTGGTCTTCACCTATGCCGATCTGGAACGCTTCCCGCGTGAAAACCACGTCTATTTCTGCGAATGCGCGGCCAATACCGGGATGGAATGGGCAGGCGCACAGCTGAACGGCGTTCAGTTCACCCATGGCATGATCCACAATATGGAATATTCCGGTGTCTCCCTGCGGACCTTGCTGGAAGAAGCCGGTCTCGAGACCGCAGGCGATCTGGCGGACAAATGGGTGTTCGTCGAAGGGGCGGATGCGTCGTCGAACGGCCGCTCCATCCCAATGGAAAAGGCGCTGGACGATGTTTTGGTCGCCTTCAAAGCCAATGGCGAGGCGCTGCGCAAAGAGCATGGCTACCCCGTCCGCCTTGTCGTGCCCGGTTGGGAAGGCAACATGTGGGTCAAATGGATCCGCCGGATCGAGGTGATGGACGGCCCCGTGGAAAGCCGCGAAGAGACGTCGAAATACACCGACGTTCTGGCCAATGGCGTCGCGCGCAAATGGACATGGGTGATGGACGCGAAATCCGTCATCACCTCCCCCAGCCCGCAATCCCCGATCAAGCACGGCCACGGCCCGCTAGTCATCACTGGTCTGGCGTGGTCCGGCCACGGAAAGATCACCCGCGTCGATGTCTCAAAAGACGGCGGCATCACATGGGAAACCGCGCGCCTTGGCACGCAAGGCGACACCAAGGCGCTCACCCGCTTTTATCTGGACACAGACTGGAACGGCGAGGAATGGCTGCTGCAAGCCCGCGCCATGGACGAGACGGGCTATGTGCAACCCACCAAGGATCAGCTGCGCGAGATGCGCGGCGAGAACTCGATCTATCACAACAATTGCATCCAGACCTGGTATGTCAAAGCCGATGGGGAGGCCGAAAATGTCGAAGTGTCTTGAACGCTCAGGGGTTTTCAAACTGACATTGGCCGCGTGCGTTTTGGCCACCCCGACCTTTGCCGATGGCTTTGGGCTGGGCCGCACCGCGCTGCCGGAAGAAATCCAAGCCTGGGACCGCGACATTCGTCCCGGTGGCGCAGGCCTGCCCGAAGGGCGCGGCGACGTCTATACCGGCGAAGAGATCTTTGCGGATGCTTGCGCGGCTTGCCATGGCGATTTCGCCGAAGGGGTCGGCAACTGGCCCGTTCTGGCAGGCGGCTTCGACACGCTGGCCGACAAAGACCCGGTGAAGACCGTCGGCTCGTATTGGCCGCATCTATCGACCGTGTGGGATTATGTGAACCGCTCGATGCCCTTTGGCGGTGCGCAAACGCTTGAGCCGGACGAGGTTTATGCCATTGTGGCCTATATCCTGTATTCCAACGACAAGGTGGATGACACGTTTGAGCTGAGCCACGAAAACTTTGCCGAATTCGAGATGTATAACGAAGGCGGCTTTATCGTCGATGACCGGGCCGAGACGGAATACCCGACCTGGCGCACCGAACCGTGCATGCAAGACTGCAAGGACAGCGTCGAGATCACGATGCGCGCGTCCGTTCTGGATGTGACCCCCGATGAGGGCGAAGACGATGCGTCGGCATCGCAGGCGGCCCCGGCGCAGGACAGCACACAGGTCGCGGCCCTGGCCGATGGCGGGTCTGGCGCAGAAGCAAGCGTGCAAACCGCAGCGCTGGATCCGGCCTTGGTGGCCGAAGGTGAAAAGGTGTTCCGGCAATGCGCGGCCTGCCATCAGGTTGGCGCGGATGCAAAGAACCGCACCGGGCCTGCGCTGAACGGGATCATGGGGGCTGAGGCCGGCCGGATCGAGGGGTTCAGATACTCCAAAGCGATGAAGGCCGCGGCCGAGGATGGCCTGATCTGGGATGAGGCCAGTATGGCCGCCTTCCTGACCCGACCAAGGGAGTTCATGCAAGGCACCCGAATGGCTTTTTCCGGCTTTCGCAAAGAAAGCGATATCGAGGCCGTCATCGCTTATCTGAAAAGCCATTCCGAGTAAGCGATGCGGCGTTTCTTCCCCCTCTCTTTCGTGCTGGCGGCCGGAGTGGCGGCCACGGCAGGTTGGGCAGACCAGATCGGAAATGCAGACACGGGCGCTGTTCTTTTTGGCGATTGTTCGGGCTGCCACGAGGTCGGCGCAGGGGCGCAAAACGGGATCGGGCCGCATCTGAACGGCCTTTTCGGGCGTCCTGCTGGCGGGCTTGACGGGTATTTCTACTCAAGCGGGCTGGCCCGGATGGGCGGCGAAGGGCTGGTCTGGGATCTGACGACGCTGAACGCCTATATCGAAAATCCACGCGCGCTGGTCTCGGGCACCCGGATGAGCTTTGGTGGCTGGGAGGATCCGCAAGAGCGCGCCGATGTGCTGGCCTATCTGCGCCGCTATTCGGACGACCCGGCCAATATCCCCGAAGCCGCACCCACCGCCCGCGTCAGCGAGGTCGATCTGGCCCCCGATATTCTGGCCATTCAGGGGGATCCGGCTTACGGCGAATACCTCGCCAGTGATTGCAAGACCTGCCACCAGCAAGACGGCTCGGATGCAGGTATTCCGTCGATTACGCGCTGGCCTGTTGAGGATTTTGTCGTGGCGATGCATGCTTACAAACAAAAGCTGCGTCCCCACCCGGTGATGCAGATGCAGGCCGGACGTTTGTCCGATGAAGAGATTGCCGCCCTCGCGGCCTATTTCAAAGACCTCGAATAACGAGGCTCATTTCCATGGGAGGACTTAAGATGACTATAAACAGACGCCGCTTTATCGGCACCGCGGTCGCAGGCTCGGCCGCACTTTCAGCACCGATGGTCATGGCCGATGGGCACGCCAAACCCCGTGTCGTCGTGGTCGGCGGCGGCGCCGGTGGCGCCACCGCCGCGCGCTATGTCGCCAAGGACAGCGAAGGCGCGATTGACGTCACGCTGATCGAACCCAGCCGCGCCTATTACACCTGCTTTTTCTCGAACCTCTATATCGGCGGCTTCCAAGAGATGGCCAGCCTTGGCCATTCCTACGGCACGCTTGCTTCGGCCTACGGCATCAATGTCGTGCATGACTGGGCCACGGGCGTGGACCGCGATGCCAAAACCGTCGCGCTCGCCGGTGGCGGATCGGTGCCGTATGACCGCTTGATCCTATCGCCGGGGATCGACTTTATCGACGGCTCTGTCGAGGGGTGGTCACAGGCCGCGCAAACCGCGATGCCGCATGCCTATAAGGGCGGCACGCAGGCGGAACTGCTTAAAGCGCAGGTGATGGCGATGCCCGAAGGCGGCACCTTTGCCATGGTCGCCCCGCCCAACCCCTACCGGTGCCCGCCCGGCCCATACGAGCGGATTTCGATGGTGGCACATCTGCTGAAGAAGACGAACCCGACGGCCAAGATCCTTGTGGCGGACCCGAAAGAGAAATTCTCGAAGATGGCGCTGTTTCAGGAAGGCTGGAACGACCATTACGCTGGCATGATCGACTGGGTCGGATCGGATTTCGGCGGTGCCGATGTATCGGTGCGCCCGGACGCAATGGAAGTCGTCATCGACGGTGAAGTGACCAAGGTGGATGCTGCCAACGTGATCCCTGCGATGAAAGCAGGCCTGATCGTTGAACGCGCGGGCCTGACCGAGGGCAATTGGGCCCCTGTCGTCCCCGCCACGATGCAAAGCCGCATGGATGAGAACATCCACATTCTTGGGGATGCGACAAGTCAGGGTGACATGCCGAAATCGGGCTATTCGGCCAATTCGCAAGCCAAGGTCGCAGCGATGGCTGTGCGCGGCGCGCTGACGGGCAGCCGCGTGTTCCCGGCCAAGTTCTCGAACACGTGCTGGTCGCTGATCGACGCCAATGACGGCGTCAAGGTCGGGGCCACCTACGAGGCCACAGAAGAAAAAATCGCCAAGGTCGATGGCTTTATCTCGGAGACCGGCGAAAGCGACGATCTGCGCAAAGCCACCTACGAGGAATCGTTGGGGTGGTATGCAGGCATCACAGCCGACATGTTTGGCTAAGGCAAAATGCGGGGCGCTGCACAGGCGCCCCGCCCGCCCCTAGATCACCGACAGACAGGCGCATTCAGCCAGGTGATTGACCCGCTGCGTTGTGCTGCCTTGCAAAAGCGAGCCGACCGAGCCCAGCCCACGCCGCCCCGTCACGATCAGATCGGCCCCCACCTCTTTCGCGCTGGCGATGATATGATCGCCGGGATCGCCCATCTGCATATGGGTCTGGGTGACGGTCTGACCCATTTCTTTGACGATGGCGCGTGCAGCGTCGAATATCTTCTCACCGGCCTGATCGACCTGTTCGCGCGATGGCATAGTGGTGGCCATGTGATAGCCCGACACCGCCCCCATCGCGAAGGCCACCGTATGCGGCTGAGGCGTATGGACCAGATGCAGGTCTGACCCGTATTTACCAGCCAAATCACATGCCAAACGCAACGCACGTTCCGACTGCTCTGACCCATCAAGCCCAACTACGATCTTCCCAAACATCATCTCTCCTCCCAATTTTGAAATGTGGGAGCCAGCCTAGCGGTAAAACCGATTGGGCGACTTGACCTGCGTCAAGGCCGTGCTGCGCGGCCCCAAAGGCGTGGCCTGCGATA
The DNA here is from genome assembly GCA_937883775.1 of uncultured Paracoccaceae bacterium. Lineage (GTDB taxonomy): Bacteria > Pseudomonadota > Alphaproteobacteria > Rhodobacterales > Rhodobacteraceae > JAHTBL01. The sequence continues at coordinate 5,432 of CAKZXZ010000179.1, forward strand.
CCTGCATCACGACGAAAAGCATCACAGGCACGGTGGGATTATTCGAACTCCATCTGCTCAAAGACGCGGCCTGCATTCTTTGTGGCCAGTTCTTCAAACGTATCAAGATGGGTATAGGGCGACTGGTCGACGTAATAGGCATCCTCAAGCCCGCCGCCTGCCGCCAGATGGGCGCCCACGGCCTGACGCAGATAGACCAGATAGTCTTTCGTATAGCGCCGCACCTGATCCATATTCGTCGGATGTCCGTGCCCGGGGATCACATAGGTGGCCTGCAACGGCTCGAACGCGGTGTCCCAGGTTTCCAGCCAATCTGCGGTGATCGTATCCTCGAAAATCGGCAGCATCCGTTCGTGAAACGCAACATCGCCGGCGATCACAAGGCTTTGGCGCGGCAGCCAGACCACGATATCGCCGGGAGAATGCGCAGGCCCCAGATAGCGCGCCTCAATCAGAAAATCGCCCAGTTCGATCTTGTAGACCTCCTCGAAGGTTTCCGTCGGGCCTTGCAGAACGGTGCTTTCGGCCTTGTCCCGGTTATAGCCCTGCATGCCTTCAAGGATCTGCGGACCATAATCGGCAAAGGCAGCGGCCGCATCGACATGGGCCACAATCGGCACGCCTTGTGCGGCCCAATAACCATTGCCCAGCATAGCATGGCCCTGACCGTTTTCATTGAAGACCAGAACGACCGGCTGATCCGTGACCGTCTTGATCTCGGCGTGCAGCGCCTCGGCCAGACCCCACGCAGCGCTGCCATTGACCACAACCACCCCTTCGCCGGTGACGATAAAAGACAGATTGTTGTTATGGCCGGCATTTTCATAAGTGGGCGGCGCGGTTGCCCCGATGGCCGAGAAGACATGCGGGATCACCTCGACCGGCTTTTGATACAGCATCGAACCGGGGTATTGATCGGCGATATCCTCGCTTGCGGTGGCGCTGCCGCAGGCCAGGATCACCGCCACAAGACTTGGCAAAACCCGCATGAAACCCTCCCATTCAATTTCTTGAATGAGACAGTCAAACGCGTTTCAAGTCAATCAGAAGCCTTACTCGGCCGGCACCGCAACAGCGCGCCCTGCACCGTTCAGTGCACGGTCGGTGACAATCGCCCCGAGGATGACAAAGACCAAAACCAGTGCGGCCGCAAAGCTGAGCGTGGCCGTGCCCGACAAGCCTGCGCCAACGGTGCAGCCGCCCGCCAACACGCCACCAAACCCCATCAAGGAGGCACCCAGCAGATAGCGCCCAGTCTGGCGCGGCGTTTCAAAGCCCTGCCACGCGAATTCACGCGCAATCAGCGCCGCGATCAGGCTGCCGCCCACCACGCCAGCCGTCAGGCCCACGCCGAAGCCCGCGGGGATTGCGCTGCTCGCGATGCCCCAAAACAAGGTATCGGCCCAAGGCAGCGTGAACGACAGCGATTGCATGGCAATCGGGTCAAAATCATCCAGCAACACGAACCCGGTGCCGACCCAACCGGCAGGGATCAGCAGGCCGATGGCCGCACCCATCGCCAGATGTCCAAGCCGCGCACCCGAGCGTGCGGAGATGCCAAAGGCCGCAATCGCAATCAGCGCGCTCCACAGCGCGGCCCCGCCAGGTAGTGCGGCGAAGGACGTGACCTCAAGATCGACCGTGAGCGCGCCAACGCTTGTGCGCACCGGTGCCAGAACGCCTTTCAACGTGGCATGCGCGATCAGCGCAAATGCCGCGATCACGATCAGTGAGCGGGTGTTGCCCGTGCCCAAAAGCACTGTCTGCCGCGAAATGCAGCCGCGTGTGAGCACCATGCCTGCGCCAAACACCAGACCGCCCAAAGCGATCGAAGCCAAAGGCAATGCCTCAGCCATAAAGCGATGATCTGCAAAGGAAATATAGCCTGCTGCAACAGCCGCCTGCGTGCCCAGAACCGCCGTTCCCAGCGCCATGATCCAGGTCCCGAAGGCCTGCTTGCGATCCCGGCTCCCCGACACAAGCCCGCGCCGAATACAAAACCGCGACCGTTGCCCCAGCGCGCCAAACAACAGGCCCAGCATCGCCCCCAAAAGGATCGATGCGGTGATCGGGGTCATGTCTCCAAGGTTGAGATCGGCAAACATGGGACTTCTCCTAAGACAGGCAGCACGGCCGCCTTTCAACACATCTTTTTATAGGGCGCAAACGCACGATCTGGAACATTGTTCCGCCGAATATGGCGTATGCAAAATAATGTTCTGGCCGTGCCGCGTCGCAGAAAACCGGCTGACCCTTCGGCACAGACCCACCCTCATCCGATCCCTTTTTTCACCTTTCATAAAGATCGCCCCTGTGATGAGGTCACGCCACTTGCAGAAAGGCGCATCCATGTCCCCTCTTGAAGGCCTCAAAGTCATCGAAATTGCCCGCATCCTTGCAGGGCCCTGGGCCGGTCAGGCGCTGGCTGATCTGGGCGCTGACGTTCTCAAGATCGAGGCCCCGGGCGGCGATGACACGCGCCGTTGGGGCCCTCCGTTCATCGAACGCGACGGCGATACGAGTGCGGCGTATTTCTATGCCTGCAATCGTGGAAAAACCTCGCTGATCGTGGATTTTTCCACACCCGAAGGTCAGGCCCAACTGCGCGATCTGATCGCGGATGCCGACATCCTGATCGAAAACTTCAAAGTCGGAGGCCTTGCCAAATACGGGCTTGATTATGCAACGCTTTGCGCGCTGAACCCGCGGTTGATCTACTGCTCGATCACCGGGTTCGGCCAAGACGGCCCCTATGCGGCGCGGGCGGGATATGACTTTATGATCCAAGGGTTATCAGGGCTGATGTCGATCACCGGAGAACCCGATCAACAGCCCCAGAAAGTGGGCGTCGCTGTCACCGATATCGTGACCGGCCTTTACGCCACAACCGGCATTCTGGCCGCGGTTGCGCAACGCCACCGGACCGGCAAAGGTCAGCATATCGACATGGCGCTGATGGATTGCGCCACCGCCCTGCTGGCCAATCAGGCGATGAACTATCTGGCGACCGGCACCGCGCCTGCGCGCAAAGGCAACGCGCATCCCAATATCGCGCCCTATCAGGTTTTGCCCACAGCAGACGGCCACATCATTGCCGCTGTGGGCAATGACGGGCAGTTCCAACGGTTTTGCGGACTTTTGGGATGCGGTGATCTGGGTGGCGATGCCCGCTTTGCCTCGAACCAGAAGCGCGTCGAAAACCGCGATGCCCTGACCCGGGCGCTTGAAGCCGAAACGATCAAATGGTCTGCCGATGCGCTGTTGCGCGCGTGTGACGCCGCCACCGTCCCGGCCGGCCCGATCAATGATATTGCGCAGGTCTTCGACGATCCGCAGGTGCAACACCGGGGGCTGCAGATCACGCCCGAAGGCGTTCCCGGGATCCGCGGCCCCTGGCGATTTTCGGACGCTGACCTGACGTTGGCGCGCACGGCTCCGGTTTTGCCAAGGCGGTATTTAGAGACAAAAGAAGACGAGGGGTTCACGCCGCTCTAACCCGGCCTAAATGGTGACACGAACAGGAAAAAGGCGCAAAAAGCCCGTGTTGCAGGTCGAAAAATTAACCAAAACCTATCCTTCCGAGGACGGTCAGCAGACCGTTCTGCGTAATGTGTCCCTGGCGCTTGCGGCGGGGGAAAGTCTGGCACTGACCGGGGAAAGTGGTTCGGGCAAAAGCACGCTTTTGACGCTTGTTGCGGGCCTCGATCAGCCCGATCAGGGGGCCATTCGGTTTCAAAACCATGATCTAACGCAGATGGATGATGCTGGCCGCGCGGATCTGCGCCGGGGGGAGATTGGTGTTATCTTCCAGCAGTTTAACCTGATCCCATCACTGGACGTGGCCGCCAATATCGCCTTTCACGCGCGCCTTGCAGAGCGCGCTGATGCCGCATGGTGCGCCGCACTTGCAACGCGTCTTGGCCTTGAGGCGCATCTGGCGCGCTATCCCGAACAGCTTTCGGGAGGCCAACAACAGCGGGTCGCTATCGCCCGAACGCTGGCCGCGCGCCCCAAACTGGTGCTTGCCGACGAGCCGACCGGTAACCTTGATGAAGACAGCTCGGACACGGTGCTGGACCTGCTGATGAGCGGCGTGCGCGAGACCGGCGCCGCCCTGTTGATGGTCACGCATTCCTTGCGTCAGGCCGACAAGCTGGATCGGCGGCTGCATCTGTCTCATGGGCAGGTCAGCGGATGAAACGTGCGGCTTTCTCTGCCCTGATCTCACATTGGCGCAAGCATCCGATCCAACTGGTCAGCCTTTTGCTGGGCCTTGCGCTGGCCACGGCGCTTTGGTCTGGCGTGCAGGCGATCAACGCAGAGGCACGCGCAAGTTATGACCGCGCCGCGGGCGTTCTTGGGCAAGATGAGCTGCAACGCCTTGAGCCCCGGGCGGGCACCATTTCGCTTGCGCAATACGTCGCGATCCGCCGGGCGGGTTGGCTGGCCTCCCCTGTGATGGACGGCGCCATTAACCTTAACGGAACCCGTGCGAGACTGATCGGGATCGACCCGCTGAGCACGCCGCCGCAAAGCTCTCCTGTGGATCTGTCCGGCGATGGCGATCTGCAGGCCTTCGTTCTTGACGGCCTGCTTTTCGCGCATCCTGAAACCGCAGCGCAAATCCCTGCGACGTTGCCCCCCGTGCGCGTCACCGACACGCTGACACCAGGCCTTATCATCACCGATCTCAGCACGGCCTCCGACCTGCTTCAGACCGACAGCTTCGCCCGGCTGATCCTTGCGCCACAGCAATCCGTCAACCTACGACCCCTTTCCGAACTTGCGCCCGACCTGCTTCTGATCGCCCCCGAAGAGGGCAACGATATCGCGCGCCTGACCGACAGCTTCCATCTTAATCTAACCGCGTTCGGGCTTTTGTCTTTCGGCGTTGGTCTTTTCATCGTGCACGCCGCAATCGGCCTCGCGTTTGAACAACGCCGCCCCCTGTTTCGCACGCTCCGCGCCCTTGGCCTGCGCAAATCGACGCTGCTGACATTGCTCGCAACCGAGCTGTTCGCCCTCGCCGTGATCGCCGGAACGCTTGGCGTTGCGTTGGGCTATCTGGTGGCGGCAGCACTTCTTCCCGACGTCGCAGCGACCCTGCGCGGCCTCTACGGCGCGCAGGTCTCTGGTGCGCTGACACTGAACCCGGCATGGTGGCTTTCGGGCCTTGCCATCGCCCTTCTGGGCACTGCGGTGGCCGGGGCGCAAAGCCTATGGCGCACGGCCAATCTGCCGATCCTTGCACCGGCGCAACCACGCGCTTGGGCCATCGCATCTCTGAAATCGTTAAAGCGCCAAGCCCTTGTTGGTGCAGGCTTAATCGCACTTTCAGCCGTTCTTGCAGGCTATGGATCAGGCCTGACAACAGGCTTCGTTTTGTTGGGGTGCCTGCTGGTTGGTGCCGCCTTGACGCTCCCGCTTTTCCTGCATGTCGCGTTGAATTTTGCGTCCAAATTCAGCCACACCGCGCTGTCAGACTGGACCCTCGCAGACACCCGCCAACAGGTGCCAGGCCTGTCGCTTGCCCTGATGGCGCTGCTTCTTGCGATGGCCGCAAATATCGGCGTCGGCACCATGGTCAGCTCGTTTCGGGTGACGTTTACCGGCTGGCTTGACCAGCGTCTTGCCGCCCAGCTTTACGTCACCGCGCGGGACCAGGCCGAGGCGACAGATCTTGCACGCCTGCTTGATGGCGAGGTCGATGCACTGCTTCCGATCCGCTACATCGAAGCCCAGATCGAAGGGGCGCCTGGCCAGATTTACGGCATTATCGACGATATCACCTACCGCGAAAACTGGCCCCTTCTGGCGGCACAACCCGATGTCTGGAACCGCCTCGCCGCGGGTGACGGCGCGCTAGTCAACGAACAACTTGCACTGCGCGAAGGCCTTGATCCCGGCGATCCCGTCACTCTGGGCACCGCCCAGTTCACGGTTCTGGGCGTCTATTCCGATTACGGAAATCCACGCGGCGAGGCGATCGTATCGCTCGATCAGCTGGGCGCAAAAGGTGCCCCAATCCAGGGGTTCAACTTTGCCCTGCGGCTGCCCGAAACCCGGGTAGACGAGGTCACAAACCTGCTCACAACAGCCGGTCTGCCGGCCCGAAACATCCGCGATCAAGCGGCGATCAAAGCCTTTTCGCTGGACGTGTTCGAGCGCACATTCACCGTCACAGGCGCGCTGAATGTGTTAACACTTGGCGTTGCAGCACTTGCGCTTTTGACAAGTCTGTTAACCTTGTCAACGATGCGCCTGCCGCAGCTTGCGCCGGTCTGGGCGATGGGGCTGACACGCGCCAAATTGGCCCGGCTCGAGCTGTTGCGCGCGATCATCCTTGCAGCACTGACCGCCCTCATCGCGCTTCCGGTTGGCCTGGCGCTGGCATGGGTCCTGCTGGCAATCGTCAACGTCGAAGCCTTCGGCTGGCGCCTGCCCATGACGCTTTTTCCAAGCGATTGGATCGGCCTTTTCATCGCAGCGCTCATCGCTGCCGCGCTTTCGGCCGCATGGCCCGCGCGGCGCTTGGCGACCCGTCCCGCCGCCGATCTTATCAAGGTGTTTGCCCATGAGCGTTAGGCCCCTCATCCTTCTTTTTTGGCTGTGGGGCACCGCCCTGGCGGCCCAGGGTTTTGCAGGACTTGGCACCGATGCCGAAGGCTTTGCGATCCCCCAGCGCGGCACCGAATTAACCTTTCCGGACGATCATGGCGCGCATCCCGACTACCGCATCGAATGGTGGTATCTGACAGCCGCTTTGCAAGGCGAGGATGGCCGCGATTACGGCGTTCAATGGACGCTCTTCCGCTCGGCGCTTGAACCCGAAACCGGCACTGGTTGGGACACGCCGCAGCTTTGGATGGGCCACGCGGGAATCACCACGCCCAATCGCCATTTTGTTGCCGAACGCCTTGCGCGCGGCGGGATCGGACAGGCTGGCGTGACAGCCGCTCCGTTCGAGGCCTGGATTGACGATTGGGCGATGACCAGCACCGCAACAGGTGGCGATCAGCTTGATGCGTTAACCGTAACAGCGCGCGGGATGGAGGCGGCCTATACCCTTGATCTGGCCGCCACAGGTCCGCTCGTTTTTCAGGGTGATCTCGGCTATTCCGTCAAATCGGCGTCAGGCCAGGCCAGCTATTATTACTCGCAACCTTTTTATGAGGTCTCGGGCGAACTGTTTCTGCCGCAGGGCCCTGTCCGCGTCACGGGCAAAGCATGGCTTGACCGCGAATGGTCCTCACAACCGCTTGCCGAAGATCAAACCGGATGGGACTGGTTTTCACTGCATCTGAACGACGGCGCAAAGCTGATGGGCTTTGGCCTACGCAGCAATTCAGGGGTCTTCACATCTGCCACCTACGTCGCCCCGGACGGAACCCCGACGCCTTATGGCGACGACGCATTAACCTTAACGCCGTTAACCTTAACAGAGGTTGCCGGGCGCACGATTCCGACGGAATGGCGGGTTCAACTTCCCGCTCAGGGGATTGATGTGACGACCACACCGACAAATTCACAAAGCTGGATGGATACGCTTTTTCCCTATTGGGAGGGGCCCTTGCGTTTCACAGGAACGCATTCCGGCATCGGATATCTGGAAATGACCGGCTATGAATGACCCGTTTCATCAGTTGGACACGACGCTAAGCCAAGTCTGGCAACGTCTCGCACGTGGCACCAAGGATCGCCGCGCATCAACGCGGCATCCAACGCTTGCCACGCTCAGCGAAACCGGTCCACAGGCGCGCACTGTGGTTTTGCGCGGCGTCGACATCCCCGCAAAAACCATCGAAATCCACACTGATCGCCGCTCGGACAAAGTTGCAGAGTTAACCAAGACGCCGCAGGCAACGCTGCATGTCTGGGACGCCAAGGCGAGCCTTCAAATGCGCCTGCGCTGCACCGCAACGCTGAAACATGCCGATACGGAAAAATGGGCCCAAATCCCTGAAACAGCGCAGCGCGTTTACGGCGGCACCCCGGCACCGGGTCACGAAATTTCCCAACCAAAGGCGCACGATCCCCAGCCGAACCCAAACGATTTCACGATCATCTACCTGCAGATCACCCAGATCGAAACACTCCACCTGGGGTCCGATCTGCACCGCCGCGCTCGCTTCACAGCCCCCGATTGGCAAGGCCATTGGATCGCACCCTAAGTCCTTTCGTTTTTTAACAAATATCCAATCCACATTGACAAAAGGCGCTATCTCAAAGCGGCTTCCAGCGCTGTCAAATTGACCTTGCTGGCATGCCGCGCGTCCATCGGAATGGTGCGCACAACACGAAGCTCCAGCCCCTCTGGCACCGGCCAATCGCGAGCTTCATCCGCCTCGACCGCCAAAACCGGTGCTCCCGAAACCTCGACCAAAGCCGCACGCCGCACGCCTTCCCATAGCCGGGCGGCCACCTCGATCTGAAAAGGATAAAGCCACCCGTTATGCAATTTCACACGGGCACCATGCCGCCCCAGCAACCACAAACGACCGTCCGGATCCAGCCGCCCTGCATCCCCTGTGCGGTGCCAAATCCGACCCCCTTCGTTAACCTTGTTGGCCGCATCATCGGCCAGGTCCAGATACCCTTCGTTCACATGCGCGCCGGCCACCCAGACCTCGTCATCCTCAAGCCGCAGATCCACTGCAGGCACCGGTCTGCCCACCAGCAAGCCCCTGCCCTGTGCCATCGCGGTCCAATCTGCCTCGGCGATGTCAGAGGCCATGATCTCTGCAATCGGCTCGGCCTCGGTGGATCCGTAAACCGCAGTGACCCGGCACTGGCGCGCCAATGCCCTCATCACGTCCGGAAAAACCGGGCCGCCGCCGGTAAAGATATCCGTGACCCCCGCGGGCACGCCAACGTCACCCAGCCGCTCACACAAGGCAGGTGGCAACAACAGCCGCGTTGCACCGGATTGGTTAATCCAGTTAACCAACTCTGCGCCCGTCACATCGCCCTGTTGCGACAGTTTCCAGTTTGGCAGAACCGCGCAGCGCCCCGCCGCCAGGCCAACCAGAACAAACACCGGGAACGCCACCAAATCGCGCGCATCATCAGTCTTCAGCAAGGGGGCCACAGCGGCCTGTTGCGCCATCAAAAATCCATGGCTGCGCAAGATGCATTTGGGCAACCCGGTCGAGCCTGATGTGAACGACATCAAAGCCGGATCACCCCCGCTCAGCGCCGTTTCCGTCGGCGTGCCCCGACCGGATGGCCGCATGAGCTTTACCCTCCAAAGCACTGGTAAAAAGCGCAAAAATTTATACCACCCTGTCGCTATCAACAGCTTCGGCCGCGCGACCCGCACCGCATGACGCAAGCCCTTCAGCCCCAGGGCGGGTTCGGGAAACACCGCGACCGCACCGACCATCCACAACCCCGCAAGTGCTGCATAAAGGTCCGCGCTCACCGGCATTGCGATCAGCGCGCGGTCGCCTTTTTGCACACCGCGACGCTGTAAATCGGCGGCAAAGCCTTCGGCCTGCCTCAGCAATTGCGCAAAGGATATGACACGCCCGTCGCCCTCGACTAAAGCTGGGGCACTTTGATGCGCTGCAACCGCATTTCGAGAGGCGTTAACCAGATCAGCCAAGCTGCCGCCCCATCAGCCCGTACCGGCGAAGCACACCGGCCCCTTCTTGTCGCGAACGGATCGCGGACAAATTATCTTCATGGATAAGCGCATGAATTGCATGGGAAAATCCCAAGTGATGCGCCGTTGCGTGAAACTGTTGCGCCAACATCGCACCGGCCCCTTTTTGCAAACTCGCATAGGTCTTGAGGATCACCGATGACGGTGTGCGCCCTTCTGCGTAATTCGGCAAACCGAACAGAAAGCCAGCCAATTCACCCTGTTCATCACGTGCAAACAAGATCAAATCCGGCACGAGCATCGGAACATAGGGCATGTACATGGCCAAAAAATCCGCCTCGGAAATCGGCTTGTAAAGGACATTTTCGGAAAACGCTTTAAGCGACAAGGCGTGCACATCCCGAAAAAACCCTTCGGGATCAGTGCCATCCCAAGTTTCAACGCAAAGCGCCTTTGTCGGCTTTGGCATCTCATGCGCCTGGGTTTCTATCGCGACCCGCGCCGAGAAATAGCGCTCGATCACATCGAAACCCGCTTTCCTAAACGCCGAAAGATCATGCGCTCTGGACTGCGGCTCCATCAAAAATGGGGCTGACCCGTCGCTGTCCAGAACAAGCCGATATGCGTGCCACGTCGACCCGTCCATTGGGCCCACGACGCTGTTAAAACCCTCGGATATCAGCGTATCAGAGGCGGTGCGCAGCAGATCCGCCCCCGCCTGGGGGTCCACACATTTGAACTGCCCAATTGCCGCCGTGCGCCCCTGCCAAACGGGCGCATCACGGTAAATCGTTAACGATGTCTTACCGGATGTTAACTTTTCTTCGCTCATCAGGATGCTCCAAACTGTATGCCATATGCCCCCAGCGGCACGATCACGGATAGCGTCGTCAGTTTTAGCACCCGTAGCCGCGCAAAATGTTCAGCGGCAAGCGTCGCAGCAAAGATCAAAAGCGCAACTGTCGCCGCGCTGAGAAGCACCAGATGCGCCCCGACCGCCTCCCCGCTGAGAGGCACGAAAACCGCGCAGGCCGCGACCAAGCCCACCCCCGCGACAGCGCCACCAAGCGGCGTTCCAAGCGCGATTAACCCCACTGCCAGCCCCGCGCAGGTCATCGCGTAAAAGGCCAACGCATTTGCCCCGATGGCAAAGCCCAAGGCAAGCCAGCCAAAGCTGACCAAGGCCAATCCGGCCACGACATCCAACTCGGGAAACGGATCCTGGCTGGGCGCAATCCGCCTGGTCATCAAATGCGCCGCCAAGACGCACGCGGGCAGCACCGCATTGCTCCATTCTGTGACCGAAAGGATCAGAAAAAACGCCACCAGATAGACGCGCACTACGTGCGCCGTGATCCCCAAATAGCCCGAAATCACTGGAACCATCACCAACGCCGCACAATAGACAAGGGCCAGCGCCAAAAGCGTCTCGATGGGGCTTTCGCGGTGAACCGCCAGGATGATGAATAGGCCTAAGGGTAGGAAAAGATTGTCAAATCCACGCCAACTATCGGCTTCAAACTGCGTTCCGAAAACGGCAACCAGCACAGCAAGAACAAGAGTTTCTGGACCAGTTTGGGCCTGTGTCAGGATCAGAACGCTCATCGCGATGACAAGCGTGACAAGAAAAAATGTCGTGCTGCCCTCAAACGATTTTTGGCCCTCTTCAACGGTGTAAAATCGCCGGCCATAGGCCGATCCGGCAAGGGCTGCGGCTGCATCTGACAGGGTTAAAACGGCAAGCGGCAGCGCGTAAAGCAGCATGTCGCGTTCCGATAGTAACAGTATCGCACCGATGGCAATCGCAAGCAGGTAATCGCCGTAACTGTTGCGCTCAACGCTATGAAGCGCACCGCCCAAACCGCCCTTTGCAAAGCGCAAACCGGTCATCACGATCAGTGCGAGGGCGAGCAACAGATAAATGGGCCAATCCTCGGCGAAAATCCAAGGCAGCGCGAGCGCATATAGCCCCGTTCCGATATGCACCAGCTTGCGCTGCAGCTCGGCCGGCCAGGCTTGTTGTTGCGCTTGAAACCGCACGATTGCAATCAGCGCAACCAGCACCCCGACCGACGCCAAAGCCAGCCCGATTTGCATCCAAAAACTCACCCCAAGACCTCTTCGATCACGAAATCCGAATAAAAGAACGCCTTGTCTTGCGCTTTCAATTCGTTCTCAAGATCTGTCAGAGTTTTAACCTTTGTTAACAGCGGCTCAGGCACACGCCGGGGGGCCATCATATTCCAGTAAACCAGTCGCGCCCCGGGATTTGATGCCTTCAACAGGCTGCCATAGACCTGCGCCGCAATATCGGGCGACATATACTCAAATATGTCCGACAGGTTGTACCCATCCGCCTTTTCCCCGCTTTCGACAAATGCCTCCAAAGCGCCAAGCCGAATGTCGAGCCGATCCAGCCGGTCACGGATCGTATTATAGTGCTGTTCGCGCCAGGGCATCGGTAGGGCATCACTATGACCACCCTTCAAAATCCAATGTAGATAAGGGTTATCCACAGGGTCTAGATCGATGGCTGCGTGGCGGATACGGCGCGCAACATGATCGGAAACTGAACCCTCCACATGGTCGAAAAAGGCCTTGTCCCGCCCCATTCGACCCATGACAAAGCGTGAGAAAAATAACTTAAGGAGTGTATTCCAACGCCAAGTTTCAAAACGATTTTCAAGAAACTGATGACGTGCGTCTTTAGGCTTCGAGACAAAAATATCATCAATCGTTGTTCGGCGATGTGCAAGGGGCAGCACAACCTGCCGAAACAACCGAAAATACCGTTCAAACTTACCCACACCACCAGCACCATAGGCTTGCACATCTGCAACTTTATCCATCCAGAAGGCCTGGGTTTCGGTATCAAGCGGCGCAACGGCGCGATCCAGCAAAGCCGCGCGATTTTTGGCGGGCCGCGCGCCCATCAAAGCCAGAAATTCACCGTGATGAAGCGTCTGAAACGCTCCGATCCGTAGCCTCAAACAGGCGATTTGCGCGGGGGACAAGTCCAGCACGACGACCTTCGCAGGATCAAGCGTCAGCAGGCTCAGCGCGTTGTCCCCGGCCGAGCAGATCGAGACCAGAGTGCCACCTGCAACATCGCCCATCGCCTTGGTTAACACATCCGCATCCTCCCATAATTGGGCGTAGCGGATTATGTCGAACTGGGCGCGTTTTGCGATGTCTGCCTGGCTCATGTCAGCTTCCTCACGGTGCCAGTTTCTCCATTGACTTCAAGGGTTTCTCCGGACTGAACCCAGTCCGTTGCGCCTTTCAGACCGACGACGCAAGGGATCCCCAATTCGCGCGCGACGATGGCCGAATGTGACAGCAGCGAACCCCGCTCAACCACAATGGCCGACGCGTTGGAGAAGACGGCGATCCATCCGGGATCGGTGTTGCGCGCGACCAATATGTCGCCCGGTGTCAGGCTTTCGGTGCGCGGGTCGAGGATCACGCGGGCTTTGGCGGTGACGATACCGGCAGAGCAGCCGGTGGCTTGTTGCAGATCGCCTTCGGGCGGCGGTGGGGCGGATGTGGCAA
>CAKZXZ010000180.1 GCA_937883775.1 uncultured Paracoccaceae bacterium
GCGGCACAGAATATGCCGGTGAGAACAAGAAATCCGTATTCTCCCTGTTGAACTACCTGCTGCCCGAGAAAGGCATCATGCCGATGCACTGCTCAGCCAACCATGCGCCCGGCAACCCTGTTGATACGGCGATCTTCTTTGGTCTCTCCGGCACCGGCAAAACCACGCTCTCCGCTGACCCCGCGCGCACACTGATCGGTGATGATGAACATGGCTGGTCCGACCGCGGCACCTTCAACTTCGAAGGCGGCTGCTACGCCAAGACAATCAACCTGAGCGCCGAGGCGGAGCCAGAGATCTACGCCACGACCAAGAAGTTCGGCACCGTTATCGAGAACATGGTTTTTGACGAGGAGACCAAAGAGCTCGATTTTGAAGACGACAGCCTAACCGCCAACATGCGCTGCGCCTATCCGCTGCACTATATCTCGAACGCGTCGTCCAGTGCGCTGGGGGGCCACCCCAAGAACATCATCATGCTGACCTGCGATGCGTTTGGCGTGCTGCCCCCAATCGCGCGGCTGACACCGGCCCAGGCCATGTATCACTTCCTGTCCGGCTTCACCTCCAAGGTCGCGGGAACCGAGCGTGGCGTGACAGAACCTGAGCCCACCTTCTCCACCTGTTTCGGCGCGCCCTTCATGCCGCGTCGTCCCGAAGCCTACGGCAACCTGCTGCGCGAGAAGATCGCAAAGCACGGCGCGACCTGCTGGCTGGTGAACACCGGCTGGACGGGCGGCGCCTATGGCTCTGGGTCGCGGATGCCGATCCGCGCCACCCGCGCGCTGCTGACCGCTGCGCTGGACGGCACATTGGCCGAGGCCGACTTCCGCAAGGACGCCAATTTCGGCTTCGAAGTTCCCGTCAGCGTGCCCGGCGTGGCCGACATCCTGCTCGACCCGCGCCGTACATGGGCCGACGCAACAGCGTACGACGCCCAAGCCGAAAAGCTGGTGCAGATGTTCGCGGATAACTTCGAGCAATACGTGCCTTACATCGACGACGATGTGAAAGCCGCAGCGATTGGCTAAAACAGCCCGCGCCGGATGAGGTTCAGACCGGCTAAAAACAAAATGGCCAGCGTTGCTTTTCTGAAAGCCTGCTGGTCGATTTTATCATGCACCAACCAGCCCAGCGCCATACCCGCAAAGGCTGGCGCGATCATGATTGCCGAGAATGGAACAGTCCGCGCATTGAGCACGCCTGATTGCAAATGCGCGGCTGTCAGTGCGACAGCCCCCAGCCCATAAATCACGCCCATCACGCGCATCTGATCGACCTTGGGCGTGTTGATCGCCGTTAGGTAAGCCACGGTCGGCGGCCCCCAGATGCCGGATATCCCGCCAATGAAACCTGCAAAGGTGCCAATCCCGGCCTCCCACCGATGTCTCAACGCAGGCGCGATGTGCAACCGCCATCCGGCCAGCTGAAATGCGGCGAAAAGCACGACCGGAACGCCCATCATCAAAAACAGCGCATCTGTTGGCAAAACCGCGACCAGCTGTGCGCTGAGCAAAAGCGCTACGAGACCAAAGACAAGAAATCGCCAGACAGATTGGATCGACCGCAACGCCGCGCCCACACCTTGCCGTAAGGCTTGCCCGCCATTGGCCACCAGCGTCGGCAAGATCAGCCCGGCCAGCGCGACATCAGGGGGCAAAAAGCCTGAAAGCCCCGAAATCACGACCATCGGCATGGCGAACCCAACGACACCTTTGACCAACCCACCTAAAAAGGCGATGCCAAGTGCGGCGATCAGCAGGGTTGGGGACATGAGGGCAAAAATGCTATCCATGCTTTCAAATAGCGCAGCCCTCTTCGCGCTGCACTGCAATAATCGCTTGCGCAATTTTTGTTCAAACCGCCGCTTTAATTGGAATAAAAGTTGCGCTGCACCTGCGAACGCCCTATGTCGTCAGGTAACCAAACAAAGGAACTGATTCATGGCCCACGACGGACAAGACATGCCCCTCGCGCCCACGGCGCTGCTCCCTGATCTTCTCAGCCTCACAGGCGCGGCAATTGCCCCTGTGGAAGAGGTTTTAAGCAAGGCGAAAGAGGCTTTGCGCAAGGTGGTGACGAAAGAAGGGCGCGTCTCTGGCGGCCTGATCGAGGCGAACCAAACGGCGGCCCACGGGCTCGCATGGCTTGCCACATATGTTGAATCTCTGCGCCAGATGCAGGCTTGGGCCGAAAAGCTACAAGCCGAAGGCAAATTCGGCGAGACAGAGCAGCTGATCCACCAGATCGCATTCGGCGAATACCTCTGGCAGATCTATGGCGGCATCCCGATGAATCAGGGCGAAATCCTGCGCCTGCAGGACATTGGCCTGACACAGGAAGATATGCGCGCCCTGATGGAACCTGCGGTGATGACGCTCACCCAGACCGGTAACACCCAAGCCGCCCGTACCCGCCTTGTTGAGCTGATGCAGGAACACTCCGCCAACATCACCGTCGGTACCTCCGGCCTTGATGACGAACTTGAGATGATCCGCGAGCAGTTCCGCCGCTTCTCGATCGACAAGGTGGAGCCGCACGCCCACGAATGGCACCTCAAAGACGAGCTGATCCCGATGGAAATCATCGAGGAACTCGCCGAAATGGGCGTCTTCGGCCTGACCATCCCCGAGGAATATGGCGGGTTTGGCCTGTCGAAATCTTCCATGTGCGTCGTCTCCGAAGAACTGTCGCGCGGCTATATCGGCGTCGGCTCGCTCGGCACCCGTTCGGAAATCGCAGCAGAGCTTATCATCTGCGGCGGCACCGAAGAGCAAAAGCAGAAATGGCTGCCGCAACTGGCCTCCGCCGAAACGCTGCCCACGGCTGTTTTCACCGAACCCAACACCGGCTCCGACCTGGGCGCGCTACGCACACGCGCGGTGAAAGACGGTGACGATTACCGCGTCACCGGTAACAAAACCTGGATCACCCACGCGACCCGCACGCAGATCATGACACTGCTGGCGCGCACCGATCCCGAGACGACCAACTACTCCGGCCTGTCGATGTTCATCGCCGAAAAGACCCCCGGCACCGACGAAAACCCCTTCCCCACTGAAGGCATGACCGGTGGCGAGATCGAAGTCCTCGGCTATCGCGGCATGAAGGAATACGAACTGGCGTTTGATAACTTCCATGTCAAAGGCGAGAACCTTCTGGGCGGTGAAGAAGGTAAAGGCTTCAAGCAGCTGATGGAGACGTTTGAAAGCGCCCGGATCCAGACCGCCGCCCGCGCGGTGGGTGTCGCCCAATCCGCGCTCGACATCGCGATGCAATACGCGCTGGAGCGTAAGCAGTTTGGCAAAGCCTTGATCGAATTCCCCCGCGTCTCCGGAAAGCTGGCCATGATGGCGGTCGAGATCATGATCGCCCGTCAGCTCACCTATTTCTCCGCTGTCGAGAAAGACGAAGGCCGCCGTTGCGACCTTGAGGCTGGCATGGCCAAACTGCTCGGCGCCCGCATCGCATGGGCTGCAGCGGACAATGGCCTGCAAGTCCATGGCGGCAACGGTTTCGCGCTGGAATACAAGATCAGCCGCGTTTTGTGCGACGCCCGTATCCTCAACATCTTCGAGGGGGCTGCCGAAATTCAGGCGCAGGTCATCGCACGCCGCTTGCTTGACTAAAATAGCCCACTAAACACAAAAAAAGCCCTGCTTTCGCGGGGCTTTTTTATACGAGCAACTGTGTCGCTCTTTTTAGAAACACATGGATGAAACGGCGCCCGCCATCTCAGCGGGCGCACCATATTTTCAGGTCAGATTAGGCTTCGGCCTTTCACATCCCCATTGCCGCGCAACAGGAAGAACAAGCCGCCCGCAAGTAACATACCTTGCAGCTGCCAACCCGAGAATGGGCCAAAGTAGATCATCACGATGACACCCGCGACCACGCTGGCAATCGCAAAGCCGGCCAGACGCGTCAGCAAGTCAGAGAACCAGTTGTTCCGCAAAAAGCCACCGACAAGAAGCGCGATACCGCCGCCAATCTCAGCAAGTGTCGCCAGCGCGAAAAGAACAAGCGGAAGGCCATATCCCTCGGCCTGAATCGCCATGTCCGGGATTTTGAACATACCCTGTTCGATGATGATGGCCGCGAGGGGGATGCGGATAAACCAATCAGCGCTGCGGATCGTCGGAAGGCGGCGCGCTGTGTCTGCCGCCATATCAATTACTGTCATGCGTCTTACTCCTGATTAAATTAGGTGGTTAACGCGTACACCGGTTGCCGTTGGGTCACTCGCGGCGATAACCTATACTTAATACGCCGTCAGAGCCTGTTTGGTTCAATTCGCCACAGGCGTACGGCGTTGTAATCTGGCTAAAAACAGCCCTAGCGCGTTGACTCAAAGCGATTTTCCAAGACGTGATCGGAATGAAATTCTTTTGCAAATCGCGCCTTATCCTCGGTGAATTTCAGATAATTTTCACTGGATCGTCCCGGCTGATCGCTTCAAAAAGGAGGGATGATGGCTCGTATGCTTCTTATCCCGTTGGTCCTTGGCGGATGTCTCGCCGATGAAACAATCTCGGGGTATGCGCCTGCGGGGACGACCTTCGTTTTGCAAACGATCAATGACACGCCCTTTCCAGCACGCGCGACGCTCACCTTCCCTCAGGAAGGCCGCATCGCTGGCCAGGCGCCCTGCAACAGCTATTCGGGGGCGCAAACGGTTCCCTATCCGTGGTTCAAGGTCGAAACTATCGTTGCCACGAAACGCGCCTGCCCTGATCTGCAGGCCGAACAAAGCTTCTTTGCAGCGCTTTCAGAGATGACGCTTTCCGAGGTCTCGGGCACGACGCTGATCCTGTCAAATGACGCTGGTCAGAAAATGATCTTCACCGGACAGATCTAGCGATTCAGCAAATCAATCAGCCGCTGCCGTGCCGATGGTAAGGGCCGATCCCCCAAAGCGGGCACCAGACGGGTTCGCAGAAAATACCCCGTTGTCACCAGACCGTCGCGAATTTCCTCGTCCGGCGCGGTGCCAATCCCCAGCAAGCACGGCGGCAACGGCAGCAACTTATCCGCCCAAATGCCGGCCCCTTCTGCCGATACAGCGCGTCCCGTTTTAGGCGACACATAGGCCAGATCATCGACAGCCCCCGTCGCAGCACATTCTGTCAAATCAAGGCCAAACCCCATCTCTTCCAGCAGAGCCAACTCCCAGCGTAGGTAAGCCAGCGGCCATGCATCTGTATTGCCCAAAAGGTCCATCAATGTGATCGACTGGCGGTAAAGCTGCGGATGCGCCGCACGTTCTGGCAACGCAAACGCAAGCAAAGCGCAGACAGCGTTGAGCCCCGCCAGCGCCAACCGGTCGCCCATCACGGCTGCCGCACGCGAGCGCACGGGCTCCACCGTGTAGCTGCCCAGATGCTCTTCCAGCCGCGCGCGCCAGCTGACATCCAGCTGCGCTCCGGGTTGCAGAACCGGCGCAATCTTCCGGCTCGTGCCGCCGCGCACGACGCCCGCTTGAAGCCCATGTTCTTCGGTAAAAACATCGATGATAACAGAGGTCTCCCCGTGCTTTCGCACGCGCACCAACGCCCCTTCATCCCGCCAATCAACCATGGCGCTATCCCATCACGCCAGCGATGGATCGTCCAGCAAATGCCGCCCTTCGCGGTCCTCGACCTCGATCACCCAAAGGTCAGGATCGAACGAGCGTTGTTTGGAGATCGAGCCGTCCACTTCCGCTTCCGTCCCGCTGACCAGCACGTCCCAGACACGTGCGCCAGTCATCAGGTTAAAGCTGCGGTGATAAAGCGTCGCTTGGCCGTCAAGCGTGTTCAGTTTGATAAGAACCGCGCCTGCCGTGGCGTCCCCCTTGGCCACCACCATCACCGGAATGCCCAGCGCCTCAAGCCGCATCCGGTAGGCGTCGACCCAGAACCCCGAGGTCAGGCGGCTCATGAATTCCCGTCGCGGAAATTCAGACCCATCTCGTCGTAACGCTCAGACTCTTCAAGCCAATTCGGGCGCACCTTGACCTGCAAAAACAGATGCACCTTGCGTCCCAGAAACTCTTCCAGCTCTTCCCGTGCGGCCTTTCCGACGGCTTTGATCGTCTCGCCATTATTGCCCAGAACGATACCCTTATGCCCGTCCCGCATCACATAAATCAGCTGGTCGATCTTGGCAGAGCCATCCTTGCGCTCTTCCCATTTCTCCGTCTCGACGGTCAGCTGATAGGGCAACTCCTGATGCAGCCGCAGGGTCAGCTTTTCGCGCGTTGTCTCCGCCGCGATCATGCGCATCGGCAGGTCGGCGATCTGATCCTCAGGATACAGGAACGGCCCCTCCGGCACCTCGCCCGCCAGCCAAACCCGCAGGTCCTGCACGCCATGCCCCTTCTCGGCCGAGATCATGAACGTCTCGGAAAACGCATAAAGTTCGTTCAGGTCCTTGGTCAGCGCCAGCAGCACATCGGATTTCACCCGGTCAATCTTGTTGATCGCCAGCGCCACGCGCTGCCCCGTCGCGCGCTCCTCAAGGCTGTCGATAATCGCCCGCACACCATCGGTGATCCCACGATGCGCCTCAATCATCAGAACGACCACATCGGCATCCGCAGCCCCGCCCCAAGCGGCGGCCACCATCGCGCGGTCCAGACGGCGACGTGGACGAAACAGCCCGGGCGTATCGACAAAAACCAGTTGCGACTGGCCTTCCATAGCCACACCACGAATGCGTGCGCGCGTCGTCTGCACCTTATGCGTCACGATCGACACTTTCGCCCCAACCATCCGGTTCAGCAACGTCGACTTGCCCGCATTCGGCTCACCGATCAGGGCCACAAATCCAGCGCGTGTCTCGCTCATTTCACACCCTCCAGACGGGTCAGCAAAGTCCGGGCGGCGGCCTGCTCGGCATGGCGTTTCGAGCCCGCCTCAGCCTGCGCGGCCTCACCGCTTTGCAATGTCACTTCAATCACGAATTGAGGCGCATGATCCGGCCCCGTCCGCTTTGCAATCGCGTATTTCGGAGGCTGCTGCCCCCGCGCCTGCACCCATTCCTGCAACGCCGTCTTGGGGTCGCGCGCATCTGCTTCAACCGTGGTCACACGATCCCCCCAAAGCTGTGTGACAACCTTGCGCGCCGCCTCAAACCCGCCATCACGATAGACGGCAGCAATCACCGCCTCCATCGCATCTCCCAAAAGCGCCTCTTTACGACGCCCACCAGACAGCATCTCGGATCGGCCCAGTTTCAGCACATCACCCAAGCCGATCTCCCGCGCGACGTCAGCGCAGGTTTCCTTGCGCACCAAGGCATTGAACCGCGGGGCCAGTTGCCCTTCTGCCGCGCTCATATCAGCCAGTAACACGGCCTCCGCCATGACCAGACCCAACACCCGGTCACCCAGAAACTCCAACCGCTGATTGTCGCTCCGATTGGGCGTGGACATCGACGCATGCGTGACCGCGCGCACCAGCAGTTCGGGGCGCGCAAACTGGTGCCCCAAACGGCTTTCAAACGCCTTCAGGTCACCCGACAGCTTCACTCGATCGCCTTAAAGAAACGATCCCCGCGCCATGTCCAGAAGAAGAACATGGACCGCCCCGCCGACGAGAACATGACCCGGTCCGCGCGCCCGATCAGGTTCTCATAAGGCACAAACCCAACGCCACGTGCTGCCAGCGGAACGCGGCTGTCGGTGGAGTTATCGCGGTTATCGCCGATGAACATATATTCGCCCTCGGGCACGGTATAAACGGGCGTGTTGTCCAGCACACGATCTCCCACATTGAGGATGTTGTGCGTGCGTCCATTCGGCAGCGTTTCGCGCTGACGCGACTTCAAGCAAACGGCGCCTTCCCCAACCGGGCCGTTTTCGCAGGCCGGGTAGCGGCCTTGGGGGCCTTGGCGTTCGTAGATCTCTTCGAAATTACCGGCGTCTTCAACCGGTACAGGCACGCCATCAATATGCAAACGCCCTTGTTTCATCTGGATCGTGTCGCCGGGCATGCCAATCAAGCGCTTGATAAATTCCGCCCCGGTGCCGGGGTGGCGGAAGACAATGACATCGCCGCGCTCCGGCTCACCGCCCCAAAAGCGCGTGTTCTCACCATCAAACATTCCGCAGACGTCTTTGGCGTCGATATCAATCCCAAATTGCGGCAACCGCAGGCTGGGGCATGACGCATAGGAATAGCCATACGCCATCTTGTTGACGAAGACGAAATCACCGATCAGCAGCGTGTCTTTCATGGATCCTGAGGGGATCCAGAACGGCTGGAAAAACAGCGTGCGGAAGATGCCCGCGATCAGCAAAGCGTAGACGACGGTTTTGATCGTCTCGATGATCGGGTTTTGCTTCTTTTCAGCCGTTTCGGCCATGTTTCGTACTCCGCTCGACAGGTTGGGGTTTCATGGGCAGGTCGAGGGGTGGAGTCAAGCAGGCCGCGCCTCAATCACGACAAAGGCACTCGCCCAGGGGTAATCGTCCGTCAAGGTGACATGAATAATGGCCTCATGACCCTCTGGTGTCATTGCATCAAGGCGATCCTTCGCCCATCCAGTGACATGCATGATGGGCTGGCCGCTTCGCAGATTGCTGACCGACATGTCCTTCCAGGCAATTCCCATCGCAAGCCCGGTGCCCAGCGCTTTGGAACACGCCTCTTTCGCGGCCCAGCGCTTGGCATAGGTGCCTGCCACGTCCTTGCGCCGCTCGGATTTGCGTTGCTCCACATCCGTGAAAACGCGGTTCTTGAACCGGTCGCCAAAGCGGTCCAGCGTGCCTTGAATGCGCTCGATATTCGCGAGGTCTGTGCCGATGCCCAAAATCATCCGCGCCTCTTACCCCACCGTGCTGAATAAGGGAAACGTGACAGCCAGCGACCAGGCAAGGATCAACCCAAGGCCCAAGCCAGCCGCCAGCGCCCCTTGATGCTGGGCCACCCAACGCCCCATCAATCCGAAGACGATGAAAAACAGCAAGATCACCGGCAGGATGATGACCAGAAAGAACAGCCTTTCAAAATCCAGCGCCACCGCCGCAGCCAGTGATACAAAGAACGCCGTGCGCGCAACCAGCCGATGCCAGAACGGCGCGCGGCCTCCTGCGGTGGTTAGCGCATCGGCCACCATGAACGGCACCGTTCCAACAGCCAGCACCCCGACGATTGCCCAGCGCATGCCATTGGGTGTGAAATTCGCAGCATAACGATCAAGCGACAGGCCAAACGCGCCCAAACCCCAGATCAGCAAAGCACCTAATCCGATCCAGCCAATCTGGCCAAAAGGCACCTGAAATCTTCGCAACAAGGCCAGCTGCACAAGCCCGTATATCAGCAGATGCACCATCAGGTAGTCGGCGACCAGAACCGGAAGCGCGCTGATCTCGATCCACATGGCAGTCAGCGGCGCAACGATGGCAGGAACAGCGCTTGCGATCAAAAGCTGTCGGTTTTCCAACGGACGACGCAAGCCCACCTGCTGCGGCAGAAAGGCCGCCAGGCTCCACGCCATGGCTACGACCGACCCTAAAAGCAAGGCGATCCAGCCGCCTGTCGCCACAACCCAGGTTGCGCCACTGCGCCCATACGCCCGGTCAAACCAGGCCACCGCCTCGCGCAATCCGGTGGGATTATACAAGACGCCCACATGCTCCACATTGGGGGCAACCACGGCGCGGCGGATCACGTCGCCCACTTGCACCGTCTCGCCTTCGCCTGCGCCGTCTTGCACAAGGCCCATCGCGTCCACCGCGGCCGCGCGCAGTGCTGGCTCCCAATCGCCCGTTATCATCAGCAAGTCCGCCGGAGCCTCGGCGGTGACAGCTTGGCTGAACATCGAAATACCAACCACGGGGCCCACCCGATCATCCGCCAACGCCGTCCGCGCGATCACATCTGTCGCCATGGAATGGCCCAGCAACGCAACAGGGCGGTCCCAACCCGTTTGCGCCAACGCGAAATCCACGACGCGCCGGGTTTCATCAATCAGCCGTTGCGTGGTCCCTTCAATCGCGTTCACATCGCCCGACATCGGCACTGGATTACGACCATGCCCTTCAAAATCAAAGGAAAAGACCCGGTAGCCAGACCGCGCGAGCGTCAGCGCATAGGCCTCCATCAGTTGCAGCGATCCGGCAAATCCATGCGCCACCACAACGACCGGTCCGGTGGCATCGGGCCACGCATAATGGCGAACGGGCGTGCTGCCTGCCGTCACTTCCGATATGTCGAGCCCGCTTCGCGCGCCTTCAAGCCGGTCGAGCGATATCAGGATCGCGCCAAGCGCGAACACGAATGTGATGATGCGCAAGACGATCCGGCTCCACGCGACCGCCGCCGCACCGTGAATGCGCATCCGTCAGGCTGCAAGGCCCGCGCGGGCCGCATCCATGACGCCACGCATCTTCTCAATCGCGGGGCCAAGTCCCAGAAACAGCGCCTCTCCCATCAGGAAATGCCCGATATTCAGCTCAATCACCTGCGGCAGCGCCGCAATCGGCGCGACACAGCCATAAGTCAGACCGTGACCGGCATGCACCTCAAGGCCAAGATCGCCCGCGAACGCAGCCATCTCGGTAAGCCGTTTCAGCTCTGCGTCGCGTTCGGCAAACCGCCCTTCGGCATGCGCATCGCAATAGGCGCCCGTGTGCAATTCGATCACGTCCGCACCGATCCGGTGCGCGGCCTCGATCTGGCGCTGATCGGCGGCGATAAAGATCGACACGCGCGATCCGGCCTCCCGCAGGGGCGCAATAAAGCCTGCAAGCTTGTTTTCTTCGCGCGCAACTTCCAGTCCGCCCTCGGTCGTGCGCTCTTCGCGCTTTTCGGGCACAACGCACACCGCATGAGGCTTGTGACGCAAAGCAATCGCCTGCATCTCGTCGGTCGCGGCCATCTCGAAATTCAAAGGCACGTTCAGCGCCTGCATCAGCGCGTCGATATCCTCGTCGCGCATATGGCGGCGATCCTCGCGCAGATGCGCGGTGATACCATCCGCCCCCGCAGCTTCGGCAATCGCAGCAGCGCGCAGCGGATCCGGCACAGCACCGCCGCGCGCATTACGCAACGTGGCGACGTGGTCAATATTCACACCCAAACGGAGTTTGTCGGCCATATCAGGTCCTTCCTCTTTGGGCAGAACCTAGTCTGCGGACTTGCCCGCGTCAGCCTTTTTGATCGCTTTTTTCTTCAACTCGGCCAGCTTGGCCGTCAGCCGCCCCTTGCGACGCTTCTGATAAGCCCGGATCACGGGGACCGACAGGTAGTAAACAATCGTGGCCGTCACGACACCGGGGATCAGCCCCCCGATCATATAGGGGAAGAAAATCTCATCATAAAAAACGCTTAGGCCAGTCCAATCAACCTGTTCATGCGTAAAAATTGCAGTGAAGTTATGCCACAAGTCCCAGCCTGCATCGACGAACTTGCCGCCAAAGGACCGCTCCGACGCGCGCGCGGCCGCATCCGTTCCAAGAATCCAATCCCCAAAAGAAAGTGCAACGACGCCAATCGGCACATAGGTCAGCGGGTTGCCAAAGAAGGTGCCCATCAAAGACGCCAGCACGTTGCCACGCATTACAAACGCCAGAAACGCAGCCACAAAGAAATGCAGCCCATAAAAGGGCGTGAACGCTGCGAACACCCCGGCCCAAATGCCGCGCGCGATCTTTTCGGGCGTATCGGGCAAGCGGCGCACCCGGTGTTTGACGTATTCGAACGCACGCGCCCAGCCACCACGCGGGTAGACAAAGTCCAAAATGGCCTTCCCGACCGAGCGTCTGTCACGACGTTTGAATACCAAAGGTTACGTTCCTATTCCGCCGCAGCTGCGGCAACGGCGTCCGCTTTTTCCCGATGCCGCGATACTTGCGCTACGTCGCTTTCCGCTTCAAGCGCTGTCATCACGGTATGCAGGTGCTCTACGTCGCGCAGGTCCACATCTATCGTGAGTCGGTAATAATCTGGTTTACGGTCCACAAATCTCAGGTCGCTGATATTGGCCTTTTGTTCACCGATCAATGTGCAAATCCGTCCCAGTACGCCTGCGTCGTTACTGATCGTCACCTCGATCCGGACGGTATAGATTGCCGGATGGCTGCCGCCATGCCAGTGCAAGTCGATCCAGCGGTCCAGATCATCCTCGAACTGCACGAGACGGTCGCAGTCTATCGCATGCACCACAACACCTTCACCGCGCTTGGCAATCCCGACAATCCGTTCGCCCGGAACAGGCTGACAGCAGCGCGAGCGGGTAAAGGATTGATCCGGCGAAAGCCCGACCAGCGCGCGACGCTCGTCAACAACGTCGCCTTTGGTGTCCGCCAATTCGGGATAAAGCGCGCCTACAACATCGCGTGCGGTGATCTCGGCACTGCCAAGCCGGGCAAGCAGTTCAGCCCGGCCTGGAATGCCAAGCGTCTTGGCCGCGGTGTTCAGCGCCTTGTCGCTGGCTTTCTTGCCAATATGCTCGAACGCGACGCGGGCCAGTTCGGCCCCCAGCTTCATAAACCGCTCGCGGTCTTCCTCACGCAGGGATTTGCGGATTGCGGCCTTGGCCTTGCCGGTAACGGCGATGTCGATCCATGTCGCCTGCGGGCGTTGACCTTCGGCGGTAATGATCTCAACCGATTGGCCATTTTTCAACCGCGTCCACAGCGGCACGCGAATGCCGTCGACCTTGGCGCCCACACAAGCACTGCCGATCCGCGTGTGGATCGCATAGGCGAAATCAATCGGCGTGCCCCCGCGCGGCAGCTTGAACACATCGCCCTTGGGCGTGAAGCAAAAGACCTTGTCAGAATACATCTCAAGCTTGACCGCTTCGAGGAATTCATCGTGATCGTCTGATTGCTCGAACCGTTCCGTCAGCCCGGCGATCCACTTGGCGGGGTCCACGGCAAACGGGTTTTCAACCCGGACACCATCGCGGTAGGACCAATGTGCGGCCACGCCCGATTCAGCGACTTCATGCATCTGACGCGTGCGGATCTGGACCTCAACCCGCTTGCCATCCCGACCTGACACGGTCGTGTGCAACGACCGGTACCCGTTGGATTTTGGCTGGCTGATATAGTCCTTGAAGCGGTCCGGCACCGACCGCCAGCGCTGATGGATTGCGCCCAGAACGCGGTAACAATCCTCTTCGCTGGCTGTGACAATTCGAAACCCGTAAATATCAGACAACCTTGAAAAGCCCTGATCCTTCTGCTGCATCTTGCGCCAGATCGAATAGGGCTTTTTTGCGCGGCCAAAGACATCTGCCTCGATGCCCGCTTTCTCAAGCTCAAGCCGCATATCGCTGGTGATCTTGTGCATCACATCGCCGGTTTCGCGCTGCAGCGTGATGAACCGGCGGATGATCGACGACCGGCCCTCGGGGTTGAGCACCCGAAACGCCAGATCCTCAAGCTCTTCGCGCATCCACTGCATGCCCATACGGCCGGCAAGCGGCGCAAAGATATCCATTGTCTCGCGCGCTTTTTTCTGCTGCTTTTCAGGCCGCATCGACCGGATCGTGCGCATGTTGTGCAGCCGGTCGGCCAGCTTCACCAAGATCACGCGCATGTCTTTCGACATCGCCATAAAAAGCTTGCGGAAGTTCTCGGCCTGCTTGGTTTCGGTCGAGGACAGCTGCAAATTCGTCAGCTTGGTCACCCCATCGACCAGCTCGGCCACTTCCTTACCAAAGTGATCGGCCACATCGCCATAGGTCGACCGCGTGTCCTCGATCGTGTCGTGCAACAGCGCTGTGATAATCGTCGCGTCATCCAACCGCTGCTCAGCCAGAATGGCGGCCACGGCAACAGGATGGGTGAAATACGGCTCACCGGAATGACGGTACTGCCCATGATGCATCTCTTCGCCGTAAGCAAAGGCATCGCGGATCAGGGGTTCATTTGTGCGCGGGTTGTAGCTGCGGACCAGCTCGATCAGATCATCGTCTGTAATCATCTGGTCCGCGCCTTCCCAAGGCCGGGTGCGGCCTTACTTCTGCCCTTGCGCTTCCATCAGCGCGCGCAACAGTTTCTCTTCCGACATATCATCGTCTGCGGGCTTGTCCGCTTCGGCCCCCATCAAAAGCGCCATCGCGTCTTCATCAGGCTCATCCACCTCGATTTGGGTCTGATTCGATTCGATCAGGCGCTCGCGCAACTCGTTGGCCGATTGGGTCTCATCTGCGATCTCTCGCAGGGACACGACCGGATTCTTGTCGTTGTCGCGATCCACGGTAATCGCTGCACCGCTTGAGATTTCGCGGGCACGATGGGCTGCGAGCATGACAAGCTCGAAACGGTTCGGAACCTTATCGACGCAATCTTCAACGGTGACGCGGGCCATGGGACACTCCAGTTGGACAGGATATCAGAAAGCTTGGGTTTACGGGCTCAAGGGCCGAAATACAAGCACTATTGGCCGTCGCCCATCGGCACGACAGCAGCACGATCTGCGCGCGGTAACTGCGCGAGCATCTGCGATACGGTAACGCCCAGAACCGGATGCGTCCAGTCCGCAGCGATATCGGCAAGCGGCACCAGAACAAAAGCCCGGTCTTGAAGCCTTGGATGCGGTAAAATCAACTCCTCTGGGGCGCGAAGCTGCTGATTTTCCACTGAAAGCGCCTGCCATGCTTCTTGAGTGTCCAGATCTGGATGCACCTGCGCACCCAAAGCCAGCAAATCGATGTCCAGCGTCCGACTTGCCCAGCGCTGAGCCCGGTCACGCCCGAACAGGGTTTCGACCTCATGCAAAAGCGCCAGCAGATCACGCGCAGAGCCCGCCCACTGCACCGATGCGCAGGCATTCACATAGTCCGGTCCAGCTCCGGCCGGGAAACATGGCGTTTGGAAAAAACGACTGACTTGATGTATACTTAGCCCAGCGTCAGCCATTTTTTCCAGACCCTGACGCAGTGTGTTTTCTGGCGACCCAAAGGACGACGTCAGGTTACTGCCCAGCGCAATAAGCGCAATTTCTGTGGCGGAAGCCTGCTCATGGGGTTGAAGCATTACGAGTTTCCCGTATTTAAACCGATTAGTTTCGCTGCTCTTACCACTCACGGAGACCACTCATAGGCGAAACTGCATATCGAAAGGAAATTTGATGTTCTATCAAGGCGAACGGCTCGCGCTGTTCATCGATGGATCGAATCTTTATGCAGCGGCTAAGTCACTCGGATTCGACATCGACTACAAACTCCTACGCCAGGAATTTATGCGGCGCGGGAAACTCTTGCGGGCGTTTTATTACACGGCGCTTCTTGAAAACGACGAATACTCTCCCATCCGCCCTCTTGTTGATTGGCTTCACTACAACGGCTTTTCCATGGTCACCAAACCGGCCAAGGAATACACCGACAGCCAGGGCCGCCGGAAGGTCAAAGGCAACATGGATATCGAGCTGACCGTCAACGCGATGGAGCTGGCGCCCCATGTCGATCACATCGTGATTTTCTCTGGCGACGGTGATTTCCGCCCCTTGGTGGAAAGCCTGCAGCGTCAGGGCGTGCGCGTGTCGGTCGTCTCGACGATCCGCAGCCAACCGCCGATGATCGCAGACGAGTTGCGCCGCCAATGCGATAACTTCATCGAGCTGCAAGAGTTGAAAGACGTCATCGGTCGTCCTCCGCGCGAGCCGCGCGAAGACGACGCCCGCGCGATGGCAGAAACAGACTAAGGGAAAGGCGGGCGTTGGGGCCCGCCTTTCTTCTTTAACCCAGACCCTTGACGCAAAGGCCGGGCTGCGCACTACTGCGCGAAAGCCGTCGGAGAGCTCACATGACCCGCCTTGGACATTGGCGCATCTTGCTTGCCCTGCTCATGCTCAGCCTCTTTGCAGGATGCACAACCGGGCCTCACGTTCAGCACAATGATCCGGCAGGTCTTGCCCCTGCAATTGCAGGCCTCGGCCCCAATGTTGACCCCGATGAGGCCCGTCGCGCCGCCCAGATCACGCAAAGCTATGCGTTGCAGCTTGCGCAAGAATATCAGATCACCGATCCGCCTTGGACCCATAACTACAAGGTTCATCGCGGCGAACGCCCGCGCGGCATCTGCAACCACTTCACCGAAGATATTCTGGCCCGACTCAAACAAGAACAGTTTAAAACGCTGACCCTTCATTGGGCCACATCACCGACATCGCTGCTGCAGGGCGTGCACCACGCGCCAGCCATCAGCGCTAAGGGCGACAGGGTCGAAGACGGCATTATCCTGGATGCCTGGCGCGATGGCGGGCGTTTGTTCTGGGCGCCGGTTCAGGCGGATCCCAGCTATAACTGGCAAGACCTGAACGATGTGCAGGAGCTGCTTCAGGCGCGCCGCGACCGGATGCTCTGAAGATCGTCCGATCCAACCGTCAACCGGACGCCCAGCGATCCGGTTCCGTCCAAAACCGGGCTTTTGCGCAGCACGATGCCAACAGCTTCGATTTCACTATATCCCGCACAAGCCTCGACAATGCGGGTCATCAGCCGTTCTTGCGTGTGATAATGCCCATCCCGCGCAAGCCGGTCGATTTCGATCACCAGCGGGTCATAGTCGAAAACATGATCCATCCCGTCGGCCTCAATAAAAACCAAAGCCGGATCGATTTTCAACGTCAGATCCATCACATGCGCGTCAGGCACAACATCATCTGGCCCGTACGTCCCAATATCCGTTGCGATCTGTAAATCGCGCAATTCAACCATCGTTTGCATTCTACCCCTACTCCTCGAAATCATCCTCTGCCCAGCGCACCAATTCCTGCGTCAGCCGCTTTTTATAGCGGCGCTGCCGCCGCCGGGCCTTGGCTGGCGTGGCCCGCCACCCTTCCCGTTTGTCCGATACCAGATCATCGATATCGTCCGCCGTCTCAACGCGCGCGGCGTCTTTCGGAGAGCTGCGCCGCGCCATCAGGCCTTCCCCCGCCAGATCAGCGACTGACGGTTCAGCGCGTGCAAATCCGCGCGACCCGCGATGATGTCCTCGCAAAGCGCAACAGCGCGCAATGCCTGCGCTTGGCTTAGGTTCTTGTAGGCCGGACGGGCAATATGGTCGTACCAGACACCGCCGCTCACATGATCCAGCACAATGCGCTGAAAGCAGTGGTCATTGACCACCGGCCAGTGGGTCTCGGGACGCAACGCCATCTTGGGCATGACCTCGCGGGTCAGCTCCATGTATCGGCGCGCAAGATCTGCTGCAGGGTCTTGTGTCATCGCGGTTCCGGCGCCTCCCGTCCTGTGCCTCGCAAGAGGTAGCGGCGCTTGCACCAAATACAATCCGCCCCTAGACCTTGGCGCCCCTCTGCCTTACCTCTTAGAGGAGCGGAGAAAACGATGACCCAACCTCCTTTGACCTTGTATCTTGCGGCCCCGCGCGGGTTTTGCGCCGGTGTGGACCGCGCCATCAAGATCGTCGAGATGGCGCTGCAGAAATGGGGCGCGCCGGTCTATGTTCGCCACGAGATCGTGCATAACAAATTCGTCGTGGACAGCCTGCGCGATCAGGGCGCCGTCTTTGTCGAAGAGCTTGAAGATTGCCCCGATGATCGCCCTGTGATCTTCTCGGCCCACGGCGTCCCCAAAGCCGTGCCCGCAGCCGCCGCCAAGCGCGAAATGATCTATGTCGATGCCACCTGCCCGCTGGTCAGCAAAGTCCATATCGAGGCCGAGCGCCACCACCGCAACGGCCTACAAATGATTATGATCGGCCATGAAGGCCACCCCGAAACCATCGGCACGATGGGCCAACTGCCCGACGGCGAAGTGCTTCTGGTCGAAACCGTCGAAGACGTCGCCACCGTTCAGGTCCGCGACGCTGATAAACTCGCCTTCGTGACCCAAACCACCCTGTCGGTCGATGACACAATCGACATTGTCGCCGCACTGAAACAACGCTTCCCCGCCATCGTCGGCCCCCACAAGGAAGACATCTGCTACGCCACGACCAACCGGCAGGAATCGGTAAAGGCCATCGCTTCGAAATGCGATGCGCTGCTCGTCGTCGGCGCG
Source organism: uncultured Paracoccaceae bacterium (assembly GCA_937883775.1). Lineage (GTDB taxonomy): Bacteria > Pseudomonadota > Alphaproteobacteria > Rhodobacterales > Rhodobacteraceae > JAHTBL01. Next base: position 17,962 of record CAKZXZ010000180.1, read on the forward strand.
CCGAACTCATCCAATTCCAAACGCTTGGTTGAAGTCGCCTCCCGCGAGGGTTGCCAATACGCGCAGCTGGTGCAACGCGCCACTGATATCGACTGGCGCGCGCTTGAAGGCATCAAGACACTTGGCATCACCGCAGGCGCCTCCGCCCCCGAGGTGCTGATTAACGAGGTTGTCGACGCCTTCCGTGACCGTTTCGACACCACCGTGGAACAGGTCACCACCGCCGAAGAAAACGTCGAGTTCAAAGTCCCCCGTGTGTTAAGAGAGCCTGCATGATTTCCCTCCAATTCCTCGTCACCGCCCTTGTCGTGGTGATCGCCCCTGGCACCGGCGTGCTCTACACCCTCGCGCTTGGCCTCGGCCAAGGCCGCCGGGCGGCCATTGCCGCCGCCACCGGCTGCACCTTCGGGATCGTGCCACATCTGGCCGCTGCCATCCTTGGCGTTGCGGCCATCCTGCACACCAGTGCGCTGCTCTTTAACATCGTGAAATTCGCAGGCGTCGCCTATCTACTCTATCTCGCGTGGCAGTCCCTCAAAAGCGGTGGCGCGCTGGCAATCAGTGCCGAACGCAGCGCCGATCCCGCCTGGCGCATCGCCCGTCGCGGCGCGCTTATCAACATTTTGAACCCCAAACTATCAATCTTCTTTCTGGCGCTGCTGCCCCCCTTCCTGTC
>CAKZXZ010000181.1 GCA_937883775.1 uncultured Paracoccaceae bacterium
AACCCGATCCGCGCGCCGTAGAAAATCAACAAACTCACCGCGAGGAACTTGGCCAATGTGTGTGCCATTGCGACGTCGTACAAACCCGCAGCGCTGCCAAGGAAGGTGAGCGTCGGAAGGTTGACAGCGATCAGTGTCGTCCGTCCATGCCTCCAAGATTCAACAACCATACCCCAAGATGCCGGGCGGCCTGAACTCAGCACGTTTGCCGCCAGATCAGCATAGGCTTTGGCCAAGGCAACGGCCAAGATGGATGCAAAGAGCATCGCCGCCATTTCGACTGCGGTCAGGGCGTCGGGTGTGCTGACGGCCAGCACGCCCATGACAGTAATTGATCCATAAATCGCACCAAATGCAGCGTCGTCGATCTTGCGGTCTTGGTGTGCCGCCTTTGTTGACATCGTCTCTAATGATCGGCGGCGGAGGCACGTCGTCCGCCAAAGTACGCGACAGCGCTCAGAACGATCGCGCTTGCTGAAACAAGGGTCATCACTGTGCCCGGCATAAAGTGAACGAACCCGCCGAGGTCCATGAAGACGAAGTAACCGATATCCGTCAGACCGCCGACAAGGCCTGTAAACAGCAGCCAGGTCTCGCTGCCGCGCCAGATGAATACGCCACCGACCATAGTGAACACGCCGATCCAGAGCAGGTTAAACCCATGCTGATTGATCAGCGCATCGGTGGCCGCGTGATAGCTATCGTGAAACACGGCCGGATCGACGGCATCAGCAATGCCTGCAATTGAGGCCGGTGCGACCTGTGAGATCGTCAAAACGCCTGCCAACGCGTGCACCACACCCCAGATGACCCAGAGGACAGTGATGATTTTAAGAAGCAGCGTCGTGCGGGGTTCAGCCATTTTGGTTGTCCGTTTCTTTTGAATTTAGGGGGCTTGGATCGAGCAACATCGCATCCCTGAGTGCGAGAACCGCTTCACGCAAAGCGCGCGCATCCTCTGGTCGCACCAAACGATCTGTCGACGGATCGAAAGCCTCGGAGAACGGCCCGACGCAATGACTACCCACAACTGTGCCGCCAAAGAATGGGGCCGCTTCGGTCGCTGTTTTTAGCACGTTGCGACCACCCCCTTTACCAGGAGACGTCGCCAACATGGCCATCGGTCGGTCTTGGTAGACCTTCATGTCGATGCGACTGGTCCAGTCAAACAGGTTTTTGAAAGCAGCCGTGTACGACCCGTTATGTTCGGCAAATGCGAAGATCAGACCCTGTGCGGCTGTTATCGCAGCGTAAAAGTCCTGCGCTGGCTGCGGGATCCCCCCTCCCTCGCGCTCAGGGCTGTAAAGCGGCATGTCGTAGCGCAGCAAATCGTCAAACACGATTTCAACCGGGACCGCCAATTCGTCTTGAAGAACGGTTGCGGCGTGACGCGCGAACCGTCGGTTGATGGAGTCCACGCTATTGCTTGCCGTGAACACGAGGACGGTGGGGCGTTGAGGCATGATGGTGGCTTTCAGATACGTGTTATCAGGCCGGAAAATGCTGCCCTCTACTTATCAGAGGGCAGGCACATCCATTCATTCGCGCAGCGGGAATTGGAACTTGACCGGCTGGGAGAACACCATGTCGGGGCGATTGGTATTGCCGTTCTCAAAAAGCTCACGAGCGAGGTCCGCCACCACATGCGGGTCTTCGGCATGGATGAAGTGATTGGTGTTCACGATCGCAACCCGCCCGTCGGGGATTATGCTCGCTGAGCCTAGGTATTCTTCCGCTTTCTGTGCGGGATCGCGGTCGCCCTGAATAAGCAGCACCGGCATGGTCATCTTCGGGATCACGTTCTCCATCCGGAACTCAAGTTCGATGTCAAAACTCGTGCCCTGGAACGTACGCGCCGAGGCTTCCGCCGTGCCCTCGAACCCGAACTCCCAGTCCAGGCGGTTCAGGAACGCGTCGGGAAAGACGACCGAGCCGTAGTTGCTGTTGTAGACAGTGCTGGCGAGCTTCTCTTGCATCTGGAACTCGACCGTCGCCAGCTGTGCATGTGGCGGGCGCGGCAACCCGTGCGGCTGGTCGAAAGACTGTTGCATGCGCACGAAAGCGCTCACGCGCTCGCTGGCACCCTCGATGGCAAGAAGGTTTTCGCTCACAATCGTCCCGCGATCATGGCTGATAAGGTTGAATGTCTCGACGCCAATCGTGTCCAGCAGCGTCAAGAGACTGGCCGCAGCACCGGCATAGCTGACATCGATTTCCGGACCCTTGTCAGATTGGCCATAGCCCAGCACATCAACCGCGATGACATAATAATCGTCGGCTAAAAGCGCCATCACCTCGGCATTGGCCCACCAGGTATCGGGCCAGCCATGCACCATAAGGACAACGTCGTTCTCAGGGTTTCCCGCCGTCACAAAGTGCCAGACCGGGCCATCCGCTTCGACAAACCAGTGCGTTCCGAAGACCGCGCCACCCAGATGCTCAATCTCACCATGTTGGCTGACAACCGCGCTTTGAGGTGTCGCCTCCGGGTAGCGATCCGCGTCGTCGGTGATACGGGCCAGCGGATACGGCTCGTAGGAAAACTCTGTCCATGTGGATTGGTCGAGCGTGGTTTCCGCTGCGGCGGGCTGCACTGGCGCCAAGGCGAGCAATGCCAGACAGTACAGCCCTTGTCTCAGGATCGGCAGCTTGGGCAAGTGTGCAGTCATCATGGGTCTCCACTTCTTGAGGTGTGACGATGAAACGTTGGCTTACTCGCTAAATCTCCGCATGCTGCACACGCGCAGTAAACGCGCGAGTTTTGTACAGAGCATGCGCGCTAACTGTCGTGGATCCGCGTTGACAGAACGAACCGACGCGAGACACTAGAAAAAGGGCCGCGCAAGACGGGGGAAACAAGCTTGGACAAATGGTCAGAACTTCGCACCGTTCTGCACGTGGCTGAATTGGGAACTGTCAGCGCGGCTGCAGCTGCGCTTGGGTATCACCGCGCCACCGTGAACCGCCATGTCGACGCGATTGAATCCGAAATCGGTGCGCGCATCTTCTTCCGTCATGCTCAAGGCTACACGCTCACAGAAACCGGCGAGGACGTGCTGCGCGTCGCCCGGAGCGCTCGCAATCTGACAAACGACCTGTCTGATCGCCTCAAGGCTAGACAGACAAGCGTTGAAGGCGAGCTCAAACTCTCGGTTCTTGCCCCGTTTGCAGGTCTGTTCATGAGTGCCATTGATGCCTTCAAATCAGAGCACCCCAAGTGCCTGGTGGAGATTCAGACGACCGAGGAATTGACCCGGCTTGAATATGGTGAGGCGCATATCGCCATCCGATCTGGCCAAAAGCCGACCACCCCAGACTACGTCGTGCATGGTCTGGGGCGCGCTAAACTCAACCTTTACGCTCATTCGAGTTATATTGAACGCTTCGGCCTGCCCGAAGGTATCGACGATCTTGAGGGACACCGATTTGTGGCCCCGCACCACGCGGACCCACGACTGCCGTTCTGGCCGTGGATCGAAGACCACGTGCGACCCGAGCAGATTGTTGTGTCGTCGCCGGACATCTGGGTCAATGTCGAAGCGATATCACGCGGCCTGGGCATCGGATTCCTTGGCGATCATGAAACCGTCGCGAGACCAGACCTGCACCCGGTCTTTCCACCAAGCCGACTATGGTTCGTGCGCCTATGGCTAACGACGCATGTCGATTTGCACCGCACTGACAAGGTGCAGGCAATGCTGCGGCAGATAAAGTCCGAGTTTGGGAATTGAATTGTAGGGCACCAAGGAAACCTTGTTGCCAGCTGCCTTTTGGGCAATGCGACCTTTCTGGGCATTCATTACAATCCAACCGCATCATTTGTAGAAACTGCCCATGCTTCGTGCTCAGTGCTAATACGGTCGCAAGCAAGCTGACCTGCTACCAAATAAC
>CAKZXZ010000182.1 GCA_937883775.1 uncultured Paracoccaceae bacterium
CCTCCGAAGGCAGAGGCCAGAGGTTCGAATCCTCTTGGGACCGCCATTTTCCTACTAAAGATGTTCTGCGAACGCTTTTTTCGCTGCGCTAAGGGCGCTGTCATCAATGTCTTTGTGCAGCACAAGGCGGCGGATGTCGTAAGGGCCGCCGATCTCGATTCCGCAGCGCCGCATCTTGTCATCCAGCATGTCGTCAGGTGCGCCGCGCAGGAAAACCATGTTGGTGTCTTGCACGACCTCTCCGGCATTGTGGTTGCTCAGAAATGAAGCGAGGTCGTGGGCGCGGGCGTGATCTTCGGCCAGCCGACCGATGTTATGCGCCAGGGCGTATATCCCGGCAGCGGCCAGAACCCCTGCTTGCCGCATCCCGCCGCCAAGCATTTTTCGCAGGCGGTGAGCTTTGGCGATCAGATCGCGATTGCCAACCAGAACGCTGCCAACGGGCGTTCCAAGCCCTTTGGACAAGCAGATAGAGACAGTATCGAAAGGGGCGGCGAGGGCGGCAGGATCGATATCCAAGGCCACAACTGCATTAAAGAAACGCGCACCATCGAGGTGGCAGTTCAGACCGTGGGCGCGGGCGGTATCGGTCGATTGGCGGATTGTTTCAAGGGGGATTACCCGACCGCTCACCGTGTGTTCGCAGGCCAACAGGCGTGAAATGGCGTGGTGGTTGTCGTCTTCTTTGACGGCCGCCCGGATTGTGTCGGGCGTGATATGGCGACCATCGGCGACGGGCACGGGGTATAGGGCAATTCCGCCGAGGACTGAGGCGCCGGCGGCCTCGTAGACATAGGTATGATAGGGGGCGCCAACGATAATCTCTTCACCACGACCGCAATGGGCCAGCATTCCGGCAAGATTGCTTTGCGTGCCCGACGCAAAGAACAGAGCCGCGTCTTTGCCCAGCCGTTCGGCCAACTGGTCTTGTAAGCGCAAAACGGTCGGGTCTTCCCCATAGACGTCATCGCCAACCTCTGCATCGGCCATGGCAGCGCGCATCCCGGCGCACGGCGTGGTCAGTGTGTCACTGCGAAAGTCACATAGTATTCGGTTGCTCATAGCCGTGCCTGTCATCGCTGAACTGTTGCCAAAGAGTTGCCGATTTTCCGGGGTGAGGACAGGGCGATCTTGTGATCCGACATGAAAAAAGCGCCCATGATGGGCGCTGGCTTCTGGGCAATGTGTTCAGGACCTGTCGGGTCAGCGACCCCATGTGCGAACTTGGCCGCAATCCATATGAACAAAGTTCGAGGATGAATACCGTCCAACACCGCCTGCGCGGCAAGCCGCTGCGGCTTGGGCAATCTGACTGACCGAGCGTGATTTCAATCGCAGATCGGCTGCCTGGCCTTTCATGTGCAGGGATTTTTTGGCCACGCCACCTGAACGAGCGCGCAGCATCGCGTTGGTTTTTGCCGTCCGGTAGCCCGAGAGCAGCAAATACGGCTCAGATGTATTCAACGTGTTATGTGCGGCGGCCATGATATCGATCGTGCGCGTATCCATGTTGGTCGCGCTATCCTGACGCCAATCGCGCATGAAGTAGTTCACTTCGCGCATACCGTCTTTGATATATTTCCCATCGATCCAGTAGATCATGTCGATGGTTTCGCCGGTTCGGCCTGAATACATGTGAATGCGGCGGATATCGCCACTTCCACGTAAAAAACCTGCGGCTTTGGAATAGGTGGGTGCGGCTGTCACCGCTGCTGCTGCAAATGCGGCAAGAATGCCCCGGCGGGTGAAACCCGCATTCGTTATATCGGTCATGCTCTGCGTCGTCCCGTCGCTGAAACCTGCTTTGACCTGTGTGTTCACAGTGCCGTCTGCCTAAATTTTCCCCAGTCGCGACTTATATGACACATATCGAATCGCGAACCAAGGCTGTTTTAGTTCAATTGCACTAAAACAAGAAATTTGGGCAGAAATTTGCTCACCGTGGCAATTCTGACAAAAAACCAGATTTGGTAATTGCCTATTGCGTTTCCACAACATGTGCCCAGCCGCGTCGAAATTGTGAGTGGACAGCTGCGTATAGATCAGAGACTGTCCAACACAGTTTGATAAAAATGCCCTTATTTTGAGGTATGGAATGGCCATTCTAACGCGCAATTTACCTTTAATCCCGACCCTTATCCTTGGATTGGCGCTGTTTCTTATCGCACCGCAGCCAGCGTCGGCACAGGTCACGGCGTTCAAGCAGGCGGTCGCGGAAGCTGCTGCACGCGATGATGCGCTTGCCAAGTTTTACAAGGCGCGCGATTACCAGCCGATCTGGACAGGCAAAGGCAATAAAGATCGACAGCGGCGATCCGCCTTTTTCAAAGCGTTGGCGCAAGCACCTGCACACGGCTTGCCGATGACACAATATGACCCGGACCGCTTGAAAACGCAGATGAAAGCGGCCAAGTCCGCGCGGGATCGCGGATTGATCGAGGTTGCGCTGTCGAAAGCCTTTTTGACGTATGCGCGTGACATTCAGACCGGTGTTCTGGTGCCCTCGCAGATTGACAGCGGGATCGTCCGGCAGGTGCCGTATCGCGACCGTTTGGCGTTGATTGATACTTTTTCGCGGTCCACACCCGCCGCTTGGCTTAAAAAACTACAGCCGCAAACCGCCGAATATGTCCGCTTGATGAAGGTCAAGATGGACATGGAACAGCAGCTGGCCCGTGGTGGGTACGGTGCCAAGGTGCAGGCCGATGCGCTGAAGCCCGGCGCGCGCGGTGCTGCCGTCGTGCAGTTGCGCGACCGCCTGCATGCCATGGGGTTTGCAGGGCGCAGTGCCTCCCAGTCCTATGACGCCGAATTACAAAAGGCGGTTCAGCAATTTCAGCTGGCCCACGGGTTGACGCCGGATGGCGTTGCAGGTGCGGGCACCATCGCCGAGATCAACAAATCCGTCCAAACGCTTCTGCAGGCTATCATGGTCGCGATGGAGCGGGAGCGTTGGATTAATCGGGACCGCGGCAATCGCCATGTGCTGGTGAACTTGACGGATTTCACGGCCAAGATTGTCGATAACGGCAAAGTCACGTTTGAGACACGGTCTGTCATCGGCAAGAACGACAGTGACCGGCGCAGCCCTGAATTCTCTGATGTGATGGAATTTATGGTCATCAATCCCAGCTGGTATGTCCCGCGTTCTATCGCGACCAAGGAATACCTGCCGATGCTGCGCAAAAACCGCAACGCGGTCAGCCATCTTGAGATCACCGATAGCAAGGGGCGCCGTGTAAACCGTGCGAATGTCAATTTTGCAGCCTATTCGGCCCGCACCTTCCCCTACAACATGCGCCAGCCGCCAAGCCGCGGAAACGCGCTGGGGCTTGTGAAGTTCATGTTCCCCAACAAGTACAACATCTACCTGCACGACACGCCTGCAAAAGACCTGTTCAGCCGCGAAGTGCGCGCCTACAGCCACGGCTGCATTCGTCTGAACGATCCGTTTGATTTCGCCTATGCTTTGCTGGCCAAGGAAGTATCGGATCCTAAAGGGTTCTTTCAGTCCAAGCTGAACACCGGACAGGAGAGTTATGTGAACCTGAAAAAGCCGGTGCCTGTGCACATCATTTATCGCACGGCTTTCACAACGGCCAAGGGGCACACGCAGTTCCGTCGCGACATCTATGGACGTGACGCCAAGATCTGGGACGCGTTGGCCCGTGAAGGGGTGGTGCTGGGCGCCGTTCGGGGGTAATCCTTCCGCAAATCAGCGGAGGGGCTATGGCCTATTCAGTTCAAGACATCGCAACGGCGCTCGGGGCTCAAGCCTTTGGCGCCGTTGAGCTTTTGATTGATGCGGCGTCCGAACCCGCCGCCGCTGGCCCACGCGATCTGGCTTTGGCGATGGATCCGAAATACAGCGATGGGCTGGCCCAAGGTCAAGCCCGCGCAGCGATCCTTTGGGAGGGGGCGGATTGGCAGGCACTGGGGCTGGAGGCTGCAATTTTCGTGCCGCGTCCGCGCTATGCGATGAGCGGTCTGACTGCGCTGATGGACCCCGGTCCTGAGATTGAGCCAGATGTGCACCCGACCGCCGTGATCCACGCGGATGCCCAGATCGGGGCAGGGGCCGCCATCGGCCCCTTTGTCGTGATCGGGCGGGGCGCGCGTATCGGCGCAAACGCCCGCATCGCCTCCCATGTGAGCATCGCTGAAGGCGCGCAGATCGGTGCCGACGCGCTTCTTTGCCAAGGCGTTCGCATTGGTGCGCGCGTCGTGATTGGGGATCGGTTCATCGCGCAACCCGGAGCCGTGGTCGGGAGCGATGGGTTCTCTTTTGTGACACCTGAGAAATCTGGGGTCGAGGCCGTGCGCGAAACCCTTGGCGATCAAGGCGATGCAAAGGCCCAGAGCTGGACGCGCATTCACTCGCTGGGTGCAGTCCGGATCGGCGATGATGTCGAACTTGGCGCGAATGTTGCTATCGACCGCGGCACGATCCGTGACACGTCGATTGGCAACGGCACCAAGCTCGATAACCTTGTGCATATTGGCCATAACGTCGAAATCGGTCAGGACTGTCTGATCTGCGGGCAGGTCGGCATGGCAGGCTCGGCCCAGGTCGGGGACCGGGTTGTGCTGGCGGGCCAGTGCGGTGTCAATGACAACATCTTCATCGGCGATGATGTGATTGCGGGAGGCGCGACCAAGATTTTCACCAATGCACCCAAAGGCCGCGTGCTTCTGGGCTACCCGGCCATGAAGATGGAAAGCCATGTCGAGGCCTATAAAGGGCTGCGGCGCTTGCCACGCCTTTTCCGCGATGTCGCTGACCTTAAGAAAGCTATTTTAAACCGCGATCAGAGTGACTAAATCCCCGGTAACGTCAGGGCGAGGGCCAGATCATGAGCGTTAAAGACACCGTCATTCAGATCATTGCCGAGCAAGCTGTGCTTGATGTCGAGGACGTGACGCCGAACAGTACGCTCGACAGTTTGGGTATCGACAGCATGGGGCTTGTCGAGAGCATTTTCGCCATTGAAGAGGCGTTCGATATTTCGGTGCCGTTCAACGCAAATGATCCGTCTGCAAGCGAGTTTGATATCTCCTCTGTTGCCAGCATCGTGGCAGCGGTCGAAAAACTGGTAGCAGACCAGTCGTGAAACGCGTCGTCATTACGGGGGCCGGTACGATCAATGCGTTGGGGCATAATGTGCCCCAGACGCTGGCGGCTATGCGCGAAGGGGCTTGCGGGATTGGTCCGCTTGAAATCCGCGATGTGGACCGGCTTGGTGTGCAGATCGGCGGGCAGGTGCATGGCTATGACGAGCACACCCATTTCAACCGCCAGCAAATTGTCCTCTATGACCGTTTCACGCAATTCACGCTTTTGGCTGCAAAAGAAGCCATTGGTCAGTCCGGACTGACCTTCGCCGGGGAGCTGGCCGCGCGAGCCGGTGTGATCTTGGGGACAGCCGGAGGCGGCGTGAACACATGGGACGATAACTATCGCTCGGTCTATGAAGACGGGAAGAACCGCGTGCATCCGTTTGTTGTGCCCAAGCTGATGAACAACGCCGCCGCCAGCCATGTGTCGATGGAGTATAACCTCAAAGGGGCGTCATTCACGGTGGCCACGGCCTGTGCATCGTCCAATCACGCGATGGGACAAGCCTATATGATGATCCGTTCGGGCATTGGGGATGTCATGGTGACCGGCGGATCGGAATCGATGCTGTGCTTTGGCGGTGTGAAAGCCTGGGAAGGGCTGCGTGTGATGTCAAAAGACGTGTGCCGCCCGTTCTCGGCCAACCGCAACGGCATGGTGCAAGGCGAAGGGGCGGCGGTCTTTGTGTTTGAGGAATACGAGCATGCCCGCACCCGCAATGCCAACATCCTGGCCGAGGTGATTGGCTTTGCCATGACCTCAGATGCGTCCGACATCGTGATGCCCTCCAAACAGGGGGCCGCACGCGCTATCGAGGGCGCGTTGAAAGATGGCCATATCGCGAAAGAGCGGGTGGGCTATATCAACGCCCACGGCACCGGAACGGCGGCCAATGACAAGACCGAATGCGCCGCCGTGGCGGATGTGTTCGGCGCCCATGCGGACAACCTGATGATAAGCTCAACCAAGTCGATGCACGGGCATCTGATCGGCGGCACCGGCGCAGTCGAATTGCTCGCCTGTATCATGGCCCTGCGTGACGGTGTGATCGCACCGACGATTGGCTACGACGAACCGGATCCTGAATGCGCGCTCGACATCGTCCCCAACGTGGCCCGCGATGCAGAAGTGGATGTGGTCGTGTCGAATGCGTTCGCTTTTGGGGGGCTGAACGCTGTTCTTGCCCTTGGTAAGGTCTAAAAAGGCGCGCATCCCGTTCGGACGCGCGCCTTGAAGCGTTACTCTGCGGGTGCGTCGGCGGCTGGTGCACGCTCTGCTGCATTGGCTTCCTGCACGGCTGCATATCCGGCGGTAAACCCTGTCAGCGACATGGTCAGGTTCACGCGTTGATCCGGTGCGCCCAGCGGCACGATGCTGACGACAGCTTGGTTGCCACGCCGGAAACCGGCCACGTCTGCTTCGGTCAGACCAATCCGTGAAACACACCCAATCGGCGCGCAGAAGGTGAACGGGTAGCGACGCGGGTTTGCCGTATCGACACGCAAGGTCAACTGTTCGGTCAACAACGTCTCAAGCGGGGTCACGATATTGGCGCCGGCAATAACCTCGCCTGCGCCTTCAAGCGTAAACAGATTCACCTCGGCAACCGCATTGCCTTCGGCATCTTCCAGCAATTGATACAGCTGGCAGGGGTCTTCTTGATCGGCCAATGTCACACAGCGCAATTGCCAATCGCCATGCTCGGCTGCGGTATAGGTCTGACCCTGCTGGGGCCCTTCGGACACTTCCTCACCAAGCGACAAACCACCGGCGGCAGCACCATCGGCGGGTGCGTCTTCGGCAGGTGGTGTGCTCTGCTCGGTTGGTGCCTCTTCGGTGGTCTCCTCGGTTGAGGTCTCCTGAGCGAAAGCAGGGCCCGATAGGGCCAGCAGGGCGATCAGCGGGAGGGTCTTGAATGTCGACAAGGTCTGTCTCCGAAAGTGGTTATCAGTATAGCGCGCAATACCATGGCGCGATCTGGATGTCAGGCCAGAAAACCATCAATTCAGGGAGCGTCAAACCAACGTCAAAATAAGGCGGGCCCAAAGAAAAAAGGATCAGCAAGCGCTGATCCCTTTCCCATATGCTCCCCGTCGGACTGGCCGACTTATTTATTGCGATCAGGCTACGGCGTCGTGCCGCACCCGTCAACCAGCAATATCGGCGATTTTGCGCCGTTTCATGCATAAAAAAAGGGCCACGCTGCGAACAGCGCGGCCAGTCTGACAGGGAGGAAGTCCGCACACACCCCGAGGACATCAGAGGCTGCGAACACGTTTGTTCTGGCATGAAGAAGTTAAGGATGTATTTTCACGCGGAAAAGAAGTTTGGGAGGGACCCCAGTGAGCGAGACGATTTTTATCGGTGGTGGCGGCGAAGGCTACAGCGCGCCCCAGGAGATGTTGTTGAAATATGCCAACCGTCATGGCCTGATTGCCGGGGCAACCGGTACAGGCAAGACGGTCACGCTTCAGATTTTGGCTGAAAGCTTTTCCGCACAGGGTGTCCCGGTCTTTTTGTCTGATGTGAAAGGTGACCTTTCGGGACTAGCCGCCGCTGGCAGTGCCGATTTCAAGCTGCACGACGCGTTTACCAGCCGGGCAGAAACGATCCAGTTTACCGATTACACCTATGATGCTTTCCCTGTCACGTTTTGGGATCTTTTTGGCCAAGCGGGCCATCCCGTCCGCACCACCGTGGCCGAAATGGGCCCGCTGCTGCTGAGCCGTCTCCTGGAATTGACAGAGGCACAGGAAGGTGTGCTGAACATCGCATTCCGCGTCTCAGACGAACAGGGGCTTCCTCTTCTTGATCTCAAGGATCTGCAAGCGCTGCTTGTCTGGTTAGGTGAAAATGCAGGCGAGATCGCGCTGCGCTATGGCAATGTCTCGAAAGCCTCAATCGGGGCGATCCAGCGGCGTCTGTTGGTTATCGAAAATCAAGGCGGAGCAAAGCTATTCGGAGAACCCGCCCTTGATCTGGCCGATATCATGTCAACCGATCCAGATGGGCGTGGGCGGATCAACATCCTGGCGGCAGACAAGTTGATGGGCGCACCGCGCCTTTATGCAACCTTTCTTCTGTGGCTGCTGTCTGAGCTGTTCGAAGAGCTGCCCGAGGTTGGGGATCCCGACAAACCCAAACTGGTCTTCTTCTTCGATGAGGCGCATTTGCTGTTTGATGATGCGCCCAAGGCGCTGGTTGATAAAGTCGAACAAGTCGCGCGGCTGATCCGCTCCAAAGGGGTGGGCGTCTATTTCATCACCCAAAACCCCGACGACATCCCCGAAGACATTCTTGGCCAGCTCGGTAATCGGGTTCAGCACGCCTTGCGCGCATTCACTGCACGTGACCGCAAAGCGCTGCGTCAGGCTGCCGAGACGTACCGCGAAAATCCGCGCTTTTCGACAGAAGATGCGATCCGCGACGTGGGCACGGGTGAGGCGGTGACGTCTATGCTTATCAAGAAAGGCATGCCGGGCGTTGTCGAACGCACACTGATCCGCCCGCCATCCTCGCAACTGGGGCCGATCGATGCGGCCACGCGTAAGGCAATCCTTGCGAGCTCGCCCATGTCGGGCAAATACGACACCACGCTCGATCGGGCCTCCGCTTTCGAGATGTTGGCCAAACGGGCCGAAGCCGCCGCGAAAGCGGCCGAAAAGGCCGAGGCAGAGGAAGAAGACTTGTCGGTAGCCTTGCAGGAATATTCCGCAGGCCGCCGCTATTCAGGCACGCGCGTTGGTCGATCAACGGCGCGCCCGGCCCGCAAAACGCCTTCGATTGGCGCTGAAATCGGCAAGGTCGTCCTGAAAGAGTTGAAAGGCACCACCGGCAAACGGATCGTTCGCGGTATCCTTGGAGGGCTCTTCAAAGGTCGCTGATCCTTCGCTTTTTCGAAATATCCTGGGGGTCTGGGGGCTGGCCCCCAGCTAGGGTTGGTCTAGGGACTTGCGGACGCCTGCGGGCTCACAGCTTGCGGATTTTCAACTCCGTCAATCGGTTTGCATCGCGCCCGGCAACTTCGAAACGAAAGCCATGAAAGCTGAAACACTGCCCCGTTGTCGGGATCATCTGTGCTTCATGGATGACCAACCCGGCGACGGTATTGGCTTCCTCATCGGGCAGCACATAGTCCGTGGCGCGATTGAAATCGCGGATTGTCATTCCGCCATCGACGATGAAGTTGCCATCACCGTCACGCTGGACGTCTTGTTCGTCTTCGGTGTCGAACTCGTCGGCGATCTCACCTACGATTTCCTCTAGAATATCCTCAAGCGTAATCAGTCCTTGCAGTGCGCCGTATTCGTCCACGACCAGCGCAAAATGCGTGCGGCGGCGCAAGAACTCGCGCATCTGGTCGTCCAGTGTTGTGGTTTCGGGAACAAAATAGGGCGGCATTGCCACATTGCGCACTTCAAACGCAGCCAGCGCCTTATCCGAGGCGTCGGGCCCGCGCATCACCTTGTCCATCCCGCGCAGCAAATCTTTGGCGTGGATGACGCCAACGATATTTTCAGGTTCGCCATCATAGACGGGCAGGCGGGTATGGGCGCTTTGCAGACATTGCGAGAGGATCGTTTCTGGATCATCTGCCGCATTAATCATCTCGATCCCCGACCGGTGCAGCATGATCTCCTCGACCACTCGGTCGCCCAGATCCAAAGCGCCCAATATGCGGTCGCGGTCTTCCTTTTCGACCACGCCCTCGGAATGGCCCAGTTGCAACGCGCCTGCGATTTCCTCGCGCACGGCAAGGATGTGACTGTCCGGGTCGGTTTGCACGCCGAACAAGCGCAGCATCAGCCGCACAAATGTTCGGACCGCCGCGACAATCGGTGCGAACAGCATGATGACGATGCCAATCACCGGCGCAACAAGCGCAGCCGCGCGTTCTGAATTGGTAATTGCGTAAGTCTTTGGCAGCACTTCGGCAAAGATCAACACCAGCAGCGTCATCACCAGCGTGGCCAGCGCCACACCGCTTTCCCCGAAGGCGCGCGTAAAAAGGGCCGTGGCAAGTGACGCGGCCAGGATGTTCACAAGGTTATTGCCCAGCAGCACTGATCCGATCAGCCGTTCGTTATCCTCGGTAATCTTGAGCGCCTTGGCCGCCCCCGCGCTACCCTTGTCCGCCTGCGAGCGCAGTTTTCCGCGAGAGGCCGCGGTGAGCGCGGTCTCAGAGCCTGAAAAGAATCCCGAAAGGATCAAAAGAACCAAAATAGCGCCCGCGGTGATCCAAAAAGCGCTATCAAGAAGAGGTGAGACAGTGTCCATAAGGGGTGTCAGCGTCCGAAATGAGTGCAATAGCTGCAAAGTGGTGTGAATGACACGAAAGAGCAAGAGATGCTGATCCGCGATCTGGGCGAATTATCGGGCGACGTGCTGCTCTTTGGTGGTCCATACTCCAATTTGCAGGCCACGCAGACACTTTTTCAAGCCACAGCGCAGATCCCGCGCAGCAATCGCATCTGCACGGGCGATGTGGTGGCCTATTGCGCCGATCCGGTTCAGACCTGCGATCTGGTTTTTGCCGAAACGGCGTGCGTCGTCGCGGGCAATTGTGAGCAACAACTGGCCATGCGCGCATCTGATTGTGGCTGCGGCTTTGACGAGAACACAGCCTGCGATCTGCTCTCGCGCGGGTGGTATCCTTATGCGAACGCACGGGTCACCGATGCGCAGCGCGCGCAAATGTCAAACTGCCCCGACATCGCCACATTGACCCATTGCGGCCGCCGCGTGGCGGTGATCCATGGGGGTGTCACGGATATCGCGCGCTTTGTCTGGTCCGTCAGCCCCGACACCGTCTTCGCCCAAGAACGCGCAGCACTTGAGGCGCAAATCGGCGCGGTTGATCTGATCGTCACGGGCCATAGCGGCATCGCCTTCAGCCGTGATCTGGGCGGCTGCGAATGGGTGAATGCCGGTGTCATCGGCATGCCACCGCATAATCACAGCCCGGCCACCGAATATGCCATTCTCGGCGATGCAGGCGTGATCCTGCATAGTCTCGATTATCCGGCACCAAAGGCCCGTCTGGCGATGGAAGAGGCCGGCTTGACCCAAGGCTATCACGCCGCTCTCACAACCGGTGTATGGCCCAGCGAAGACGTCTTGCCAGATACGCTCCGCCACTGACTTCTTTTGTCCCTAAATACCGAAAATCCTGGCCTCAGCCGTCTTTGGCCAACGGATGGTTTTCAAGCACCAACTCTTTGAGCCGCTCATCCAGCACATGGGTGTAAATCTCGGTCGTGGCCACATCAGCGTGGCCCAGCAGGGTTTGGATCGAGCGCAAATCTGCCCCATTGGCCAAAAGATGGGTGGCGAACGCGTGGCGCAAAGTATGCGGTGTGACCTTTTCCGGGCTCACACCCCCTGCAACCGCAAGCTCTTTGATGAGCGTATAAAAGCGGTGCCGCGTCAGATGACCTGATTTTCCGCGCGACGGAAACAAATGCCTTGAGGGCGCCAAACCAGCCGTCCGCGCGGTATCCTCAGCATCGTCGCGGGCAATAAGCCAACGCGCCAACGCTTCGCGTGCGGGCGGCGACAGGGGCACCATCCGCTCTTTGCCGCCTTTGCCCATTATCAGCAACATGCGCGGGTCGCCGCGCGCGGCTGAAACGGGCAGGGACACCAATTCGCTGACCCGCATGCCGGTCGCATATAAAAGCTCCATCAAACATGTGTTGCGCAGCCGGTCCATATCCGAGCGTCCGGTCTCGCGCGCGGCCGCCAGAAGGCGGTCCACTTC
Organism: uncultured Paracoccaceae bacterium; assembly: GCA_937883775.1. Taxonomy (GTDB): domain Bacteria; phylum Pseudomonadota; class Alphaproteobacteria; order Rhodobacterales; family Rhodobacteraceae; genus JAHTBL01. The sequence goes on from CAKZXZ010000182.1 coordinate 11,877, forward strand.
CATGACGTCCAGCGTTTTGGGCAGATGCTTGTCACGCCCGGGCCCCTTGATCTGGATCGCTGGGTTATCGGTGCGCCAGCCTTCCTCGAACGCGAAGCGGTACAGCTGCTTGATCGCTGACAACCGTCGGGCGCGGGTCGATTTCGCAAGACCCTGCGCATCGCAATAGATCAAATACTGCTCGACATCCTCGCGGGTGGCGCGCTCGAAATCGCATGTCCGGCGCTCTAGCCATTCGGCGAAATCCTTGAGATCACGGGCATAGGCCAATTGCGTGTTTGTGGCCGCGTCAAGTTCTGCCGCCTGCGCCTCAAGAAAGGCCTGAATCCGTGTGGCCGTCATTGTGCCTGCCGCTCCAGAACAAGGGCCTGTAACGCCGCGCGGCGGGCTATGTCTTCAAGACCGACCTGCCGGAACAACCGCAAGGCATCGGTCATTTGCGAAGGATCGCCGCGCGTTCCCGCTTCAAACATCGTGACCGCGCGCAAAATAGCTTCGCCGGTTTGGTTTTGGCGGGTGAGCCGGGTCAGGTCTGCCGAAGGTGCCGCGCCATCAAAACCGGCGGCAAGCGCGCTTTGCACCGATCCACGCGGCGTCGGTATGGGGGCGCCGCGTGCCAATGCGATCAATGCAGCATCTGCGGTGGGGTCCGCAAGTTTTGGCACCAGTGTTTCATAGCCATCCGACAAGGCGGCCAGTTTCAGCGCAATGTCCGCCTCAGCACCGCGCAGGGGCAGCGCGGCGAGGCGCTTGGCAAAGACCAGTGCAAAGATTGCCTCGGTTCTGCTGGTTTGCATCGCGTCCCAGGCGGGTGCAAGCGCTGCACCCACAGCGCCCGGATCGCGGGCAGTCAGCGCGGTTTGCAGCACCTGTATTGCGTCGACCCGGTCCCAGATCCCCCCCGAGGCAGAAGGCAAGCGCTGTGTGTAAAGCCCGATCACCTGATTGGGGTCTACAGCACCCGTGCGGGCCAACCGTTCGACCGCATCCAGCTGGGCTTTCCAGCCGTTGCGGCGTTCAAGATCCGAAACGGCAAAGGCCCTGGGAAGGGTCGCAGTGGGCAGTGGCTCTCCGATCGCCTCAAAGATGCGGAACATCAGGGGCGTGATCCGATCCGGCGTCGGGGCAGGTTCGCCTTCGTACAGCTCGGGATCCAGAAAGCGCGACAGCAACGCTTCGGTTTCGGGCGCGATCTGGCCCAAGGCGCGGGCGGTGCCAAGTGTCAGTGCGGCGGCATTCCAATCCCCACCGCGCGCAAGACAGAAAATCCGCGAGGGCAGGGTGAGCGTGATTGCCTTGTCTTCCGTCAGCGCGGCGCAAACGCGGGTTTCGGCCCCCGTCAGCAACGCGGCATCCAGCCAGCGCTGAACCAATGCGGGGCTGTCAGGCCCCGCACGTTCGATCAGCGCAAGAGCTTGCGTCACGCGCCCCGTATCAAGCAGCGTATCCACGCGCGCTCTCAACAGCAGGCCATCAGGATCACCACTCAAAGGGGGGTTCAACTCGGCCAGCAAAAGCGTTTCTAACATCGCTTGCATCGCGGGCGTTTCGACCTTGTGATTGGCAAGGATCAGATTGGCCAGCGTCATGGCGTCCGAATTCCCCCACAGATCGACCGGCAAACCGGTTACCGATTGCGGCAAAAGCCCAACGGCCACGGCATCGGGATCATCCAGCGGGGTGACGGTAATCGCGCCGACAGACGCGCTGTCGGTCACGGGTACCTCGTTGGTGGGCAGTGGTTGGACCACCGGTGTGCTGATGCTGTCTGAAAGCCAGTCAATCGCAGAAAGCGGGCCGTCCTGCGCCATTAAAGCGGTGGCACTGCACCCAAGGCCAAGGGCGACAACAGCGCTCCTAGTCCACATCCAACGTGACCGGTTCACGGATTTCGGTTTTTGTTGGTGCAAAATCAGCCCCCAAGATCGGCCCGATATAGGCGAAACCGACCAATCCAATACCTGCCAATAGAACAAGCATGAATAATAGCTTGAACACCCTAATCATTTGCGCCTCTTTTCGGTCGTCCTGCTCACGTCTTTTGTCTGGCCGTTTTTATATATGGCCTTTCAGGTGAGTTCACGTCATTCAGGGAGAAAGTGCAAGGACTAAGCGGGGGCGCGCCGATATGGGCTACATCGTGAAAAAGACCATTGTGATGGTCGGCATGATGGGCGCAGGCAAAACCGCCGTAGGCCGCGCGTTGGCGACACGTCTGGGGGTTCCGTTCCTTGACAGTGACGAACAGATTGTGACCGCAGCCAACATGTCCATTGCTGAAATCTTCGAGCGCGATGGCGAGGCGTTTTTCCGTGCTCGCGAAAGTGAGGTCATCGAACGCCTGCTGCGCGACGAGCGCGGTGTGCTTTCGACCGGGGGTGGGGCGTTTCTGGCGCAGGGCAATCGCGAGATGATAAGCAATATCGGCGTATCGGTTTGGTTGAAGGCCGATCTAGGCCTGCTGTGGTCCCGTGTTCGGCACAAGGACACGCGCCCTTTGCTGCGCACCGATGATCCGCAAGCCACATTGCGCGCCCTTTACGAGGCCCGCGTGCCGCTTTATGCGCAATCTGATATCACTGTTGTCGCCGATGCGCGGTATTCCATTGATGATATGACCGATGCGGTTTTGACCGCCCTGCAAGACCGCCCTGATGTGCTGGAGATCACTGATGCACCATGAAACCGTTCACGTGCCGCTGGACGGCCGGGCCTATGACATCCATGTCGGCGAAGGGCTTTTGACGCAGGCCGGTGCATTTGTCGCACCGCTGCTACGCCGCAAACGCGTGGCTGTTGTCACGGATGAAAAGGTGGGCGCGCTGCATCTGGAGGCGTTGCGTGCGGGTCTTGCCGCAGACGGGATCGAGATGGTCGCTCTGTCGCTGCCGCCGGGTGAGGGTACCAAAGGCTGGCCTCAGTTCGAACGATGCGTCGAGTGGCTACTCTCGCAAAAAGTTGAGCGCAATGATGTCGTGATCGCTTTTGGAGGCGGTGTGATCGGCGATCTGGTCGGCTTTGCCGCCGCCGTGCTGCGGCGCGGTGTGCGGTTTGTGCAAATCCCGACATCGCTTTTGGCGCAGGTCGACAGCTCGGTCGGGGGCAAGACCGGGATCAACGCGCCGCAGGGCAAGAACCTGGTTGGCGCGTTTCATCAGCCAAGCCTGGTCCTGGCCGACACAGGCCTGTTGGGCTCGTTGACGGCACGTGATCTGCTGGCAGGCTACGGTGAGGTGGTGAAATACGGACTTTTGGGTGATGCCAGCTTTTTTGAATGGCTCGAAGGTCATGGCCCCGCCTTGGCGGCAGGCGATATGCAGGCGCGGATCAAGGCTGTCAAACGCTCGGTCGAGATGAAGGCCGAGATTGTGGTGCGCGACGAGACCGAACAGGGCGACCGCGCGTTGTTGAACCTGGGTCACACGTTCTGTCACGCGCTTGAGGCCGCAACAGGCTATTCCGACCGGTTGCTGCACGGCGAAGGCGTGGCCATCGGGTGCGCCTTGGCGTTTGAGCTTTCATCCCGCATGGGGCTGTGTTCGCAAGAAGATCCCAGCCGCGTGCGCGCCCATCTGAGCGCCATGGGGATGAAGGTCGATTTGAAAGACATAGACGGTGATCTGCCGGATGCGGAAGGGCTTCTTGATCTGATGGGGCAGGATAAGAAGGTCATGGATGGGAAGCTGAATTTCGTCCTCGCAAAGGGTATCGGCAGCGCCTTTGTTACGTCGGAGGTCGATCCTGCACTGGTCAAAAACGTCCTGACAGACGCGCTTGAACAACGATAAAAGGCAGAGCCTGCACCCTGCCTTTCGTTTCACTTTGGTTCAAATATCCTCGCCGAAGGCATATGTCATCGGCAGTTAGCGCAGGGCTTTAAAACGGGATCTCGTCGTCGATGTCGCCGCCTGCAGGTGCACCGCCACCGCTGCCGCCGCCATATCCGCCACCCTGATCGTTGCCGCCATAGCCGCCGCCGGATTGGTCGCTCATATAGCCACCTCCGCCGCCGCCGCCACCTTCGCCGCGCCCATCAAGCATGGTCAACTCGGACTTATAAGGGCGCAGAACGACTTCGGTTGAATACCGATCTTGCCCGCTTTGATCCTGCCATTTGCGGGTTTCAAGCTGGCCTTCGATATAGACCTTCGAGCCTTTGCGTAGATATTGCTCGGCCACGCGGGCCAGCGGTTCCGAGAAGATCGCGACAGAATGCCATTCGGTGCGTTCTTTACGTTCCCCGGTGTTGCGGTCTTTCCAGTTCTCAGATGTGGCAATGCGCAAGTTGCAGACCTTGCCGCCATTCTGGAAGGTCCGCACTTCGGGGTCACGGCCCAGATTGCCGACGATGATGACCTTGTTTACCGATCCTGCCATATGCGTTCTCCCCGAATCTTGCAGCTGTCCGTCGTGACGCTACATGACCGCGTCGTGGTTAAAAATGGGTTAGTGCGTCTTGGGGGTAGCGAAAACCCTGATTTTATCTATATTTCGCCTCACGTGGACGGTGGAGAGGTCAAACACAGGATGAAACCTGTTCATTTTCTGACGACTATACTTTGTTTTTCATTTCCAATCGGAGCGATTGCGGAGGGGCTTAACTTCAGTTCCAAGTCGCGCTCTTCTCTCTTCAAATCGCAGACCAGCGTTCTGGACCGTCGTGCGTCCTCGCAATATGCCGCATCTATCAAGCTGGTGCCCAAAAGCGTGATGGTGCCCGAGCGGCTGAATTCACCGCGCTATAACGGGAAGTACCGTGGTGAGTATCTGAACATGGCCAAAGCGGCAGCGCGCAAACATGGCATTCCCGAGGACTTGTTTTTGCGCCTCGTGCAGCAAGAAAGTGCATGGAATCCAAACGCACGCTCGCACAAAGGGGCGATGGGGTTGGCGCAACTGATGCCTGCCACAGCGCGTTATCTGGGAGTGAATGCAAATGATCCGCGTCAAAATCTGGAAGGCGGGGCACGGTATTTGCGCAAGCAGTATGACGAGTTCCGGTCGTGGCGGCTGGCGCTCGCGGCCTATAACGCAGGGCCGGGCGCTGTAAAAAAGCATGGGGGTGTACCACCCTTCCGTGAGACCCGCAATTACGTACGGGTCATTCTGGGCAGTTAACGAGGTTGCGTCTTGCGCTTGCGCGCAAGTCACGACGTGCGGTCGCTACGCCACCGTTTTTTCGGTATTTTTGGACAAAAGAAGACATGCCGGTCGCGATGATCGGCCTGCCTTCGTTTTTATCCAGCCGTTTACTCAGCGGCGATTTTGATAACCGGCTCCATATCGGCAAGATCGGCGTCGCTAAGGTGGCATTTGATCTGGTGGCCTTCGGAGAGCTGGCGCACGGGCGGCACTTCTTTCTCGCAAAGCCCGCCAGCGACTTTGGACTTCCAGTTGCAGCGCGTTTGGAAGGGGCAGCCGGAAGGAGGATTCATCGCAGACGGGATATCGCCTTCGAGCACGATGTGCTTTTTCTCGACCGATGTGTCCGCGATGGGAACGGCTGAGAGCAGCGCCTCGGTATAGGGGTGGTAGGGGGGTGAGAAGACCTGATCGGTCGTGCCGAGTTCGACCACATGGCCCAGATACATCACCATCACGCGGTCGCTGAGATAGCGCACGATGCTGAGGTCGTGGGAAATGAAGAGCAGCGTGGTTTTATGCTCGCGCTGGATTTCCATCAGCAGGTCGGTGACGGCGGCCTGCACGGACACATCGAGCGCGGAGACGGGTTCGTCTGCGACCACGATCCGGGCGTCACCGGCGAAGGCGCGGGCGATGCCGACGCGTTGCTTTTGCCCACCGGACAATTGCCGCGGCATGCGGTCGGCAAAGGCGCGGGGCAATTTGACCAGGTCGAGCAGCTTGAGCATCCGGTCGCGGCGTTCGTCATCATTGTTACCGATGCCGAACAGTTCCAGCGCACGCATGATCTGACGACCCACGGTCATGGATGGGTTCAGCGTGTCGAACGGGTTCTGGAAGACCATCTGCACATCGGCCACGGTCTTGGTGTCACGTTCCTGAATGGGCGTCGATTCAATCGACTTGTTGTCCAGGGTGATTGCGCCTTCTGTTGCTGTTTCCAGCCCCATAAGCACTTTTGCGAATGTTGATTTGCCGCAACCGGATTCGCCGACAATGGCAAGGGTTTCGGATTCGCGCGCCTCGAAACTGAGGGTTTCGTTGGCTTTCACCACCTTTTTAGAGCCGCCGCCGAAGAGCGCATTGGCCGCGACTTCGTAGTATTTCTTGAGGTTGTCCATTTTCAGGACGACATCGCCCACCTCGCCTTTTTCCTTGGTTTCGGCCAGTTCCATCGGCGCAGCCCAGTCGATTTCCTTGAACTTCACGCAGCGGGAGGCGTGGCGGTCGTTGCCAGGGACGGTCTCCATCTTGATGTCGCCTTGATCGCAACGGCCTGCCTCGAAGTAATCGCAGCGAGGGCCGAAATTGCAGCCTTGGGGGCGTTCGTGGGGCAGGGGGAAGTTACCGGGGATGGCCACCAGCGGGCGCGCGTTCTTGTCGGCACCCGGCAGCGGGATCGAGCGGAAGAGCGCTTGGGTATAGGGGTGCTGCATCTCGTCGAAGACGTCTTCGATCGAGCCGGTCTCAACCGCTTCGCCGGAATACATCACGCAAAGACGGTCGCAGGTTTCCAGCACGAGGCCGAGGTTGTGGGAGATGAACAGCATCGAGGTGCCGTATTTCTTGCCGAGGTCTTTGACCAGCTCGACCACGGCGGCTTCAACGGTTACGTCCAGCGCGGTTGTGGGCTCATCAAGGATCAGCAGGGACGGGTTTGCCATGAGCGCCATCGCGATGACGATGCGCTGCTGCTGACCGCCCGAAAGCTGGTGCGGGTAGCTGTCGAGCATCCGCTTGGGGTCGGGCAGGCGGACATCGGTTACCACTTCAAGGGCACGATCATAGGCTTCTTTCTCGCCCAAGCCTTCATGGATCATCGGCACTTCCATCAGCTGGCGTCCGATCTTCATTGCGGGGTTCAGAGAGGCCATCGGCTCCTGATAGATCATCGCGATTTCAGAGCCGCGGATGTCGCGAAGTTCTTCCGCGCTCATCTCGTTCAGGTCGCGGCCTTTGAACTTGATGGAGCCGCCGACGATGCGACCGTTCACGCCCAGATCCTGCATCACGCCCAGCGCCACGGTGGATTTGCCGCAACCGGATTCACCGACAAGGCCCATGGCCTCACCGGGTTGAACGGTGCAGGAGAAATCCATCACGGCAGGGATTTCGCGCAGACGGGTGAAGAACGATATCGAGAGTTGGTCGATCTCGAGGATCGGACCTTCATAGGGTTTTTGGGTGGCCATGATAGCTTCCTTGGTTAAGTCCGATCAGTCTCTGAGAGATTCCTCGCGCAGGCCATCGGCCAGTAGGTTCAGACCCAGCACCAGCGTCAGCAAGGCGAACGCGGGCGGCAGGGCAGGGTGCAGGTAGATCGAGAGGAGCTTGCGGCCCTCGTTGATCGTGCTGCCCCAATCCGGGCTTTCAGGGCTAAGGCCAAGGCCGAAGAAACCCAAGGTGCCCAGAAGGATCGTCGTGTAGCCGATACGCAGGCAGAAATCGACGATCAGCGGTCCGCGTGCGTTGGGCAGGATCTCCCACAGCATGATATACCACGGGCCTTCGCCGCGCGTTTGGGCGGCGGCCACGTAGTCGCGGGTTTTGATGTCCATCGCGAGGCCGCGCACGATCCGGAAGACCGTGGGCGAGTTCACAAAGACCACCGACACGAAGACCACCAGCAGGTTTGCCGGGAAGCTGATGATGCCCAGCGGATCAGCGTTCCAGGCGATTCCCAGATAGAGCCATGCGCCGATCACCAGTACGAAGGCCAGATACATATTGCGCTTGGCAGGCTGCGTATAGAAGCGCGAGTTCATCAGGATCACCATGAAGACGATCGGGAAGATGAACAGAATGCCCGCCATGTAGACCGGAATACCGGTTGCGACGATTTCCGGTGTGACCAGCAGGTAGAACAGCAGGATCACCGGGAAAGCAAGGATCAGGTTGGCAAGGAAGGACAGGAACGTGTCCAGCTTGCCACCGTAATAGCCTGCGGGCAGGCCCAGCGTGATGCCGACCATGAACGCAAAGAGCGTCGCGAAGGGCGCGATTTTCACGACCTCCCAGCTGCCTTTGACCATACGGGTGAAGACATCACGGCCCAGATTATCGCCGCCCAGAAGGTAGTAATTGTAGACGCCTTCTTCATCGAGGAAGGTGCCCGGTACCTTGTTCTTCATGGAGGCGAATTGCTGCAACCCGTCATGGGTTACGATCATCCCCATCGCTCCGAAGACGGCGGTGAAGACCCAGAACATCACCAGCGCAAAGCCGATCATGCCGATGGTCGAGTCAAAGAGTTTTCCGTAAAGCCCCAGCTTGCGCTTATAGACAATCGAGGCGGCGAACAGGACGATCAGAGCGATCCACACAGGGGTGAACTGACCGATGATGCGGATGATGATCTCACCCCAGATTAGCGGTTCCATATTATTCCCCTTACGTGACGCTGATGCGCGGGTTGAGATAGACGTAGCCGATATCCGAGATCAGCTGCGTCGTCAGAACCACCACGACCGAGACGACCGAGACCCCCAGAAGAAGCTCGATATCGTTGTTGCCTGCGGCCTGGACGAGGGTCCAGCCGAAGCCCTTGTAGTTAAACAGCGTCTCGACAATGACGACGCCGTTAAGCAGCCAAGGGAACTGCAACATGATGACGGTGAAGGGGGCGATCAGCGCGTTGCGCAAGGCATGCTTGAGGACGATGTTGCCAAAGCTGACGCCTTTGAGACGCGCAGTGCGGATATATTGCGCGGTCATGACTTCCGTCATGGAGGCGCGCGTCATCCGTGCGATATAGCCCATGCCGTAAAGTGCGATGGTCAGCACCGGCAGGGTGAAATTGGCGAAAGTGATGTCATCCATCGCCGATGTGGCGGTGCCTTTGAACCATTTCAGGCCCACGGCCGAGGATGAGAACACAGCGATAAAGATCACGCCGGAGACGTATTCAGGTGTCGCGGTAGACAGGATTGAGACGGTGGAGAGCGACCGGTCGGTGCGCGAGCCTTCCCGCATCCCCGCCAGAACGCCAATAATCAGCGCACCGGGGACCATGACGACCATCACCCAGAACATCAGCTTGCCCGTGAGGCCCAGCCGCGTAGCGATGATACTGCCAACGTCATCCTTGAAGACCGATGATTGCCCCCAATCGCCTTGCAGGATCCCGCAGAAGGTCGGCGCGTCTTCTGGCGCCATGCCCTGGCCGATGCAGCGCCCGCGAACTGTGCCGTCGGTGCCTTCGATGACATAGCCCGGCAACACGCCCAGCCATTGGCCGTATTTCACCGGCAGCGGTTGTGCATAGCCGCGATTGGCAAGCCAGCTGGTGACGGCGTCGTCACTCATCCGCTGGTTCACCTCGGATTTGGCGAGTTTTTCAAGATTTGGCGACAGATTCGTCAGAAAGAAGACGATAAATGTCAGGCAAATCGCCGTGAGGATCATGACCCCCAAGCGACGTAAAATGAACAATCCCATAGTGACCCCTGTTGGTCGGCTGGTTCAGACCGTGCGCTCTTTTTGAACGTCTAAACTGATCTTTTAACCGGCAAAAAGGGCCGCCCTTGTGGGGCGGCCCGTTGTGTTTGGTTAAGCTTTGACCGACCACTTATAGATCTGCGGCAGATAGGCGATATGCATATCCGCGTTTGCGATCGTGCCGTTGTTGTGACGGTAGAGCGAGCGCCAGTAAGGCTGGATCGTCACGCCTTCCTCGGCCATGATCGCTTGCAGTTTGCCCATCACGTCGCGGCGCGCATCGGCATCCGCGATAGAGTTGGCTTCGGCCAGCAGGCTGTCGAACTCGGCATTGGAGAAACCGGATTCGTTCCAGGCTTCACCCGACCGGTAGGCCAGAGCGAGGATCTGCGTGCCCAGCGGGCGGTGGTTCCAGTTCGTGGAGCTGAATGGGTACTTGACCCAGTCATTCCAGAATGTCGAACCAGGCAAAATCGTCCGCTTCACGTTGATACCTGCGTCGCGCAGTTGGGCTGCCACCGCATCGGTGGTGTTCTTGCGCCAGTCATCGTCGATCGACATCAGCTCGTGCTCGAAATCGGCCATACCGGCTTCTTCCATGAGCGCCTTGGCTTTGGCCGGATCGTGGGGCAGGCGGCCAACGCTGTCGTCATATTCCGGGTGCACCGGGCCGACATGCTGGTTGTCTGCGGCCACGCCGCGGCTGGCATAACCCAGCTCAAGGCAGACTTGGTTGTCGACGGCCATCGCCAGCGCCTGACGGACGCGCTTGTCCTCGTAGGGCTTCATGCCGTTCACTTCGGCCTGCTGGTTCGGGCGGATCGCGATGGTCGCGCCAGAGACCACTTCGGACTGTTCCCAGCCGATGGCGTTGAAGATGTCGATAAAGTCACCGACGGTTTCATAGATCAGATCAACCTCTTCGGCTTCAGCAGCCGCGACCCAAGCGGAGGGATCGGTGCCGTAGTCGATATATTCGATCTTATCGAGGTAGAAGCCGCCTCCTTCAAAGGCGGTGTCACCCCACCATTCATGCTCCCCACGCTCGATGATGGCTTTGACGCCCACTTCGTTCTGCGTGATGACCATTGGGCCGGTGCCGACGAGCGTCGACAGGTCTGCGGCGGGGTCATAATTGGCGTGCACAACGGCTGCCGGATAATCAGCAAAGCCCGGAATGATGGTGATATCGGGGGCGGGCAGGTTCAGTTTGACGGTGCTGGCGTCCACAACTTCAATCGCGCCCTCGATGGCTTGATTGGTGTCATCGTCGATCAGTGTCGCCATGCGACCGGCCATCGAGTTGCCTTCGACCGTCTTATCGCACCAGCCAGCGATCACGCGGGCCACGTCGTCTGCGGTGAAGTCGTCGCCGTTGTTCCACTTGACGCCCTGACGGACGTTCAGCGTGTATTCTGTGGCGTCGTCATTGACGTCCCAGCTTTCCAGCAGCATGCC